>JBGAIL010000004.1:0-55474 GCA_044225565.1 Steroidobacteraceae bacterium | reverse complement strand
CACCACTTACCGCTGGGTGGACGACAAGGGCGTGGTCCACTACGGCGACAGCGTTCCCCCGCAGTACTCGCAGCGCGAGAGCACCATCCTCAACAGCCAGGGCGTGCAGATCGGCAGGCGGGAAGCGCAGAAGACACCGGAGCAGCTCGCCGAGGAAGAACGCCGGCAGCAGGAGCTGCTGCGGCAGAAGCAGCACGACTCGTTTCTGCTCACCACCTACACCTCGGTTGCCGACATCGAGCGGCTGCGCGACGAGCGCCTGGCCACCATCGATGCGCAGCGGACCGCCGCGGAGCAGTACGTCGAGAACCTGCACTCGCGCCTGGGCCTGCTCCAGTCGCGCGCGCTGCTGTTCAAGCCTTACAACCCGCGCGCCGAGGCGCGGCGCATGCCGGACGACCTGGCCGAAGACCTGGTGCGCACGCTCAACGAGATGAAGACGCAGAACAATGCGCTGGCGGCCAAGGACGACGAGCAGTCCGCGATGCGCAAGCAGTTCCAGGCGGACATCGAGCGCTACAAGCAACTGCGCACGGTGCGCACCTCGCGCTAGCCGCGGCCGGAGTGCCCGAAGCCGCCGGCCCCGCGCGCCGTGGCGGCAAAGTCCTCCACCACTTCCAGCTCCACCTGCGCCACCGGCACGACGACCAGCTGGGCGATGCGCTCGCCGGGATTCATCGTGAATGGCTCGCGACCGCGGTTCCAGCAGGACACCATGAGCTGGCCCTGGTAGTCCGAGTCGATGAGCCCCACGAGATTGCCGAGCACCACGCCGTGCTTGTGACCAAGACCGGAGCGCGGAAGGATCACGGCGGCATAGCCCGGGTCTTCCACGTAGATCGCGAGCCCCGTCGGGATCAGCTCCGCCCGGCCAGGCTCGAGCACCACGGGCGCATCGAGGCAGGCCCGCAGGTCCATGCCGGCAGAACCGCTGGTGGCATAGGCAGGCAGCGGGAATTCCTTGCCGACGCGCGGATCGAGAATCCGCACCTTCAGGCCGCGGCGTTTGGCGTTGTTCATCGTTCCCCTGGAAGGTGTCGCGACCGTACGGCCGCGGAAGAAGTCTACGCGAGCGCCGAGCCTCGCTGGCTCGCGGCGTTGCGCTCGGCGTGCACTTCGACGATGAGTGCGACCAGGTCGCGTGCGAGCGCGGCTTTGTTACCGTGCCCGAGATCACGGCGGCCGCTGCGCCAGAGCACGACGAGATGATTGTCGTCGCACTCGAACACCTTGTCGTCGCCCACCTCGTTGGCAGCGATCATGTCCAGGTTCTTCTTGAGCAGCTTGCCACGCGCATGCTGCTCGACAGCTTCCGTCTCGGCGGCGAAGCCCACCACGAATGGCCGCTCGGCTCGCGCGGCCACGGTGCCGACGATGTCCACCGTGCGCTGCATCTCGAGATCCAGCCGATCCGAGTGCTTCTTGATCTTCTGGTCCGCGGGCTGTGCGGGCCGATAGTCCGCCACCGCCGCCGTGGAGATGAAGATGTCGGCGCCGCCGACTTCGCTCATCACTTTGTCCAGCATGTCCGCCGCGCTCTCGACGTTGATGCGCCGCACGCCGGCGGGCGTACACAGCGACACCGGGCCGCTGATGAGCGTGACTTCCGCACCCGCTTCACGCGCGGCCTGCGCCACCGCGAAGCCCATCTTTCCCGAACTGCGATTGCTGATGAAGCGAACCGGGTCGATGCGCTCTCGCGTCGGCCCTGCAGTGATCAGCACGCGCTTGCCCTGCAGTGGACCGCCCGTCTGTACGAGTATCGCGGCGCGATCCGCGAGCTCGAGCGGCTCGAGCATGCGCCCGGCGCCGACTTCTCCACACGCCTGACCGCCTTCGCCCGGTCCAAGGATGTGCACGCCACGCTGTTTGAGCGTGGCGACATTGGCCTGCGTCGCAGCGTTCCCCCACATCACGCGATTCATCGCGGGCGCGACCGCAATGGGCGCTTCCGTGGCGAGACAGAGTGTGGCCAGCAGATCGTCGGCCTGCCCCATGGCCAGGCGCGCGAGGAAGCTGGCGCTGGCCGGTGCGACGAGCACCAGGTTCGCCCAACGCGCGAGCTCGATGTGCCCCATGGCGGCTTCCGCCGCGGAATCAAACAAGTCGGTACGGACGGGCTGTCCCGAAAGCGCCTGAAAGGTGAGCGGCGTGACGAATTCCCGCGCTGCCGCGGTCATCACCACGCGCACCTCGGCGCCGCGCTCGATGAGCCGGCGGACGAGATCTGCGCTCTTGTACGCGGCGATGCCGCCGGTGACGCCGAGCAGGATGCGCTTGCCTTGCATGGGGCTGATTATCCGGCCGGCTTTCGGAACCGCGCAAACGCCTGACGCACAAGCGTCATATCTTGTGATTCGCAGCAGATTCCCGTCTGGGCATGAAGCCCTTCCCGGCGCCATAGTGGCCGCCCCAGGGAAGGGCGCCGATGACCATCCGAGACTGGCCCAAGGCCGAAAGGCCGCGAGAGAAGCTGCTGGAGCGAGGGGCCTTCGCCCTTTCCGACGCAGAGCTGCTTGCCGTGCTGCTGGGCTCGGGCACCCGTCAGGGCTCAGCCGTGGAGCTGGCGCGCGACCTGCTGAAAGAGTTCGGCTCTCTGCGGGATCTGCTCACCAGCGAGCGTGCCCGGTGCCTCCGGCAGAACGGGGTCGGGCTGGCCCGCTACAGCGTGCTGCAGGCCTCGCTGGAGCTTGCCCGACGGCACTACCGCGAGACGCTCCGGCTGGGATCGGCCCTCACGGCGCCGGACCTCACCCGGGCTTTCCTGCTCGCCCAGCTGCGCGACCGGCCCTTCGAGGTGTTCTGCTGCCTGCACCTCGATAACCGCCACCGGCTCATCGCCTTCGAGGAGATGTTCCGTGGCACCCTGGACGGCACGAGCGTGCACCCGCGGGAGGTGGTCAAGGCAGCGCTGGCGCGGAACGCGGCCGCGGTGATCCTGGCTCACAACCACCCTTCCGGGGTGGTGGATCCCAGCCAGGCGGACCGGCTGATCACGCAGAGGCTGAAAGATGCCCTGGCGATGGTGGACGTCCGGGTGCTGGACCACGTGATCGTGGGCGATGGCCACTGCTATTCCTTCACCGAGCACGGGCTGCTCTGAAGTTGCCGGCAGGCCGGCCGGCTGGTATAAAGCCCAGCCCCGCAGGGCCCCAAGGCCCCTCGCGGCTGCACCAAGTCATTGATTCTTCAAGGTTACGTAGTATGTCCCGCGTCTGCGAAATCACCGGGAAGCGCCCGGCCGTCGGTAACCGCGTCTCGCACGCCAACAACAAGCGCCGCCGGCGCTTTCTGCCGAACCTGCACACGCAGCGGTTCTGGCTCGAGGGCGAGAAGCGCTGGGTGAGCCTGCGCATCAGCACGCGTGGCCTGCGCACCATCGAGAAGAACGGCATCGACGCCGTGGTGGCGAAGCTGCGCGAGCAGGGCGTGAGGATCTGAGCCATGCGCGACAAGATCAAGCTGCTCTCCTCGGCCGGCACCGGTCACTTCTACGTCACCACCAAGAACAAGCGCCTGCACCCGGACAAGATGGAAGTGCGCAAGTTCGATCCCGTCGCGCGCAAGCACGTGGCTTACAAGGAAGCCAAGATCAAGTAGCGCGGGCCGGGAATCCGTGCACGCCGCAAAGCCCGACCCTCGCGTCGGGCTTTTGCTTTTGCGGGCAGCCTCGCGCGCCTGAGCAGGCGCCGGGGCTGCGACGCCGGGCATGGTGATAGCCTTGCCCCATGCCCGAGCTCCCCGAAGTCGAGACCACTCGCCGTGGCGTCGAGCCGCACGTCGTCGGCCGGCGCATCGTGCAACTGGCTCTGCATGAGCCGCGCCTGCGCTGGCGCGTGCCGGATTCCCTGCCGGCGCTGCTCGCGGGGCAGCGCATCCGCGTCGCGGGCCGGCGTGCCAAATATCTTTTGATCGAGCTCGAGAGCGGCACGCTGCTGCTGCACCTCGGCATGTCCGGAAGCCTGCGCGTGCTGCCTTCGGCGACGCCGCGCATCACGCACGATCACTTCGACCTGGTGCTGGATTCGGGCAATACGTTGCGCTTCAACGATCCGCGTCGTTTCGGCAGCCTGCATTACACGACCGATCCGGTCACGGCGCATCCGCTGCTCAAGCGGCTCGCGCCGGAGCCGTTCGACGAAGCTTTCGATACGGACTATCTGTTCAAGGTCACGCGACGGCGCGGCGTCGCGATCAAGCAGCTCATCATGAACAGCACGCTGGTCGTGGGCGTCGGGAACATTTACGCGAGCGAAGCGCTGTTCCGCGCGCGCATACGGCCGCGGCGGCAGGCACGAAGCCTTTCGAGGGAGGAAGCCGCGAAGCTGGTGCGCGCCATCCGGACAGTGCTGTCACTGGCGATCCGTACTGGTGGCACCACACTCAGGGACTACGTGGGCGTCGATGGGAATCCCGGCTATTTCCGGCAGAAACTCTATGTGTACGAGCGCGCCGGCAAGCCTTGCCGACGCTGCCGCACGCCGATCCGCCAGATCACGCAGGGGCAGCGCTCCACTTACTATTGCCCCAGCTGCCAGAAATGAAGCGAAGCGGCATCGGCGAGCGGGAATCGAAGGCACTGACGCGCTATACGCTGCTGGCGCAGCTGTTCGATCAGGCCTTCCGCATCCCCGGCACGAGCTGGCGGTTCGGCATCGATGCGATCATCGGCCTGATTCCGGGCGCCGGCGACCTGGCGGGCGCGATCGTCGGCCTGTACGGAATCCTCGTGGCGAGGCAGCTCGGCGCGCCGATGGCGGTGCAGCTGCGGATGCTCATGAACCTCGGTCTGGATGCGCTCATCGGCGCGATCCCGCTGCTCGGCGATCTGTTCGACTTCGCGTTCAAGGCGCACGTGCGCAACCGCGTGCTGCTCGAGCGCTGGCTCGTGCAGCCGCACCAGACACATCGCTCAAGCACCGCTTCGCTGCTTGCAGTGCTGCTGGGAACGCTTGGCGTGCTCGTCGGTACCATCTGGCTGGCCGTGCTGGCACTCCGCTGGCTGTACTCGGCGTGTTGCAGTCCGGTAACGCCGTGAGCGAGCCGCTTGCTCTGTTCACCGTGGGACATTCGAATCATCCCATCGAGCGGTTCATCGGGCTGCTCACTCGGCACGGCATCGAGGTGCTGGCGGACGTGCGCTCGACGCCGTTCAGCCGGTTCAACCCGCAGTTCAATCGAGGCAGGCTCGAGGCAAGCCTGAAGGAAACCGGCATCCGCTATGTGTTCCTGGGCGATGAGCTGGGTGCGCGCAGCAAGGACCCGGCGCACTTCGAAGGCGGGAAGGTGAGCTACGCAAGGCTCGCGACCTCGGCGCCGTTCAAACGGGGGATCGAGGAGCTGCTTTCGCTGGCGCGCTCGCGGCACGTGGCCATGATGTGCGCGGAACGGGAGCCGGTGGATTGTCACCGCACCTTGCTCGTGGGGCGGGAAGCCGAGAGAACCGGCGCCTCCATCACGCACATCCTTGCGGATGGCTCACTGGAAAGGAACGACGCGACGCTCGAGCGGCTGGCGAAACAGCTCAAATTGCCGCAGGACGACCTCTTTCAAGGCGATGCGGATCGGCGCGAACAGGCTTATGAGGCGCGCGGGAAGCAGATCTCCCCGCCCGCGCGCGGATAGCTGCGAACGTGGCGAGCCGATGCCCGCTTCCGCAAAAGCGTCGCCCGTTACGCGAAAACACCCCGATATATCTCTGTCAGGGTCAACGCCTCCTTCACTGATTCGAATTCCACGGCTTGCGAGATATTCGTGGCGCGATGCCCGCTCCAGCCGTCACGTCGCCGGTAGATGATCACTTCCGGCGCCCGCTGAGCGATCAACACGTATTCTTCCAGCGATTCGGCCTGCCGGTAGTTCAGCGCCTTTTCCCGTCGATCAATCGCCTCCGTGGAGGATGACAGCACTTCCACCACGACCTTCGGCTCGCTCAGATACACGGCGTCCAGATCCAGCTTCCCGCAGGCTACGAGCAAATCCGGGTAGTAGAAGATGTCGGCCCGATCGACTTTCAGTCGCACCTTGATGTCGGTAAAGAACGCTCGGCAAGGGCCGCCGGCAAGCCGCGGCGAAAGCGCGAGCACGAGGTTCTGGATGATGACGTTGTGGCGCAGCGTCGTGCCCGTCATCGCGAAGATCTGCCCGGCCACGTATTCGTGGCGAACCGTCGCCGTCTCCTCGAGGCTCAGATACTCGTCCACCGAGATCGGCTGTGGCGTGACTTGATAGGCCGCAGCCGGCTCGCGAACCTCATCGAGGGAAAAGTCCAGGCTCTCGAGCCACGCCATCAGCGTGGCCCGATGAGCCGGGTCGAGTCGGACGATGGCCTCGCGCAGTTCTTCCATTGAGCTCATGGTTCATCCTTGTTGATCGATGGCGCGAAGTGTGCAGCGTGACCTGCAAGGACGCAATCGCCGAAGATCGACGATCAAACGATCTCGCGCAGCCAGATAACCGGTGTAATCGCCGCGCAAAACGCGCGTGAAAACTTCCGCACGAGGCTGCCGCGCTTGGCGAACACGTGGGTGACACGGCATCATCGCGCCCGCGCAACGCTTCTGCGCACAGCTTCAAGAATGAAATGACCTGCCACCTCCCGAAACGAATCTTCCTGCTCTCGGGCCTGCTGACGATCGGCCTTGCCGCCAGTGCGATGGCCACGGCCGCGCCGCGCAAAGCCGCCACCATGGGGCCCGCGCAGGCCTTCGACTACGCCGCGCTCAAGGGTCAGGCCCGCATGCTGGCATCCACGCCTTACCGGCCACCTGAGAAGCTCGCGCCGCAATCGCTCATCGATCTTTCGTACGACGACTATCAGGCGATCCATTTCCGGCGTGATCATGCGCTGTGGGCGGACCAGCCCACGCACTTCCGCGTCGGCTACTTCCATCTCGGCCGCGGGTTCAAGGAGCCGGTCCACCTGTACGAGGTGGTCGAAGGCCAGGCGCGTGAGATCGCCTACCGGCCGAACCTGTTCGACTTCGGCAAGAGCGGCGTGCAGGCGCGCCAGCTCCGCAAGGACCTGGGGTTCGCGGGCTTCCGCATCATGGCGGCGCCGAACTGGAGCGACGACGCGATGGCCGTGCTCGGCGCCAGCTATTTCCGCGCCATCAGCGACGACACGCGCCAATATGGCCTCTCCGCGCGGGGCCTGGCCATCGATACGGCCGTCGACGGCCCCGAGGAGTTTCCGCGCTTCTGCGCCTGGTGGTTCGAGCGGCCCGCGGAAAATTCAAGGACACTGGTTCTTTACGCACTGCTGGATTCGCCGAGCGTCACCGGCGCGTATCGATTTGCCGTCACCCCCGGTACGCCCATGCTCATGGAAGTCGACGCTGCGCTCTATCCACGCAAGCCGATCCAGAGGCTGGGCATCGCCCCGCTCACCAGCATGTTCCAGCACGGCGAGAACGACCGGCGGCTCGCCTACGACTGGCGCCCCGAGATCCACGATTCCGACGGGCTCTTCATGAACACCGGCGCGGGCGAGTGGATCTGGCGCCCGCTCTACAATCCCGTCGGCGTGCGCGTGAACACTTTCCTGGACGAGAATCCCCACGGCTTCGGGCTGCTGCAGCGGGATCGCAACTTCGCGAGCTACGAGGACGACGGCGTGTTCTACGAGCGCCGCCCCAGCCTCTGGATCGAGCCGAAGGCCGGCTGGGGCAAGGGCGACGTGCAGCTCGTCGAGCTGCCGACGCCCGACGAGACCAACGACAACATCGTGGCCTTCTGGAATCCCGCGACGCCGGCGAAGCCGGGCGATGAGCTGCTGTACGGCTATCGCATGTACTGGGGCGTCAAGATGGACTTCACCCCACCGCTCGCTGCCACCGTGGCGACCCGCACCGGCCTCGGCGGCATCGTGGGGCAGAAGCGCCGCTATTTCTCCTGGAGATTCGCGGTGGACTTCTCCGGCGGCGAGCTGGCGAACCTGCCGCAGAATGCGCAGGTGGAGCCGGTCATCTCCGCTTCGCGCGGTGCCGTGGAGATCACCTCGGCGCGGCCGATCGTCGGCGGCGATGTCAAAGGCTATCGCGCCATGTTCGACATCAAGCCCATGGATGACAGCCTGGAGCCCATCGACCTGCGCCTGTTCCTGCGCAGCGGCGGCAAGGTGCTCTCCGAGACCTGGCTGTACCAGTGGGTGCCGCCTTCGAAGGAGGAGCGCGGACGGGCGCTGGTGCAGGCGGGCGGTGGATAGACCGGGGGGCGGCGTGCGCTTCGACAGCCCCACGCGCGTGTGAGATAAAGCGCGCGGGGATCAAATCGTCAGTGCGGGAGATCTCGGGTCATGGGCTCCATATCGGTCGGCGCCGCGTTAGTCATCTTCGTGGTCACCATCGGGGTGAGCCTGCTCGGCCTGTTCGCCGCGCCGAACCTGATCCACCGTTCGCTGTTGAGGCCGTACTACCTCATACGAAATGGGGAGTATCACCGCCTCATCACCAGCGGCTTCGTGCACGCCGACCTCGGGCACCTGATCTTCAACATGATCACGTTCTGGGCGTTCGCGTTTCCGCTCGAGCGCTACATCGGGCCGGTGCGCTTCGCCGCGCTGTATTTCATCGGCATGGTGCTGAGCGAGGTGGGCACGTACGTGAAGCACCGCAACGATCCTCAGTACGCTTCGCTCGGCGCTTCGGGCGCCATCCTCGCGGTGCTGTTCGCGTCCATCGTGTATTTCCCGGACCAGAGCTTGTACATCATCCCGATCCCGCTGCCCATCCCGGCGCCGCTGTTCGCGGTGGGCTATCTCATCTACAGCTACTGGTCGTCGCGCCAGAACCGCGGGCGCATCAATCACGACGCGCATTTCGGCGGCGCGCTCACCGGGCTGGCGTTCGTCGCGTTGACGGATCCGCGGGCGTACGGGCGGCTGGGAGAGATCGTCGGGCTCTGAATCGCATCGTCACACCGGATCTGCGGCAGCGCCGCTGACTACGGAATCAGTACACCAGCCCTTCCCCATCTCCACGCGGGTCGGCGGCCGCTTCCACCTTGCCGCTCGCGTAATCCCACGTCACCACCTGCAGGTTGCCCCACCGATCGCCTTCCCGCAGCTGGTGGCCGCGCGCAGCGAGCGCCGCCTTCTCCGCGTCGGAGAACGCATCCCGCTCGTAAGTGATGACGTCCGGTGAATACTGATGATGGAATCGCGGCGCGCTCACGATTTCCTTCGCCGCCTTGCCATCCATGAAATCGAGCGTGGCGAGCAACACCATGCCGATGATGTAGCTGCCGCCCGGCGAGCCGGCGATCATCAGTCCGCGCGGCGATTCCACGAACGTGGGCGTGGACGAAGACAAAGGCCGCTTGCCGGGAGCGATGGCATTGGCCTCGGCGCCGATGAGCTGATACGCGTTCGGCGTGCCCGCCTTGATCGAGAAATCATCCATCTGGTTGTTGAGCAGGATGCCGGTGCCCGGAATCACGAGCCCCGAGCCGAACCAGAGATTCAGCGTGATGGTGACTGCCGCGCGATTGCCGTCGCGATCGAGAATCGAGAAGTGCGTGGTGTGCGCACCCTGCTGCGCTTCCATCGCCGCGCTCGGAAGCATCTCGCTCGGCGTGGCGCGATCCAGGCGCAGCGAGGTGCGCTGGCCATCCGCATACAGCGGGCTCGTGAGCATCTCCACGGGAATCTTCACGAAGTCCGGGTCGCCGAGATAGATGGCCCGGTCCCGATGCGCGCGCCGCATCGCTTCGACTACCGCGTGCTTGCGCGTAACGGCATCGAGCTTGCCGAGATCGTAGCCCTCGAGGATGTTGAGAGCGTCCACCAGCGCGATGCCGCCCGAGGCCGGCGGCGAAGCGGACACGATCCGCGCCCCACGATAGTGGCCGATGATCGGCGCACGCTCCACGGCCCGATAGTCCGCCAGATCCTGCTCCGTCCAGATGCCGCCGAGCTTTCGAACCTCGCCCGCCAGCTTGCGCGCGAACTCGCCCTGGTAGTACGCACGCATGCCTTTGTCGGCCAGCAGCTGATACGTACGCGCGAGCTCGGGCTGTTTGACGACGTAGCCGAGCGGCGGCACTTCGCCGTTCTTCAGGAAGATACGGGCGAGCTCGGGCGATTTCCTGAACGCCTCCTGCTTGTACTTGAGCCCCCCGAGCAGCCGCGGATACACCGCGAAGCCTTCGCGCGCGAGCCGGATGGCGGGCTGCAGGGAGACTTTGAGCGGCAGCTTGCCGTATTTCTCCGCCACCAGCGCGAGGCCGGCGGGCTCGCCGGGGATGCCGGCCGCCAGCGCGCTCTGCGTGGAGAGCTTCGGCACCGGCTTGCCTTGCGCGTCCAGGTACATGTCGCGCTTCGAGGCCGCGGGCGCCTTCTCGCGCGCATCGACCATGGTATCGAGGCCATCACTCGCGCGATGCAGCAGGAAGAAGCCGCCACCACCGAGGCCGGAAGCATTGGGCTCGACCACCGACAGCGCCGCGGCCACCGCGACCGCTGCGTCGAATGCGTTGCCGCCTTTCTCCAGGATTTCCTGTCCGGCCTGCGAGGCGAGCGGATGCGCGCTCGCGATGGCCGCCTTGCCCGGCTCCCGCTCCGCCGCGACGGCGGAGACGCAGATGACCCACAGCAGCGGCAGGAATACGCCGCGCGCGAAGCGCTTCCCGGACATCATTTGCGCTTGTGCTTCTTCAGCTCCGTCTCCACGATCGGGTGGACGAACTCGTGCACGTTGCCACCGAGCACCGCGATCTCCCGCACGAGCGTCGAAGAGATGAACGAGAACGGCTCGTGCGGCGTGAGGAACACCGTCTCGATGTTCGGCGAGAGATGCCGGCTCATCGTGGCCAGCTGGAACTCGAACTCGAAGTCCGACACGGCGCGCAGGCCGCGCACGATCACCTGCAAGCCGTTCTGCTTCGCAAAATCCACGGTGAGGCCGGAGTAGCCCATCACCTCGACGTTCTTCAGGTCCGCGAGCACCTGCCTCGCGAGATCCACCCGTTTCTCGAGCGTGAGCAGCGGTGCCTTGCTGGGATTGGCGGCGATGGCGACGACCACGCGGTCGAAGATGCTGGCCGCGCGCCGCAGCAGGTCATGGTGCCCGTTGGTGATGGGATCGAAGGTGCCGGGATAGACGGCGTTGCGTTTCATGTGGCAGCGCCTCCCCGCTCGCCTCTTTCGTAGAGATGATACCCGACCTCGCCGGCCCGCTTCGCCTTGGTCTCGTGCCACCCCGCCGGGAGTTGCGGGAGCTCCCCGTGCACGGCCGTCTCGACATAAATGAGCGCGTCCTCGGCCAGCCAGCCGCCGCTTTCCAGCAGTCGAGCGGCCTGCGCCAGCAAATCTGCGGCGAATGGCGGGTCCAGGAACACGATGTCGAACGCCTCGGGCGCAGCATTCGAGCCCCGCAGGAACTGCAGCGCATCCGCCCTCACCACTTGCGAATTGCGCGCGCCCCATTCGGTGAGCCGCGCCTCGAGCTCACGCACCGCAACCGCGGCTTGCTCCACAAACACCGCGTGCGCTGCGCCTCGAGACAATGCCTCCAGCCCCAGCGCGCCGCTGCCGGCGAAAAGGTCCAGGCAGCGCGACTGCTGCACTCGCGGGCTCAGCCAGTTGAACAGGGTCTCGCGCACGCGATCGGGCGTGGGGCGAATCTGCTCGAGCGCGGGAAAGCGGAAGCGCCGGCCACGCCACGTGCCGCCGATGATGCGCAGCTGCCGGGATGCGGCGCCGCGCTCCACGGCTCGCGGCCGGGCATCGTGTCGTACTGTGCGCATCGAGAGTGGGCCGCCCGCGTCTTGCCACCTTTCCGGCCTTAAGCGTACCCTACTCCATCGTCGGAATCGGCACCGCCGCAACGGGTGCCGTCGAAGTCGGCCTTCCACAAGCTTGGGTCCAACGAGCCCGGCATGAACAAGGAATCCTGGAGGCTCCACATGAAGAGGCTGAACGCGATCGCCGTCGCCGGGACGCTCCTCACCCTGGCGGCCTGCTCGAGCTCCAACGGCCCCGATATCGGTGACACGGACCCTACCAGCGGCAACGGCAATCCGGGCGGCAACAACCCCCAGCCAGCGGCCACGGCCGCGCTGTTCCAGCCGCTGCAGGGCGTGCTGCCCTTCCCGACGGACCTGTATTTCGCCGGCTCCACGGACGGCACGCTGAACATCCAGCCCGCGAACGCGCTCTCGCCGAACCAGGTGGGGCTCAACTCACTCGACGGCTTCTCGACCACGGCGCCGATCCGCACGCGTTTCGGCGGCGCCATCGATCCGGACTCGCTCACTGCGACATCGGTGCGCGTCATCCAGGTGGAAATCGACAACGGCACGAAAGCGACGACGGGCGTCGTGCGCCCATTGGTCATCGGCACGGATCCGGCTACGGCCGATGTGAGCGTAGGCGTCGCCGCAGATGCGAGCGTGGGAAATACCATCCTCGAGATCACGCCGCTCAAGCCGCTCGTGCCGAGCACAGGCGCCACGAACAACGGCTACCTGGTGCTCCTCACGAACGAGATCCAGGCGGGCGGCGGTGCCGCGACGGCGGACGACGACTATGCCGCCATCAAGGCGGCGCTGCCGAGCTGCTCGAGCATCACCAATACTTCGATGAACGGCATCTGCCAGCTCACCGGCGCGCATCTGCAGATCGCGCAGGCGCTGGGCATCGATCCCGCCACCGTGGTGCTCTCCTTCAGCTTCTCCACCGAATCGACGCACGACACCCTGGACGTGCTCGGCCAGACGACCACGGGCCAGCCCATCGTCGTGCAGAACACGGGGCTGCCCACCTCTGCGCTCGAGCCGAGCCTGGCGGGCATCGCGAACGTCTACGCCGGCACTTTCACCATTCCCTACTATCTGTCCCGGCCGAGCGAGGCGAATCCCACGGCGCCACTCGACACCGCGTGGCATGGCGGGCCTTCACCGCTCGATGCGACCAGCACTTTTCTGACGCGCTTCAATCCGGTGCCCGTGGCCACGGAGACGATCCAGATTCCGGTGTTCGTCACCGTGCCGAATGCCAGCTCGCCGAGCGCCGGCGTGAAGCCGGTGAACGGCTGGCCCGTGCTCATCTTCCAGCACGGCCTCACGCGCAACCGGCTGGACGCCATCGGCGTCGCGGACACCTATGCGAGCCAGGGCTACGTGGTGGTGTCGATCGACCTGCCGATGCACGGCATCACGGACACGACCAACCCCTTCTATCAGGCGAGCAACGAGCGCACGTTCAACCTCGACGTGGTGAACAACGAAACACTCGCGGCCGGGCCGGACGGCATCATCGACCGCTCGGGGCTGCAGTTCGTGAACCTTCCGCATCCCATCGTCTCGCGGGACAACCTGCGCCAGGGCGCCGTGGACCTGCTCGCGCTCGTGCGCTCGCTCGGCGATCTGGATCTCGATGGGGACCAGGCGGGAGACATCGACACCACGCGCATCCATTATGTCGGCCACTCGCTGGGCGGCATCGTCGGCACGGTGTTCCTCGCCACGGCCGGACCCTCCGAGGTGCAGACCAGCGTGCTCGCGATGGCGGGCGGCGGCGTGGCGCGCACCATTCTCGAATCGCCTGCGTTCGGCCCGACGATCCTGCAAGCGCTCGCCGCGCAGGGAGTCACGCAAGGCTCGACGTTGTATGCTCAGTTCGTGCGCGACCTGCAAACCATCGTGGATGCCGGTGACCCGGTGAACTACATCGCCGCGGCCGCGGCTGCCCGCCCCACCCTGCTGTTCCAGGTGGTGGGAGGCGGCGACCTCGGTGGCGGCCAGACCTCGCCCTCCGACCAGGTGGTCGTGAACTCGGCGACGCAGCGGCTCATCGACGCGGCCGGGCTGCCGCGCATCTCGACGCCCGGCGCGAACGCGGTGTCGCAGGGCTACGTGAATTTCGTCTATGGGGATCATGGCAGCATCATCGATCCGTCCTCGAGCCAGGACACCACCATCGAGATGCAGACCGAGGCCGTCACGTTCGCCGCCAGCGGCGGCACGGTGGTGGCCATCTCCGATCCCACCGTCGTCCAGCCCTGACCTAGTGGCGCGCGAAGCGAAAGACACAGGCGGCCAGGAGAAAGAGGGACGCCAGGGCTTCTTCGGACGCCTCCGGGCCCGCCTCAACCGCGGCGACTCCTGGCTCAGCTACGATCTCGGCAACCTGTTCCGCGGGCGTGCCATCGACGAGGCCGCGCTCGAAGAGCTGGAGACGCGCCTGCTGACGGCGGACGTGGGCGTGGAAGCCACGCAGCACATCCTTTCGGGTCTCAACAAGCGCGTAGCGCGCAAGGAGCTGGCGGACGTCGAGGCGCTCATCGCTGCGCTGCGCACGGCGGTCGAGGAAATTCTGACTCCGGTTGCGAAACCGCTGGTGCTTCCCCCGACGGGTAGCGCACGCGGAGCCTCACCAGCGGGTGCCGGCAAGCCTTTCGTGATTCTGGTGGTGGGCGTGAATGGCTCCGGCAAGACCACCACCATCGGCAAACTCGCCCGCCGTCTTGCCGAATCCGGCCGCAGCGTCATGCTCGCCGCGGGCGACACGTTCCGCGCCGCCGCGATGGAGCAGTTGAATGTCTGGGCAGAACGCTCCGGCGCGGCGTTCGCGGCCCAGCAGGCGGGCGCGGACCCGGGCGCGGTCGTCTTCGATGCCCTGCAGGCCGCCCGCGGACGGGGCATGGATGTGATGATCGCGGACACCGCAGGCCGGCTGCACAGCCAATCCCATCTCATGGAAGAGCTCAAGAAGGTGAAGCGGGTGCTGCAGCGCGTGGACCCCACGGCACCGCACGAAGTCCTGCTCGTGCTCGACGCGAACCAGGGCCAGAACGCCCTGTCGCAGGCCGTTCAGTTCCACGAAGCGGTCGGCGTCACCGGGCTCGTCATCACCAAGCTGGATGGCACGGCGAAAGGCGGCATCGTGATCGCCATCGCGCGCAAGCTCGGGCTCCCGATACGCTACATCGGCATCGGCGAGTCGCCCGAGGATTTCGGCGAATTCGATGCGCAAGCCTTCGCCGCCGCACTGGTGGACGGCAAGAGCGCGCACCCATGATCTCCTTCGAGAAAGTGAGCAAGCGCTATCCGAACGGACGCGAGGCGCTCTCGAACGTGAGCTTCCGTGTCGAAGCCGGCGAAATGGCATTCCTAACGGGCCGTTCCGGCGCAGGCAAGAGCACGGTGCTCAAGCACATCGCGCTGCTCGAACGTCCCACGCGCGGCGCGGTGGTCGTGGACGGCAAGAACACGAACACCGTTCGCTCGCGGCACATTCCCGCATTCCGGCGCCGCATCGGCATGGTGTTCCAGGATCACAAGCTGCTTGCCGACCGTCCCGTGTACGACAACGTGGCGTTGCCGCTCATCGTCGCGGATGCGCCGCTGAAGGAGATCGACAAACGCGTTCGCGCGGCGCTGGACCAGGTGGGCCTGCTCGGCAAGGAGCGCAGCTCACCGCTCGAGCTTTCCGTGGGCGAGCAGCAGCGCGTGGGCATCGCGCGCGCGGTGATCAGCAAGCCCTCCATCCTCATCGCGGACGAGCCCACCGGCAACCTGGACCCCGATCTCGCAATGGAAGTGATGCAGCTCTTCAAGCGCTTCCAGGAAGTGGGCGTGACGGTGGTGATCGCCTCGCACGACCTGCATCTGGTGCGCGAGTTCGCGCAACGCGAGATCGTGCTCGACCACGGGCACGTGCAGGCCGCCCAGGACGATGGCCTGCCGCACTTCACGGCGACGCGATGAGCCTTTCGTCCTACGCCACGCGCCATGGCCATGCGTTCCTGAGCTCCGTCGGGCGGCTCGCGCGCAGCCCGCTCGCGACGCTGCTCACCCTCATCGTCATTGCGCTGGCGCTCGCACTGCCCGCCGGACTGCGCCTGTTCGTGAACAACGCCAGCGCGGCAACGGGGGGGTTCGCCAACGCCATCGATCTCTCCGTGTACCTCAAGACGGATGTCCCGCTCACCAAGGCGAAGCAGCTGGCGACGAGCGCGCGTGAGAGAGCGGACATCGAAGAAGTCACGCTGATCTCGTCCGACCAGGCGCTGGAGGAATTCCGCAAGTATTCGGGCTTCGGCACGGCGCTCGAGGCCCTTCAGCAGAATCCACTGCCGCACGTTCTGCACATCCGTCCCAAGGGGGGCGGCGATGGGCCGACCGATCTCGAAGCGCTGCGGAAATACTTCATTGCGTGGCCGGAAGTCGACCAGGTGCAGATCGACTCCGAGTGGGTGACGCGCTTCGCGGCCATCCTGGATCTGCTGCGCGGCCTGCTGCTGATCGCCTCCATCGTGCTCGGCGTCGGCGTGCTCGCAGTGATCGGCAACACCATCCGGCTGGAGATCCTCAACCGTCGCGCGGAGATCGAGGTGACGAAGCTGGTCGGCGGATCCAATGCGTTCGTGCGCCGGCCGTTCCTCTATACCGGCACGCTGTACGGCGCGCTGGGTGCGCTGCTCGCGTGGGCCATAGTCGCGGCTGCAGTGGCGTGGCTTTCGGTGCCGGTGGAGAATCTCGCGCGGCTGTACGGAAGCTCGTTCGCACTGGCCGGGCTGGCGAGCGACGAAGCGATCGCACTGCTCGGCACCGGCGTATTGCTGGGCTGGCTGGGAGCTTGGATCTCGGCCGCAAGACATCTACGGAGCATCGAGCCTCGCGCGTGACACATCGAACCCGTTCCTTCGTTTTCCGGACTTTCCCCCTTCTCGCGGCCACCTTTGCGTTCTCCAGCCCTTCGCTGGCGGGCTGCACGCTGCCGCAGGCACCCAGCAAGGTGCCGCAGGCCGACACGGCGACCGATGCGCAGATGCGCGAGGCCATGCAGACGGTGAAGCGCTACAACACGGACGTGGAGACGTACACCAAGTGCCTGGCCTTCGAGGTGAAGCAGGGGCGGATGTCCGCAGCCGACGCCGCGAAGCTGCACAATGCGGCGGTGGACCGGCTGCAGAAGGTGGCCGCGCAGTTCAACGAGCAGATGAAGATCTTTCTGGGGCATTGAGCGCCCGGTACATGACGAGCGCATCGATGAACCCGAGCGAGGGGTGCTGAAAAGCCGCCGGCAGCCGGCCGACCACTTCGAAGCCGTACGCCTGCCAGGTGCGGATGGCACGCGCATTCGAGCTCACAACGAAGTTGAACTGCATGGCGCGGAATCCCCGCTCCTGCGCCCTCGCGAGCGAGTGCTCCAGCATCGCGCGCGCCACTCCGCGCCCTTGCGCGGCCGTGGCGGTCATATAGCCACAATTGGCGACGTGGGCGCCGCCGCCGCCCTGGTTCGCACGCAGGAAATAGGTTCCCAGCACGCTGCCTGCTTCTTCGGCCACGAAGACTTCGTGCCGGGATGCGAGCCAGTAGGCGAGCGCGTCTTCCCGACCGATGTCTCTGGGCAGCGTGTAGGTTTCGCCCGCGCGAAGCACGGGCTCCAGGATGGACCAGATGCCGGCGTCGTCTGCGGGTGAAGCGGGGCGGATCATTCGTTCAGGCTGGCGAGGGAATCGAGCTCGTTGAAGCCGTCGAAGGTGAGGATGGCGATGACCTCACTCGATTCCGTTCCTCCCGTGCTCCAGAAATCCCGGCCGCTCGCTGAGGCGCTCGTAATAGTCGCGCACTGCGGGAAGGGCCGGTCGATCGATCGGCGACATGAGCCAGCGATTCGTGGAGAGGCCGATGACGACATCGGCGACGGTGAACGTCCTTCCAGTCACGAAGGCACCCGTCCGCTCGAGCCGCCCTTCCAGTATCTGCATGTGGCGGTTCCAGCTTTCGATACTCCTGGCGATGGAGTCGGGATCCCCGTGCTGATCGCTCTTGCGAATGAGCGCCATGAAGGCATATCGCCATGCGGTATTGAGCTCCGTTGCCTGCCAGTCCATCCACTGCTCGACCTGCTCTGACGATGACGCCGCTATCGAGCCCGGGCGAGCCAGATCGTCCTGTTGGCGCACCCGGGGTCTTCCACCACGTGCGACACCACATCGAACCCGTGCGCATCCAGCAGCTCGCGATATTCAACGGCATCCAGGCTCGCGTGATACAGCGGCTCGCCACCATAGGTGCCCATGGCCACCCCGGATGACGGGCCGCTGGTGAACATCAAGGCGGCACGCGGCGCCGAGTGCTCCGCGAACGTATCGAACATCCGGCGCTGATGCTCGGGGCTCAGGTGAAAGAAGCTGTCCCAGGCGAGAATGCCGTGGAACGCCTGCTCCAGGGAAAGCGTACGCATGTCTCCGAGCAGCCAGCGTTGCTCCGGAAGCCTCTCACGACACATCGCAATGAGGTCCGGCGAGGATTCCACACCGGTGACCCGGTGGCCATTCTCGACGAAGTAGCGGGCGATGGGCTCCCCGGAGCCGCAACCCAGATCGAGGATGTCCGAGCGCGCAGGCATCAAGGCCATGAACCGATCGAGCCACGCTTTCTCGACCAGCGCGCTCCCGCGATCGGCAGCCCATGCGCGAGCGTGCCGTTGGTAAAGGCCGATGATGCGGTCCGCTTCGGACGACATCGGACTCAGGTCCCCAGTGCGCGCAGCTTCATGCCCATGGAGCTGATATTAGCCCGGCCCGCGAAGCATCGACGCCTTTGATAGCATCCGGTGCACGCGCTTCTCAAAACGCCCACGAAGCAATGAGGTCCTGACATGACAAGCCCTGCGACTCACAAGTGCTTGCGCCGCTTGCCGGCCCTGCTCCTCCCCGTTGCGATGGCCGCCGGCCTGGCCAGCGCCCACGAAGGACACGACGCGAGCTACGCCTACGGCACCGCGGGCGTCGTCGAGATTCCGAACCTGAAGATCCTTCTCGACGAATCCAACCTCGGCGGCAAGGAGATCGAGATCGCGGAGCTGACGCTGGCCGCCGGCACGGTGGTCGCGCCGCACAAGCACGGCTCCCTCGAGATCTTCTACGTGCTCTCGGGAACGCTGGGCCACGAGGTCAATGGCGAGATGCACATGCTGACTCCTGGCATGGTCGGCGTCGTGCGCATCGGCGACAGCGTGCGGCACATCGTGCCGAAGGAGTCGGATACGAAGGTGCTGGTGATCTGGGCGCCGGCCGGAGAGGCCAGGCGGGTGTTCGATCTGAGCCAGGGAAGGAAGATCGAGCAGCCGAAGTAGCCGCAGCCGACTGGGGATCAGCGCTCAAGGAGGCGCCGGCAGCGGTTGCTCCTTCGGCCAAAGCATCCACAATCTCCCGTCCTGCCGCATGCGGCCTGCGGATTCCGGGGCAGTGCCGCCGAAGCCCCAGAAGAAATCCGCACGCACGGCGCCCTTGATCGCGCCACCCGTATCCTGAGCCATTATCAGGCGGCGCAATGGTGTGGTCGTGGCGGGATAAGTAGTCGCGAGAAACACCGGCGCGCCCAGCGGAATGGAGCGCGGGTCCACCGCAATGGAGCGCCCCGGCGTCAATGGCACGCCCAGCGCCCCCTTCGGCCCTTGCGTCGGATCCGCAATGGGCTCTTCACGGAAGAACACCATGCTCGGATTCGCATTGAGCACTTCCGAGGTGCGCGCGGGATGCGCCTCCACCCACTGACGGATGCCTTGCGCCGTCGCCTGCTCGACGGTCAACTCACCTTTGTCGATGAGATAGCGCCCGATGGAGCGATAGGGATGCCCATTCTGGTCGGCGTACGCCATCCGGATGGTCTGCCCATCGTTGAGCTGCACGCGGCCGGAGCCCTGTACCTGCAGGTAGAAGGCATCCAGCGCGCCATTGACCCACACCAGCTCCTTGCCCTTCATCAGTGGCGAGTTGTCCAGCTCCGCGCGACTGTAATACGGCACCACCTTCTTGCCCTGCAGACGACCGCGCAACGTGCGGCCTTTGAGATCGGGATACACGCTGCTGAGATCGATGGCGAGCAGATCGTCCGGCGGCGCATAGAGCGGCACCGTGAAGGTGGGCGCCGGCTTGCGTGCACCGAACAGCAGGGGCTCGTAGTAGCCGGTGATCAGCCCGGTATCGGCGGCTCGACCACCCTGCTCCGCCTGCCTTACGCGATAAGGCGTGAAGAACTCTTCGAAGAACCTGCGCGCGCTACCTGGCTCCGCCACGGTGCGTGCCTGGGCTTCTGTGCATACACGCTTCCACAAAGGCTGCGAGCCGCGGGCCTTGCAGGTGTTGAGAAATGCGCTCCAGGCTTCATGGGTCGCGTCCTCGTTCCACCCGTCGACCTGCTTCCAGTCCGTTGCCGTATAGGGCTCTGAGGGAGGCGCTGGGGGTAATGGTGAAGGTGGAGTCGGCCGCTCCGCGACTTCGCGCGTAGCGCACGCGCTGAGCAGCGCAATCACCCAGACGATGGAAATCCGTGCCGAAGCTCGTGACAAGTGCGTCCTTCCTATCATTTCCTGTGTGTCGTATCTCTGCGAATGCGCGTCGCGATCAGCTCCCGCTGCACGGGAGTGACGTCCGTCTCTTCGAGTCGCGCCAGGAGAGTCTTGCCATCGGTCATACCCTGCCTCGCGAGCTCGCGCGTGAACTCTGCATCCTTCTCGCGGCCGGCAACGTGCTTGGAGATGGCCAGATCATGAACTTCCAGACAGAGACCGCAAACCCCGCTGGTATTCGGGTTGGAGATACGCACCAGGCGAGCCCTCCAGCCTTTCGGCAGCGTGGCGGTTCGCTCGCCTACACCTTGCGCGTAGTACCCATAGAGCTCATGGAAGGCCGAGCCTTCTCCGATGCTGCCGTCGATGAGGTCCGCGAGCTCGGGATGGCGAAGCGGAAAAACGTCCGCTTCTGCCGAGACCAGCAGGGCAGCCGGCGCGTCTGGAAACTGGCCGAGTATCGACTGACTGCCGATCACCACGATCTCGGAATCGTTGGCGATGGAGCCCGCCGCCCGGATCAGGTGCTCAAGCTCGGAGCGCGTCATAGATTTTCTTCCGCTCGGCGCTCGTGAGTACGCCGGCGAACGGCGAGGACTGCCTCAGACGAGTGGCATTCTCGTCAGGCGCGGTGATGATCGTCGCAATGTCCGGCCAGGGAAGACGCAGTATCTCCTGCCATTCCTCGAGCCAGGCCGGAGTGGATCCGGCTTTGCGTTCCCGCCATCGCTGGAGGTTGGCGCGCGCAATGGCCAGCAGCGAAGGATCGCGCTCGATCTTCTGCGCAATCACGGCATGCATGGCAAGACTGCGGATATCCAACACCCTGTGCCCCGAGTACGCGGACGTCGGCGCTGCCTGCGCGGATCGCCAGGACACGACGGCCTTGAGGCCAGCGGCCTTGCGCCGCTCCCTCATGCGACGCATGCGCTCCGCGGCGGTCAAAGCCTCGCCGGTAGGAGGCCTGCCCCGCGCAGGCTTTGGCGAACGGGATATCCTCATGCGATTTATCGTAACTCGTTACGATAAATGGAACAAGCGCAGACCGTGTGGCGCCAGGAACATCCCGCCCCTGCGGCGCGTTGGCTCTTCCATGCTGGACAGCCACTTGAGCCCTGAGCTAAACCGTTGTTTCCAAACCTTATTCTCCATGCCCTGCGATGAAACCATTTCGGTTCTTAGCACTCCAAACCGCCGAGTGCTAAAGTCCCACACCCCATCAGCGGAGGACCCGATGACTACCGCCACGGCTCTGGTGTCCCGCAGCGGCCCTTCCCTTATTCGAGAGGGCCTTCCCAGCGGCCCGCTCGGAAGCCTCGATTCTTACCTCGACCGGGTGAGCAAGATTCCCGTGCTCACGCGCGAGGAAGAGCACGAGCTCGCCACCCGTTTCCGCGAGGATGACGATCTGGACGCGGCGCGCAAGCTGGTGCTCGCGCATCTGCGCTTCGTCGTGCACATCGCCCGGGGTTACGGCGGCTATGGCCTGCCCGTCGGCGACCTCATCCAGGAAGGCAACGTGGGCCTCATGAAGGCCGTGAAGCGTTACGACCCCGCGCTCAACGTGCGCCTGGTTTCCTTCGCCGTGCACTGGATCCGCGCCGAGATCCACGAGTACGTGCTGCGCAACTGGCGGCTGGTGAAGATCGCCACCACCAAGGCGCAGCGCAAGCTGTTCTTCAACCTGCGCCGGCTGAAGAAGAACCTGGCATGGCTCTCGGCGGACGAGACTCGTGCCGTCGCCGAAGACCTGGGCGTCACCCCGGCGGAGGTCACGGAGATGGAGAAGCGCCTCTCGGCGCGCGACATGTCCTTCGACCCCACGCCGGAATCGGACGAGGAGGAGGTGTACAGCCCCGCGGCCTACCTGCAGGCGCCGGACTCCGATCCCGCCGAAGCGGTGGAAGCCGACGAGTGGGAGGCCGATTCCTCGGATCGCCTGCAGTCGGCGCTCGGGCAGCTGGACGCGCGCAGCCGGGACATCCTCGAGCAGCGCTGGATGGCCGAAGACAAGGCCACGCTGCACGAGCTGGCGGACAAGTATGGCGTGTCGGCGGAGCGCATCCGGCAGATCGAGTCCAATGCCATCGGCAAGCTGCGGGGGCTCATGGCGCCGGCCTGAGCCGGCTCAATGGCCCCGCAGGATCTCGTTCAGCCTGGCGAAGATTCCGCGCGTATCCCGCACCCCGGTGGCGCAGGTCTGGCACACACAGGCCCGATCCCGCGCCGCCTCGGGAAGTTTCTCCAGAACCTCGGCAGGTACCGGCGTGCTGAAGCACCAGCACGAGCCCTTGCCCGCGGCCATCCCGCATTCGTTCGGGCGGCCGCAGAGGGGGCACTGGCGCGGATCCGGCGGCGGCGACATCAGCCGCCCTTGGCCCCGAACTCGGCCCGGACCAACTGCGCTGCCGCCACCATGTTCGTCAGCGCCTGCTCGACCTCCGGCCAGCCGCGCGTCTTGAGTCCGCAATCGGGATTCACCCAGAGCTGTTCCGCCGGAATGACACTCGCGGCCTTGCGCAGCAGCGCCGACATGTCCTCGCGAGCCGGGACTCGCGGGGAGTGGATGTCGTAGACGCCGGGACCGATCTCGTTCGGATACGCGTAGCTCGCGAAGGCCTCGAGCAGCTCCATCTGCGAGCGCGCCGTCTCGATGGAGATGACGTCCGCGTCCATCTCGCCGACCGAGCCGATGATGTCGTTGAACTCCGAATAGCACATGTGCGTGTGGATCTGCGTGGCATCGGCGACGCCCGCCGCGCTGAGCCTGAAGCAATCGACCGCCCAGCGAAGATAGTCCGGCCATTGCGAGCGGCGCAACGGCAGCCCTTCGCGGATGGCGGGCTCGTCGATCTGGATCATGCGGATGCCCGCGCGCTCCAGATCCAGCACCTCGTCGCGGATGGCGAACGCGATCTGCCGGCAGGTCGCTGAACGGGGCTGGTCGTCGCGCACGAAGGACCACTGCAGGATCGTCACCGGGCCCGTGAGCATGCCTTTCACGACCCGCGGAGTGAGCGATTGCGCATGCCTGGACCAATCCACCGTCATCGCACGTGGCCGGGAGACGTCGCCGAAGATGATGGGCGGCTTCACGCAGCGCGATCCGTAGGACTGCACCCAGCCGTTGCGGCTGAACACGTAGCCTTCGAGCTGCTCGCCGAAGTATTCGACCATGTCGTTGCGCTCGGCTTCACCGTGCACGAGCACGTCGAGGCCGACCCGTTCCTGGAACCGCACGACGCCTTCGATCTCCTTGCGCATCGCCTCCGCGTAGGCCTTCGCATCGAGCGTGCCAGCCTTGTGCGCGGCGCGGGCGGCCCGGATTTCGGGCGTCTGCGGGAACGAGCCGATGGTGGTGGTGGGAAATGTGGGGAGCGCGAAGGCCGCCTCCTGCGCCTTGCGGCGCTGTGCGTGCCGACTGCGCCGCTCGAGCATGTCGGCCGTCACTTCGGCGGCTCGCTGCTTCACCTTCGGATCGTGGATCCGTGCCGAGGACTTCCGGGACGCCTGCGCCGCGTCGCTGTCCTGCAGCTCGGCAGTTACCGCGCTGCGGCCTTCGTTGATGGCGCGCTTGAGCACCGACAGCTCGGCCAGCTTCTGCCTGGCGAAAGCCATCCAGCCGCGGATCTGTGAGTCCATGCCGGTTTCGGCGTCGAGATCCAGAGGCACGTGCAGCAGCGAGCAGGACGGAGCGACGGCCACGCGATCGGAGCCCAGCCGCTCGACCGCCTTCTCGAGCACCGCGAGCGAAGCGCTCAGATCGTTGCGCCACACGTTACGGCCGTCGATGAGGCCGAGTGCCACCCGCCTGCCCGTGCGCTCGGCGAGCGAGAGCACGCGATCCAGTTGTTCGGGTGCGCGCACGAGATCCGCATGAACGCAATCCACGGGCAGGTTGAATGCGAGGCCGGCGTTGTCGCCCAGCGCGCCGAAATAGGTTGCGAGGCGAAGGCGAAGACTGGGCGCCGCGCTCGCCAGCTTCTCGTACACCGGCAGGAAACGCCCCGCCGCCTCCGGCGTGAGATCGGTGACCAGGCAAGGCTCGTCGATCTGCACCGCAGAGGTCAGCGGTGCCAGCCGCTGCAGGATCTCAACGTAGAGAGGAACCAGCGCCTCGATGGCGTACGCGGCCGAGAACGTGGCGTACTTCGGCTTGCCGAGCAGCACGAAGCTGATGGGCCCGATCAACACCGGCACGGCTGGGATGCCGGCCGCGCGTGCCTCCGCGCACTCGTCGAACGGCTTGTCGCTACCGATCCGGAACGTCTGGCGCGGCTCGAATTCCGGCACGAGGTAGTGGTAGTTGGTGTCGAACCACTTGGTCATCTCCATGGCTGGCGCGGAGGGCGCACCGCGCGCCATCGCGAAGTACGTGTCCAGATCGACTGCGCCGCCGCTCCACGGGAAGCGCGATGGCACGCGGCCCAGCAGGCAGGCCATGTCGAGCATCTGGTCGTAGAAGGAAAAATCGTTGCAGGGGATCGCGTCGATGCCCGCTTCGCGCTGCTGATTCCAGTGACGCAGCCGCAGCTCGCGACCGGTCTGCTCCAGCGAGGCGCGCGCAAGTGCACCTTTCCAGTAGCTCTCTTCGGCTTTCTTGAGCTCGCGGCGCAGGCCGATGCGGGGAAATCCGAGATTGATGGCTTGAACGGACATGGGAAGATCTCCTCAAAGATGGATATCCTGGGAGCGAGCGGCCGGAACGGGTCACGCACGCGACGGGACGCCGCACGTGCAGACGCATTCGTGGCCTTTCGCTCCCGCGAGCGAATCGGGCTTCGAAGGGATGTGATGACGGGAATACGCGCGCACCCGGGGCCGGGGCCGCGTGATTCCGGTCGCTCCTCCCACGAGAGCCTCGAGACCGTTCACCGCACTTTCGTGCGATGGCTGCGGCAGGTCTTCGGGCTCATGGGCGGGAGGGCGCGAGGGCCCCGGTCTACTGGGCGCCGCTTCCCGAATCCCAGGACGGATTCAGTGCGATGGCGCCGGTCGTTCCCAATTACCGCTGCGGGGCAGCTCCGGAATGGTCCTTTTGCGAGGACGCACCGGATTCCCTATTAAGCCGGCTGATTGAGGCCGGCACCGCTGGCGAGCGGCACGATAGGGGTGGCGTTCCATGCTGTCAACCAGCGATCGGCGATGCGAAGTGCGCCAGGGCGAAGCCGGCAGCGGCTCGAGGCGTTTCATTGCCACCAGGCGGGTCGGCGCGTAACGTTGCGACATGCGTACGGCGGCGGACTGGTTCGACGAGTACGGCGTCAGCCACAGCCACCCGACCAATGCGCTCCTGCACTGGGTCTGCGTCCCGTTCATCGTCCTCTCGGTCATGGGGCTGCTCTGGTCCATCCCGGTGCCGGACGCGTTCGCACGCCTCTCACCCTGGGTGAACTGGGCGACGCTCACCACGGTGGCGGCCCTCATTTACTACTGCACGCTCTCGATCCGCCTGGCCGTGGGGATCGCCTGTGCCTTCGCGCTGCTGCTCGCGTTGCTGCAGGCCCTCGCTTCGCTCCCCTGGCCCCTCTGGGCGACGTCGCTGGCGATCTTCGCCGCCGCCTGGGTCGGCCAGTTCGTCGGCCACGCCATCGAGGGCCGCCGCCCCTCCTTTTTCAAGGACCTGCAGTTCCTGTTGATCGGCCCACTCTGGCTGGTGATGAAATTGTTCGCGTCCCTGGGCCTGAGACACTGAAAAAACCCGGCGCTCGCGTAGAATCCGCGTTCCCCCCGACCGCGGACGAGCGAGCCATGCCCAGCCTGAACCCTCTCGACCTTTTCGACATCCGAGCGCAGCTGAGCGAGGACGAGCAGATGGTGCAGGACTCCGTCGGCCGTCTGGTCGACGAGAAGGTACTCCCCATCATCCGGGAGTGCTTCGAGAAGCACCACTTCCCGCGAGAGCTCATCCCCGAGCTCGCGAGCCTCGGCCTGCTGGGCTCGTCCATCAAAGGCTACGACTGCGCGGGGCTCAATGCGGTGAGCTACGGCCTCATCTGCCAGGAGCTCGAGCGGGGAGATTCAGGCATCCGCAGCTTCGTCTCCGTGCAGTCGTCGCTGTGCATGTACCCCATCTACGCCTTCGGCAGCGAGGAGCAGAAGCAGAAGTACCTGCCGCGCATGGCCAAAGGCGAGCTCATCGGCTGCTTCGGGCTCACCGAGCCGCACGGCGGCTCCGACCCGGCGAACATGAAGACCCACGCGAAGAAGCAGGGCAAGGACTGGGTGATCAACGGCTCGAAGATGTGGATCACCAACGGCGCCATCGCGAACCTCTGCATCTGCTGGGCCATGACCCCGGAGGGCATCCGCGGCTTCATCGTCGAGAAGGGCATGAAGGGCTTCTCGGCCCCGGAGATCGAGAACAAGTTCTCGCTGCGCGCCTCGGTGACCTCGGCGCTCTTCTTCGACCACGTGGTGGTTCCGGAAGCGAACGTGCTGCCGGGCGCGGTCGGGCTCAAGGGGCCGCTCTCCTGCCTGACGCAGGCGCGCTATGGCATCACCTGGGGAGTGATCGGCGCCGCGCAGGCCTGCCTAGCCGAGATGCTCGAGTACACCAAGTCGCGGGTGCTCTTCGGGCGACCGCTGGCGCAGAACCAGGCCATCCAGATCCGCCTGGCGGAAATGTCGCGCAAGATCACCACCGCGCAGCTGCTGTCGCTGCAGCTCGGGCGGCTGAAGGACCAGGGCAAGATGATGCCGGCGCACGTCTCGATGGCCAAGTGGAACAATTGCCGCATCGCGCTCGACATCGCGCGCGACGCCCGGGACATGCTGGGCGGGGCCGGAATCAGCGCGGAATACGGCCCCATCCGGCACATGCTGAACCTCGAGAGCGTCATCACCTACGAGGGCACGGAAACGATCCACCAGCTGAGCATCGGGCGCGAGCTCACCGGCATCAGCGCCTTCTAGGAACGCATCTTGCCGCTCGGAAACCCCGGGAGCGGGGTTTCCAGATGCAGGAACAAGAATTCGGAGCCGAGCAAAGAGTACTCGTGGTCGGTGTCGAAGGGATCGACGCCACGCTCATCCGCGGCGCGCTTTCGGAAGTGAGCCTCGGCAGTACGCTGCTGGAGGGGAGCCATTGCCTCGCGCGTGAGCTGCATCGTGGCGCTGGCGCACTCATCATCGCGGAAGAAGCCCTGCCTGCCGGGCAGGAGAAGGCTCTGGCCGACTACGTGCGCAGCCAGCCGGCCTGGTCCGACCTGCCGATCTTCGTGCTCACCAGTAGCGAGACGACGTCGCCCGCCGCCGTGCAGCTCATGGACCTGTTGGGCAACGTCACGCTGATGGAGCGCCCCATTCACGCTCCGGTGTTCGTCAGCGCCGTGCGCGCGGCGTTGAGAGCGCGCAGGCGGCAGTACGAGCTGCGGGCGCAGATCGCGGAACGCGCGATGATCGAGGACGCACTCCGGGAGACGGATCGCCGCAAGGACGAGTTCCTCGCCGCGCTCGCGCACGAGCTGCGCAACCCGCTGGCGCCGCTCAGCAATACGCTCCATCTGCTGCGCAATCGGGGAGAGAAGGATCCGGAGGAGCGTCGCGCGCACGATGTGATGCGGCGGCAGGTGACGCATCTCATCCGACTGGTCGACGACCTGCTGGACGTGTCGCGCATCACGCGCGGCAAGGTGACGCTGCAGCGCGAGATCGTGGACCTGCAGACCATCGTGCGCAATGCGGTAGAGACCAGCCGGCCATGGATCGAAGCGAGCGGACACACGCTGGAGGTCTCGCTGCCTGCCGCGCCGGCGCAGCTGCATGCTGACCCAGTGCGTCTCGCGCAGGCACTTTCGAACCTGCTCAACAACTCGGCAAAGTACACACCGGAGGGGGGCCACATCTGGCTGAGCGCGGCGAGCGAGAGCGGCTGCGCCGTGATCCGCGTCCGGGACGACGGCATCGGCATCGCCACGGGCGCTCTGCCACACGTTTTCGATCTCTTCATGCAGGAGGAAGAGACGGGATACCGCTCACAAGGCGGGCTCGGCATCGGGCTGACGCTCGTGCGCACGTTCGTGCAACTGCACGGTGGTGTGGTGGAGGCGTTCAGCGAAGGGCCGAACCGCGGCAGCGAGTTCGTGATCCGCCTGCCGGCGATGGAGGCGATGCAGGCCGACCCGGAGGATTCACGAAGGACGGTGGGCAGCCCGGGCAAGGCGCATCGCATCCTGATCGTGGACGACAACGAGGACGGCGCGCAGAGCCTCGCGACGCTGCTGGAGCTGCAGGGCAATCAGGTACAGACGGCGTACGACGGGCCACAGGCCGTGGAGGCGGTCGGCGACTTCCGCCCGGACGTGGTACTGCTCGACATCGGCCTGCCCACGCTCAACGGATACGAGACCGCGCGGCGGATGCGCGAGCATCCGGATACCCGCGATGCGCTGATCATCGCGCTCACCGGCTGGGGGCAGGAGGAAGACCGGCGGCGCTCGCGCGAGGCCGGCTTCGATCATCACCTCGTGAAGCCGGTCGACTTGAGCGTCCTCGAAGGGCTGTTGTCCGAGAGCCGGTCCGGCCTGCACTGAATGGGAAGTCGGCGCTGACGGCGCACGCGCAGCGGTCAGACGACACCGATGGAGAGCAGCGCGAGGATCGCGAGCCAGTTGACGACCTGCCTGCTCCGCAATGGCGCGCGCTGCAATGGCATTCTTTTCAATGGAAAGGGCTTTGCCATTCTCCGTCTCCTCGATGTCTTCGCCGACGTGAGGATTTGACCTCGGCCCCCTCGCGCTCCGCGGGCGCTCCAGTGGCATTCCGCCGCCCAAAAATGGCAAATCGTGGCGGGCCGGAATGGCAAGACCTGGCCCGTCTTACGCTGGCCCTTTCTCATGCTAGCCTTCGGACATGAAGCGCCAGATCGCGATCGTCGAGGACGAACCGGCCATTCGGGACAACTACGCCGCAGCGTTTTCGCGTGAGGGGTATGCGGTACGCACTTACCCGAACCGTGCGCAAGCGATGGCGGCGTTCGCTACGCGCCTGCCGGATCTCGCAGTCATCGACATCTCGCTGGAAGACGAGCCTGAAGGCGGGTTCGAGCTGTGCCGGCAGCTGCGTGCGCTCTCCGCGGAGCTGCCCATCATCTTTCTCACCGCGCGCGACAGCGAGCTCGATGCTGTCTCCGGCCTGCGGCTCGGCGCGGACGATTTCCTCACCAAGGACCTGAGCCTTGCGCATCTCACGGCTCGCGTAAACGCACTCTTCCGACGCATCGATGCGCTACGCCGACCGCGCGAAGCCTCGCAGGTGCTGCGACGCGGTGCACTCACGCTGGATGCCGAGCGCATGCAGGTAGAGTGGAACGGCCAGCCCGTGGTGCTCTCGCTCACCGAGTTCTGGATCGTGCATGCGCTCGCGAACCATCCGGGCCATGTAAAGAACCGTCAGCAGCTCATGGACGCAGCCAACGTCGTGCTGGACGACAACACCATCACATCCCACATCAAGCGCCTGCGCCGCAAGTTCCAGGTGATTGACGCCAGATTCGACGCGGTGCAGACGGTCTACGGCATGGGCTACCGCTGGGCCGAATAGTGAGCATCTTTCTCATGGCGCCGGCTGCGCGCGAGACGCCTCGCGATCCCGACGCGCGCTAGCGCCATGTCCCTCCGCCTCAAGCTCCTGCTCCTCAGCCTCACCACGCTGATCCTCCCCTGGGCCGGATGCCAGTACGCGCGGGAGATGGAGGTCGCACTGCGCGCCGCGGAAAAGCAGTCCCTCAGCGAAGTGGCGCGCGCCATGGCCGACTCCCTGCAGGGCCGGGGAGACTTGCTCTACCGCAGCAAGCGCTCCGACACCCACCCGCCCGGCCCTCAGGATCTCGAGCCCGTCACCCTGAACGGCGCCCCCGTACTCGACGGTTATCGCGACGAATGGCCGGACCCCTGCCCGATGTCGCAGATGCATGAGTGCAATTCTTCCCGCGTCTTCGAACACGGGCGCGACAGCCTGAGCATCCTCGCCGGCGTTTACGAACGCATGCTCTACCTGCTGCTGGAAGTGCGAGACCAGCGTGTGATCTTCGACGCTCCGGGCGCCGCGCCGCTCGACGAGGCGAAGGCGGGAGACCGCCTGTGGCTCGCTTTCCAGGATGCCGAGCACGCAGAGCGCCAGGTGTTCATCGCGACGGGCGGCACCGGCGTCATCCAGGCGCGGCACGTAGAGAAAGGTGAGCTCGGCCAACCCTTCACGGTGGATGAGCCCCGCATCACCGGCGCATGGCAGCTGATGCAGGGAGGCTATCGCGTCGAGCTGCGGCTGCCTCTCTCGATGCTCGGTGAGAGGCTTGGCGTACTGGTGGACGACCGTGATCAGCGCGGTGCCATACCCGAAAGCTACGGCTCGCTACCGGCTGCTTCCGAGCTGCGGGCGCCCGGCCGCCTCATTGCCGCCTCCCCGGAGCTCGATACCTACCTCGCGCAAATGGCACAGCCGGGCCTGCGCGTTGCGGCCACCACGCCTTCCGGAGTGCTTCTCGCCAGCGCGATCGCGCCCGTCGACCCCGCCCTGCCCCCAAGCCGCAGCTTCCTCGACCGCACCTACCGCACACTGCTCGCCCAGTCCGGCCAGCAGCCGCTCGCGGAAGCAAGCGCGCCCATCTATACGGATGAGCCCCGCCGCGTGCTGGGCCAGTTGCGTGTGACGCAGTCCACAGATCGCTGGCTCACGCTCCGCGACCACGCACTCACCACGCTATTCAATTTCACATTGATCACCACCCTGATCGCCGTGCTCGCCATGTTTGCCTTCGCGGCATACCTCGGCCTGCGCCTCGCTCGCCTTCGGCGGGCAAGCGAATCCGCCCTCACCCGCTCCGGGCTCGTGACTTCGTTCCCGGAAACCCAAGCCCCCGACGAGCTCGGCGACGTCGCGCGCAGCTTCGCCACGCTGCTCGGCCGGCTGGACGAATACACAGGCTATCTCCGCACACTCGCCGGAAAGCTGGCCCACGAGATCCGCACGCCGCTCACCATCGTGCGCTCCTCGCTCGAGAACCTGGAATCCGAAACCGCTCCAAGCGCTGCCGCACGAATTTATCTCGACCGTGCGCGCGAAGGCAGCGAGCGGCTCGGGTCCATCCTGCATGCCATGGGCGCGGCAACCCGCGTCGAAGAAGCGATCAACAGTGCCGAACGGAGCCGATTCGACCTCGTGCCCGTGGTCGCCTCGGCCGTCTCCGCCTATTCCGACGCTTTCGGCCAGCGGACTTTCACGCTCGAAGCGCCAGACGCGCCACTGGAGATCGACGGTGCGCCGGACCTCATCGTGCAGATGCTCGACAAGCTCGTCGACAACGCCGTCGATTTCACGGCGCCGGGCGGCACGATCATCGTGCGGCTGTCGGCGGACGCCGACAGCGCGCGGCTCGAAGTGGAGAATCCCGGCCCGCCGCTCGCGCCCGGCATTCGCGGCAGGATCTTCGAGTCGCTCTGGCAATCGCGCGTCGATGCGGACAGTCGCCCGCACTTCGGACTCGGCCTGTACATCGTGAGGCTCATCGCAGAATTCCACGACGGGCACGCGAGCGCGGAGAACCTTCCCGGCGATGCCGGCGTGCGTTTCATCGTGCGTCTCGCGCGTCGTCGATGACAGACGCGTCGATAAAACAACAGCACGGCGAAAACGACTTCGCTACACTTCGCGCCCCTGTCCATTGGGACAGACCGTACAGAACTGACAGACAAGGGAAGAAATCTCGGGAGACGACGCGAGCACGGGTCAAAGCGGCACCCACCTTGATGGGACCGTTCGGGACGGCAAGAGCATGTATCGACATGCGGGTCTGAAGATTCAACCGGGGTGCGAGCCCCAACGTTCCAGCCGGAAAGCATTTTGATGCTCGTGACGACGCGACACACCGCGGCCCGGCGCCGCGATGGGAGCTGACAGCGTCTCACCGGGTCGAGCGAGCGCGAACTGAAGAGCCCTGCCCTGCAGGGCTTTTTTTTTGCCGAAACGCTAAAGTCGCGCCCCATGTCCGATCGAGCCGTCTCCCTTGCGCCCAGCGCCGTCGTGCGCGTCGAGTACCAGCCGCTGAATCTCGCCTCGCCGCTTGCGAAGGACGTGCTTGCCGCGGTGACGTTCGGGCAGGTGCCCGCCGGCGCAGATCCCCGCTTCGTCCGGGTGGGGCTGGAGCCGCTCGGGGGCGCGAGCGTAATGGAAGTCTGGCGGGCGAATGGCACCGTAACCTCCGGCAGCTCCGGTGCCATCCGTTACGCTGCGGACGAGCATCACCTCTTCGGCGTGCTCGAAATCGACGAGCGTACGCATGGTGGTATCACGGGTGCGGCCGAATCAGCGTATTCGGCATTGCGCCAGTTCCTCGGTGAATGCGGGCGTCCGCACCTGCTGAGGGTGTGGAACTACTTCGACGCCATCAACCGCGGCACGGGAGACGAGGAGCGCTACAAGCAATTCTGCGTGGGCCGCGCCACCGGACTCGGCGCCTGGCCGGCAGAAAGCTACCCCGCCGCTACGGTCATCGGCCGGCGCGACGGCGACCCCCGGCTGCAGGTGTACTGGCTTTGTGGCCGGAAGGCTGGCGTGCCCATCGACAATCCGCGCCAGACGAACCCACACCGGTATCCACGGCAATACGGGCCGCGCGCGCCGCAGTTCTCACGCGCGATGCTCGTGGGCTCGCGGCTGGTGTTGATCTCGGGTACGGCAAGCATCGTAGGGCACGCATCACATCATCCTGACGATGTCGAATCGCAGACGGCCGAGGTGATCAACAACCTCGGCAGCGTGTTGCACAAGGCGTCGGGCGCGGCACCAGGCTTGTCTGTGCGCTTCGGCGCGCACAGCCCGCTCAAGGTCTATCTGCGCGACCCCGCTGCCTTCGAGAAAGTAGATACGGCCTTGCGCGAAGCGCTGCCCACGGAAACCCCACGCATCGTGCTCGTCGGAGACGTGTGCCGCGCAGACCTGCTAGTGGAAGCGGACGGCGTACACGCGCCTTAAGCGCGCCAGATTCCGTTTGCCTTCCACGCCCGCCAGGCCCAACGCAGCCATCGCAGCAGCGCGAACACCAGCCACAGCGCCCAGGCGAACATCAGCGCGCGATACAGCCACATCGGCGCGGAAATCACCGTGGGCTGTGGCAGCAAAGCGGCTGTACGGTCATGGAACCATTCGAAGTGATTCCCATATGAGCCCGGCCCGACCACGCCCATGTCCGGCGAAGCGAGCAGGCTGCCGCGGATGCCCGAGAACACGAGGCTGCTCACAGCGATCACGCCGAGCGCGGCCAACAGCACCTGGACGAGGTTGAAACGCCAGCGCGACACCGCGCCGCTCCACTCCTGCCGCCAACGCATGGCGAACAGCCACAACGCGACGACTACGAGCACGGCCCACGATCGCGTCGAAAGGCCGAAACCCAGTAACAGCCATTCATGCGTGCGCAGCGGCGAACGCTGCCAGCGGCCGAGCAGCCACGCCGTTGCGATGAAGATGACCAGCTCGCCCCAGTACAGCACGGCTGGCCCGACCCCGCCGCCGAACACGAGCAGCGGCCATCGATCCGCTGGCAGATCGATCGTCGTGTCGAGATTGCTGGCCGGCGAGCGCAGATCCACGCCCGCGGGCTGGGTCTTCATGCCCGCGCCCTGGGGTGTCTGCCATTGCACGGTCACATTGTGCGCACCCGGCCTCAGCTCGATGGGCAGCTCGTCCTGCACGGGCCTCACCTGTGCCGGAGCGCCGTCGAACAGCACGGCGGTCACACGCGCGTCTTTCGGTAGCGCGATAGCGTGGCGACCGCCCTGTGAGCTGCGGTATTCGATGAACAGCTCCGAAGTGGTCGAGCGCTTGCCGACCTTGATGCCCTGCCGTGCCGAATCGATGGCGAGGGTAGGCCCCTCCGCCCGTTGTGGACGCCGGATCTGCAGCTGCAACTTCTCGCCAGGCTGCGGATGGAATTCGTAAACCCAGGTCGCCGCTCTTTCATCCGCGGGCAACACTGCCGGTAACCCGCTGAACTCCACGTGCCACTGCGGGCTCGCGGAAATCCGCCACACTTCGGCGCGGGCGGTGCTCGCGGGGAGTTCCAGCTGCAGCTGCTCGCTGCGGGGCAATCCCGCGTTCCATTGGGCGCTCTGCTGCCCACGCTCGAGGCCGACCAATGCGACCCGGGCATCGGGACGCGTCTCACGCACTTCGATGCCTTCGGAGAGCACCGATTCTCCGGCGATCAGCGGCACTTCGACACTCATCGCCGCTCTTTCCGGCGCGACACGCTCCACGACCGTCGCGATGCTCCAGTCGAGGCCGAGGTCGATATTGCGCGTGACGCGCACGAACGCCGGAAATTCGAAACCCGCATCCAGCGGGGTTTTCCGCTCCGCGGCACTGCGCCGTCGCGTCAGCTCGATGGAACCGGAGAGCAGCCTCCCCTCGCTCACACCAGCCACGTCCCAGCCCTCACTGCGAATGGCCACGTGGCGCGGCGGCATGGGGAAAGCGATCTGCACGGATTCCGCAGAAGCGAGCCGGCCAGTGAGTCGCACCGTATGAGCACCTGCGGCCAGCGGTACCCATAGCGAGTCGTCCTGCTCGCGTGCGACGGCGAGCGACGCGCGGCCGTCCACAGTGACCGCTTCCAGCTGCCACCGGCCCGCCGCGCCAGGCATGGCGACCGCCATGGTGGCGAGCGTGCTCACGTCGAGCGTCATGTCTAGGCTGTCGGGCGTCACCACGGCGCGAGCGGAGGTGATTTCCGCGCAATTCGGTACGCACTCGGGCGCGCGCGTGAGGCGCTCTTTCAGCTCCTGGAGCAGATCTGCATCTGGAGTCACCTCGGCATGCGCACGCGGAACCGGTGAGATGAGCAACCCCAGCGCGCACAAGGCTGCCGCGGCACTTCCACCCCATCGCGACGGTGGCCAGCTCACTGGCCACCGCCAGCTGACGAGACCGGCGGTGCGCAACAGCGCGGCGAACAACCCCGCCAGCAACACCACACCCGCGATACGCCATGCACCGAGCGCGAACGGCCCTATGTAGATGAAGCGAACCGTTTGTGCCGGCTCCACCGGGCCCGACCACGAATAGGGATGCATCTGATAGCGCCACCGCGGAATGCCCGGCCCGGTCTGCAACAGCGTGCCGCGCGTACCGTACGACCCTGCTGATAGTTGAGGCCGCCGCGGGCTTTGATCAGCGCGCTGCTGGCGGTACTGCTCAGGGCGTAGTCCGACGCATCCGCTTCCCGCTTCTCCCCGGTCGCGATGATTTCCTCGGCCTCCGCGGGCGGCGCCGCGGGAGTATTCATGCGAACGGCCGGCGCGGCGGCATCAACCGCGTCCACCGCCGTACCTGCTTCCATCTGCGCCGTCTCGATCGGCGGTGCGATCCGCATTTCCGAACCAGCCAGTTGCGGATACAGCGCCAGCCGCACTTGTCCCCAAAGCATCGGCAACAGCGCGATGCCGAGCACCACGAAGCTCGCCAGCCGATAGCTGCGCGCGAAGCGCTGCAGCCTGCCTTCCGGTGCAGCACGCGCGAGCGCCATGGCTGCGAGCAGGTTGCTCCACAGCCAGATGTACTCCGGCCCCTCCTGGTACGTGAGCAGCAGGGCGACGAGCGCGACAATGCCCGCAGGTACACCGGCCAGCCAGCCGGCGAACACTGCCACGACAAGTACGCCGAATACGCCCCACAATCCCCAGTGCTCGAGCCACGAAGTGGGCGCGCGGTCCGCCCCCGCAATGGCCAGCAGCCGATGTCCCGGCGGAAGGATCAGCTCACCGCTCACGGAATCGAATCGCGTGGCCCACCCACTAGCCGGCAGCGAGCCTCCGCTGCGCGAGCTTCGAGTGGTCGCCTGCAGAGCAAGGTTGGGCGCGCGCAACTCTAGGCCCACGCCTTCGCCCTGCGAATTGCGGGTGATCAACAGATTCTCCCCACCGGCGCTCGCGCTCTGCACCACGAAAGGAGCCGCGGTTTCCAGACGCCAGTCGCGCAGCATCCGGCCGTTGATGCGATCGACGCTCGTGAGCCCCCCGTGGTCGAAATCGAGCCACAGGCTGCGAAAAAGTGCGAGGCGATTGTCGTCCACGTTCTGCAACCCGCGACTGCGTTCGACGACCGTCAGCCTTGAATCCACGCCCATCCGGAACGCGGGATCGCGCCGCCACTCCGGAGGTACGTTCGCCTGCGCCGGATCCACGCCTTCCGCACCCTCGGCTGCCGCGATGCGCAGGCGGTCTTGTCCCTGGAAGCTCCAGATCTCCTCGCGAGCCCAGGTGCCCTGTGCCGTCGGACGCTTCAGTTCCTTGGCGACCGCCACGCCGCGAGCGTTGAGAGTGATCTCCCAACTGCCCGGGCGGACCTGCACGCGCAGCTTTCCTTCCTGCTCGAGCCGCGCGGGAAGCGCGCTTTGCAGGCTGGTCGGAATGAATCCTTCCGGAAGCACCGGCCCGAACAACTCCTCACGCGCATCTCCCGCGACCTGTAAACGGATGCGCGTGACGAGCTGCGCAGGTACTTCGTCCAGCAACAGCCGGTACACCTGTACTTCCATACGCTCCGGCTGCTCCGCGCTGCGCCGCTTGCCGAGCCAGACAGAGCCGCCCGGCCGCTCGGGCTGCGCGACCGCACGCCCGTCGAGCTTGAGATCGACCAGCGCGGTACGAGGATCGATGTCGATGGATTCAGGGCGCGCGGACCAGTCGAACTCACCCGTCACGGCGTAATTGCCTGCCGCCAGACGCAATGCGGGAAAGCCCTGGCGCTGGACGACCGCACCGGCATTGCCGTTCACGCGCACGCTCAACGGCCAATGCTCCACGTTGCCGGGCAGACGGATCCAGCCTTCGGCGAACAGCTGCCAATGCTGCGCGAAACGCCCCCCTTGCGCATCCAGCGAGAGCGTGAGCCGCTCAGGCCACACGCATTTGAAAGAGGAGGCGTCGCCTGCATCCGCGCTCGAGAGCAGGGGACATCGCCGGTACTCCTGTCCGTCCAGCGCCCAGCCGCGCCAGCCTTCGAGCGCAGGCGGCACGGCGACAGGCGAGGCGGCAGCCGCTCCCATCGCGAGAGAGAAGACGACGAGCAGCGCCCTGAAGCTGTACCGGATCATGATGCCGACCCCCCTTTTTCACAGTGTAACGCGGCGTCCACCGCCGCGAAGGGTGCGCTCAAACGCGCCTGGGGCCGAATCGGGTCGGCACACTGCTATGCTGCGGCGCCATGGACGAGGCGAGGCAGGTTCGGGAGTTCTGGTTCGGCACGGGCCGGCTGAATGCCGAGAGCGTGCGACAGCGCTTCACGATGTGGTTCGGCGGCGGGGCCGAGCACGTCCGACAGACGCTGGACGAGGACATCCGCCGACGCTTCGGCACGCTGCTCGGGCGCGCGGAGCGCGGCGAGCTCGATTCCTGGGCGGATGGACCGCGCCGGAGGCTGAGCCTGATCCTGCTGCTCGATCAGTTCACCCGCAACATCCATCGCGGCACGTCGCGCGCGTTCGAGAACGATGCGGCGGCGCTGGCGCTGGCCATGTCCGGCATGCAGTCGGGGGCGGATGCGGCGCTGGATCCCGTCGAGCGGATGTTCTTTTACATGCCTCTGCAGCACAGCGAATCGCTGGACGCGCAGGACGAGTCGGTCGCGGCGTACCGCCGGTTGCTGAGCGAGGCCACCGAGGATCTGCAGCGTACGTTCGAGAGCTCGCTCGACTACGCGGAGAAGCACCGCGAGATCAGTCGCCGCTTCGGGCGGTTTCCGCATCGTAACGCCGTGCTCGGGCGTGCGAACACTCCGGAAGAGGCCACTTTCCTGGCCAGCGGCGCCGAACGGCGCGCTGGCGCGCGATGCATCATTGCAAGACCTGACCCCACTCACTCACTGCGCGGATCGAACGCAAGCTCCTCGCGCATGCGCTCGTAGAAAGCCTTCGCCTCCGGCGTATCTGCTGGCGGCACGACGATCTTCAGCTGCACCACCTGATCTCCCGGCGGATCACCCGGGAGGCCGCGCCCACGCAGGCGCAGCTTTCTTTCGGACTGAGAGCCGGGCGGGATGCGCATCTCCACGGAGCCTCCGAGTGTCGGCACCGTCACCGTTCCACCGAGCGCGGCTTCCCATGGCGCGACGGGCAGTGTCAGCGTGACATCACGTCCCTCGAGTTTGAAGCGAGAGTTCGGACGGATGTGAATCTCCAGATAGAGATCTCCCGCCGGCCCGCCGCCCGGGCCCGCCTCGCCCTGCCCCGAGAGTCGCAAGCGCTGGCCGCTCGTCAGCCCTTTCGGGATAGTGACTTTCACGGTGTGATTGCGCAGCTGCACCGTGCCGTCTGCGGCGGCTTCCGGCCGCTGCAGCTCGAAAGTGCGCGTGCCTCCCTGGTAGGCCTCTTCGAGGTCGATGTCGATGCGCGCATGGCTGTCCCGTCCCGCGCGGCGACGTGATGCGCCAGCCTGCGAGAAGCCCCCACCGCCGAACAGCGAGGAAAAGAAGTCGCTGAAGCCGCCTTCGTCGAAGTCCTGCGCGCGGGCGCCACCGCCAGGACCGGGGCCGGGGCGGCCACGGAATTCGAAGCCGCTCGCCCAGTCCGGCGGCGGCCGGAACTGCTGGCCCTGCTGCCAGTTGCTGCCGAGCTGGTCGTACGCGGCGCGCTTCTCGGCGTCCTTCAGGACCTCGTAAGCCTCCTGGACTTCCTTGAAGCGGGCCTCGGCGTCCTGCTCCTTGCTGACGTCCGGGTGGTACTTGCGGGCGAGGCGGCGGTAGGCCTTCTTGATCTCGTCCGCGGTCGCGCCCCGAGCCACGCCCAGGATCTTGTAGTAATCACGATATTCCATGTACGCCGCAGCCCTCGGATGCCCGCAGAACCTGCCGAAGATGGGGTCGCCATTGTAAAGGCCAAGGGCGGGCGGGCCATGCCGGAGTTCGGCTCGGCGCGTGCGTGGCGTTGAAACCGCGCCGCGCGCCCTCAGGTTCCACCGGACCCGAGCTTTCCACGAGGTCGCCATGGATCCCGTCGTCATCGCCTGCCCCTCCTGCCACACCCTGGTCCGCGTACCCGCCGGCCGGCTGCAGGAAGACCCGAAATGCGCGCGCTGCAAGGAGTCCGTGCAGGCCGAAAAGCCGGTGACCCTCGACGAAGGATCTTTCGAGGCCCACGTGTCGAAGGCAGGCTTCCCCGTGCTGGTGGATTTCTGGGCGCCGTGGTGCGGCCCGTGCCGCATGATGGCGCCAGGGCTCGACAAGCTCGCGGCCGAACGCCGCTCCCAGCTGCAGGTGGGCAAAGTGAACACCGATGAGAACCCGCAGCTGAGCGGACGCTTCGGCATCCGCGGCATACCCACGCTGATCCTGTTCCGGGACGGCGCTGAGGTCGCGCGGCAGACAGGTGCGCTGGATCCCACGTCGCTCGACCGCTGGGTGTCGCAGGCGCTTCAGGCCTGAAGCGAGCCGCGACGCCTCCACTGGCGCCGCGGCCGAGTTGAGACACGGCGCAGAGTCGGGTGGCGGCACGGCGGTGCTAAGCTCACTGCATGAGCGATTCCTCCAAGCGCCGGCGTCTGCTCGACGAGATGGGCAGCGCGCCGGCTTTCCTGCCCGAAGGCTGCCGCATCACCGGTGATTTCGAGACCGAAGGGTCGCTGGTGCTGTGCGGCACGGTGCGCGGCGACGGTCGCATCGGCGGCGCGCTGCGCATGGCGACCGGCTCAGCGTGGGAAGGCGAGGTTCACGCGCAGCACGGCATCATCGCGGGACGCGTCGTCGGCAAGCTGGTCATCGAGGAGAAGCTCGAGATCGGCACCACCGCCGTGCTGGAAGCGGACGTCTCCGCGCGCAGCATCGCAATCGCCAAGGGCGCCGTGATCCAGGGCGCCGTCACCGTGACGAGCGGCGAGGCGGTGGTCCAATTCGAGGAAAAGCGCAAGCGCTAGCTCATCCCTCTTCGAGACGGTGGAGGGTGCCGCCGACGTCGACGATGTAGAGCTCGCCGTCCTGGTCCTGAGCGAACGAGACGATCTGCAGGCCGGTATCGAAGCCGTCGGCTGGCTCGAGCTCCAGGGTGGGCTCGGTGTTGCGCGCGATATGGAACAGGCGGCCGCTGAAGTCGCCGAACACGTAACGGCCGACGAGATCCGGGATGCCCGAACCGCGATAAACGTAGCCGCCCGTCACTGATGAGCCGGCATCGTGACCGTACTCGGCCACCGGGTCGATGAGGTCATCCAGGTCCGCATCGCCACAGCTGAGGTTGTAGTCGTGCGAGCCTTCGCGGCAGCGCCAGCCGTAGTTGCCGCCGGCGGTGACCTTGTCCACCTCTTCCCAGTCGTCCTGCCCGACGTCGCCGACCCACAGCTCCCCGCTCACGGCATCGAAGCTCCAGCGCCACGGGTTGCGGAAGCCCCACGCGTAGATCTCCGGGCAGTCGTCCGTACCGGGACCGTCGATGCACCGATCGTTGCCGGCAAACGGGTTGCCGTCGGGAATGGTGTAGTCGTCATCCCCAGGCGCGCCTACGTCGATGCGCAGGATCTTGCCGAGCAGCGTGAACGTGTCCTGGCCGTTGCCGATGGTGCCGTGCGCATCTCCCACGCCGCCGCCATCCCCGAGGCCGATGTACAACATGCCATCCGGTCCGAAGCCGAGATTGCCGCCTTTGTGATTGGTGTCGGGCTGCGGCACGGTGAGCAGCACTACTTCCGAATCAGGATCCAGCGTCTCGCCATCGTCCGTGGTTTCGAACTGGCTCACGCGGGATTCGAGGTTGCCACCCACGCTGGCCGTGTAATAAAGGAACACGCGGGGATCGTCCGGAAACTCCGGGTGGAAGGCCATGCCCAGCAGCCCCGTCTCGTTGCCAGCGTTGTCGGCCGGCGAAGCGACGCGCGAGGCGATATTGATGAACGGCGAGGCGGTGGCGACCGCGTCGTCGTTGTCGAACACCTGTACGACGCCGTCCTGCTCCACGACGAACCAGCGCGTGCCGTCGTCCGGCGCCTGCAGCATGGCCACGGGCGAATCGAAAGTCAGCGCCGGAAAGGCCCGCGGCACGGCGAAAGTGATGTCTGGCGAATCGTCGCCGTCATCGGGATCGCTGGACTCCCCGTCGCCGATGCATCCGGCGAGGGCGAGCAGCGAGAATGCCATGATGGCCAGGCGTGTCTTGTCGAGCATGGGCCCTTCCCCGCAAAGAACGTTCCGCCTCAGCGCAGGCGAATCTCCAGACGGTTGTTGACACCCGCCACGCGATTCCATTCCCCGGCCGTGAGGCTCTGGGTGATCTCAGGGTACGGCACGAGCATGGACATCGCATCCCCCGCGAACACTCGCACCTCGGCACTGCCCTTCGTGGAATTGCGCAGCTCGCCCACGAGGTTGGCGAACTGCAGCGGCTCCCGCTGGGCGAATTCGGTGGCGTCCGGATTGCCCACTGCGTCGCAGCGCGAATAAGGCGTCTCGTCCGGAGCCAGCGAATACCCGTCCGTGGCGTTCCCCATCAGGCAGAAGCGTCCCGGGAAGGTGCGCAGGTCCACCACGCCCCGAAACTTCTGCGTGGAAAGTCGCTTGAACAGCTGGCGCAGCGTGGGGAGCCGGGTGGCACCGAGCGGGTCCTCACCGTAAGGCACCGAGACCACCACGGGCTTGTCCCCGGCGAGGGAATCGACTCTCTGTTTCGAGGCCGCCACCTTGGCCGCGGGGTCTTCAGGAGGCTGCGGCACCGCCCTCGTCTTGTCCGCAGCGGGCGTAGCGGCGGCGTCCATGCGAGCGGCGAGCCGTGCCTCGAGCGAATGCCGCAGATTCGTCTCCCGCCACCACATGACCGTGCTGATGAAGGCGAGCAGGAGCGCCGCGACGGCAAGCATCGTCGGCCAGGATTGCTGTCGAGGGCGCGGCGGCGGTGCTGCCGGCTCCGGGTTCAAGGGCTGGACGCTTCCCGCCGGCTGCAGGCTGGCGAGGATGCGGTCCGACTGCATCTCGATGCTCGTGACGATGGCACGCCGCAGCTCGCCGAGATGGTCGCGCAGCGCCGCCTCGCTCAAGCCGCTTGCGCCCTGGACGACCGATTCCACCGCCGCACGATCTGCCGTCTGCGCGGCATCGTCTGCCAGCGCATCGAGCAACACGGGCCGCATGCCCGAATGCTCGCGGCTGCGCCGGTCCGGCAGCAGATGCAGCTCATAGAGCACCTTGGAGACGTCGGCCTGGCGGATCTGCTTCGGCATCACGCCGATGGCGCCGAGCGCGCGCGCCTGGCCGAGGTACAGCTCTCCCTCCTGGGAGGTGTACATCATGATGGGGATGGTGGCCGTGACGGGATTGTTCTTGATCGCCTTCACGGCCTGCAGGCCATCCATGCCGGGCATCTGGTGATCCATGAAGATCACGTCCGGCCGGTGGTCCGCGAGGAATTCGATGGCGGCCTCGGCGCTCTCCACCGTCTCCACTTCGATGGCGTGCTGGACGAGGATGCGCGAGAGAAACAGGCGCGCCGACTTGGAGTCGTCGACGATCAACGCGCGCTTTGCCCTCATGCCTGCTCCCTGCCCAGGGTTCCGAGGTGGCGGCGAGTGTAGCGCAAAACCCCCTGGGTCCAGCTTGCCTGCGTCACGCTTGGCACTGTCGCCACGCGACGACGCCCCGGCCTTCACAGCCGTCGTCGCGTGGTTGGCTACACTCTCGCCATGGGCTGGCGGGCGGCACTCACGACGATCGTATTACTCCCGTGGAGCGCCGCGGCTTTCGGCATCGACCGTATCGTGGTGGAAGCGGACCAGCTCGACGTCGCCGGCGCCACCCTCGCGAATGCCAGCGTGACGCTGGACCTCACCGGCCCGACGCCGTCCGTGACCGTGACCGCGCAGCGGCTGGCCACGAGCGCCCCGGCGACCGTCTCGCTCGAAGCGGTACGGCTCAGCTGCAGCGAAGTCATCGTGAAGGAGCCGCAGTTCGCCTGTCGAGGCGGCAGGATCTCAGCGAAAGGCGGGCCGACGAAGGCCATCGACATGTCGGCAGCCGCGGCGTTCGACGGCGCGCGCGGCGAGTTGAGATTCGAGGGTTCGGGCCTGGCGCTCGCCGGTGGGCGGCTGCGGGTGGCCGGCACGATGGCCGGTGGCACCTGGACAGCGCGCGGGCGCGCTGATGCCTTGCGCATCCCGGAACTGCGCAGGCTGCTCGCGCCGTGGATCGCGCTGCCGGAGGAATATTCAGTGGATGGCCGGCTCTCCGCCCAGCTCGAAGGCGTGGGACGTGCAGGCGCCGCGCGGCTACACGTCGATGCCACCGTGCCCGATCTCGACTTCAGCAACGAGGCCGGAACCGCGGTGGCCGAGAAAGTCGCGCTGCGGCTGCGGAGCGAGGCGCGCCAGACGCGTTCAGGCCTCGAAATCGAGACGACGCTCGACGGCACCGCCGGCCAGGCGCTGGCTGGCCCGGTGCTGCTGGACTTCGGCGCGAATCCACTGCACGCGACGGCACACGGCCAGATGCGGCAAGACACGCTGGCGCTCGAAGATATCTCGGTGGAGCAGAAAGACCTGCTCACGGCGCGCGCAAATGCCCTGCTGCACGTGGGCGGGCCGCCGCTGGTGCAGCGCGCGAGCATGGACATCACGAGTATCAAGTTCCCTGCGGCCTACAAGAGCTTCCTGCAGATCGCCCTCGCAGCCACCGATTTCGGCACGCTGGAGGCAGCAGGCTCCGCGAGCGGCGCCGTGGAGATCGAGAACGATGCCATCAAGCGTGTGGACCTCGACATCGCGGAGGTAGACTTCGTCGACGAGCGCACGCAGTTCTTCATGAGCGACGTGCAAGGCGAGCTGCACTGGGCTCCGGGCGCGAACGCCGACGTGCCGGAATCGAGGCTCGCATGGAGCAAGATGCGCGCCTACGGGCTGACCGGCGGCACGGCGCAGATCGCATTTCGCGCGCGCGACATGGGCTTCGAGCTCACCCGGGAGGCGCGGCTTCCCGTATTCGACGGCGCAGTGATCGTGCATTCCCTTGCCGCGCGCCATCTCGGCGGCGAGTCGCCCGAACTCGATTTCGACGCGGACATCGAGCCCATCAGCATGGCGCTGCTCAGCAAGGCGTTCGCCTGGCCCGAGCTCGCGGGGCAGCTGTCCGGGCAAATCCCCGGGCTCACATATCGCGACAAGGTGCTCGCGTTCAATGGCGACGTCACCGCGCAGGTGTTCGACGGCACCATCGTCGGCCGCAATTTCAGGCTGCAGGATCCGCTGGGTCCGTGGCCACGACTGTTCGCAGACGTGACCGCGCGCCGGCTCGACTTGCAGCTGGTCACGAGCACATTCTCCATCGGCTCGATCACGGGCCGACTGGATGCGGACCTCGCACACCTCGAGCTCTTCGCCTGGTCACCGGTCGCCTTCGACGCGAAGCTGTACTCGACGCCGGGGGACCGCTCGGCACGGCGCATCAGCCAGAAGGCGGTCACGAGCATCTCGAGCATCGGTGGGGGCAGCGGCGGCGTGACGAAGGCGCTGCAGTCCGGCGTGCTGCGCTTCTTCGAGGAATTCCGCTACGACCGCATCGGCATGGCGTGCCAGCTGCGCAACGACGTGTGCCTCATGTCCGGCATCGAGCCGCACGGCGGGGGCTATTACATCGTGAAGGGGCGCGGCCTGCCGCGCATCGACATCATCGGCAACCAGGGGCGCGTCGACTGGCCGCAGCTGCTGCAGCAGATCCAGGCCGGGATGCAGAGCAACGATGTGATCGTGCGGTGACACACGCCCTGGATGCCGGGTTCGCCTTGTATTCGTCGACATTGCTAAACTCGCCGCGGGTTCAGGCGGGGTTCACCCCCTGCCGCCTGAAATGCCGCAGCAGCACGAGAGGAGTTCCGCCCATGCGCCGTGTCATCCCCTTCAAGCTCGCACTCGTCTTCCTGTTGACCGCCTGCGTGACGGTCAACGTGTACTTCCCAGCCGCTGCGGCCGAGCAGGCGGCGGACAAGATCATCGACAGCGTCACGCGACAGCCGAACGGCACGCCGCAGGGCACTCAAACGACGCCGCCGACCTCGCAGTCCGCGCCGGCCCGAGCCGCGCCGATGCGCAGCGTGGTGGCACAACCCGCCGAAGAACCCTCGCTCTTGCTCGTGGCACTAGGTCGCGTGTTGGAGATGGTGATCCCCGCAGCCCATGCGCAAGGCAGCCCCAACCTCGACATCTCCTCGCCCGAGATCCGCGCCGTCACCAGCTCGATGCAGCAGCGCTTCGGCCAGCTCGAGAAATACTTCGCGTCCGGCGCGGTGGGTCTGACGGCCGATGGGCTCATCGATGTGCGCGACCAGAACGCCGTGCCGCTCGCCGAGCGCGCCACGGTGAAGCGGCTCGTGGCCGAGGACAACACGGATCGCAAGACGCTCTACGCCGAGATCGCGAAGGCGAACGGCCATCCCGAGTGGGAAGCGGACATCCGCAACACGTTCGCGCGCCGCTGGGTGGAGCGGGGGGCGAAGCCGGGCTGGTACTACCAGGATTCGGGCGGGAGCTGGAAGCAAAAGTAGCGGTTCACCGATTTTCAGCAGCGCCCCGATCAGCCTGGCGCGCGCGAGCGCCAGCCGGGCTGGCGTTGGGGTGACAGGATCGTCAATGTGCGGACGATTATCGTGCGATCGTCAACACGGTTGACGGCCGGTCACCAGTCGTCCGTTGGCTGACGGTTCACTCACTCTGGAATCAATCCCGGATCCCCGTCCCCCGATTCAGCAGCGTCAGAGCCATCGCGAACAGCACCAGCACCGCGATGGCCATGATCGCGAAAGCCATTCCCACGTCCACGTCGGAGGTTCCCAGGAACCCGTACCGGAACGCGTTCACCATGTAGAGGATGGGGTTCGCGAGCGAGAGCTTCTGCGCCCACCCGGGCAGCAGCGACACTGAATAGAAGACGCCGCCGAAATACGTGAGCGGCGTGAGCACGAACGCCGGGATGAAGTTCACCTGGTCGAAATTCTTCGCGAACACGGCATTGATGAATCCGCCAAGCGAGAACACGGCCGACGTCAGCAGCACTGCCGCCACGATCACCAGCACGTGATGCACGTGCAGGTGCGTGAAGAGGAGCGTGACCACTGCGACCACCGCGCCGACCATGAGTCCGCGCATGACGCCGCCGCCCACGTAGCCGGCGACGATGATCCAGTTCGGCAGCGGCGAGACCAGCAGCTCCTCGACGTGCTTGCCGAACTTCGCGCCGAAGAACGACGACACCACGTTGCCGTAGGAGTTGGTGATGACGGACATCATGATGAGGCCGGGGGCGATGTACATCATGTAGTCGAAGCCGCCCATCGCGCCCACGCGCCGGCCGATGAGGCTGCCGAAGATGATGAAGTACAGCGTGGCGGTAACCGCCGGCGGCACCAGCGTCTGACCCCAGATGCGCACGATGCGGCCGTATTCGCGGATGATGATGGTCTTAAAGCCGATCCAGCGCACGAGCCCCAGGTTCATGGGGACCTCGACATCCCGCGCTTCCGTATTCACGGATGCACCGCCGATCCCGCGGGGGCCGGTGCAGGCGCGGTGCCGCGCGATTCCACCAGCCGCATGAAGATCTCCTCGAGGCGGTTCACCTTGTTACGCATGCTCAGCACCTCGATGCCGAGGCCCGACAGGCGCGAGAAGACGTCGTTGAGATTCTGCTCTTTGGGAATATCGACCTCGAGCGTGTGATCGTCCACGAGTCGGATGGCATAGCCTTCGAGATGCGGCGCCGCCGCCAGAGTGCCGCGCAGGTTGAGCACGAAAGTTTCCACATGCAGCCGGCGCAGCAGGCTCGACATGCGGTCGCGCTCCACGATCTGCCCGCCGTTGATGATGGCGATGTTGCGGCAGAGCGTTTCCGCTTCTTCCAGATAGTGCGTGGTGAGGATGATGGTAGTGCCGCGTGCGTTGATCTCGCGCAGGAAATCCCACATGGAGCGACGGATCTCGATGTCCACGCCTGCCGTAGGCTCATCCAGGATCAACAACTTGGGTTCATGCATCAGCGCGCGCGCGATCATGAGCCGGCGCTTCATGCCGCCCGAGAGCCCGCGCGAGATGGAATTGCGTTTTTCCCACAGCTGCAGCTGCTTGAGGTATTTCTCCGCGCGCTCGCGCGCGAGCCCGCGCTCGATACCGTAGAACCCCGCCTGGTTGATGACGATGGTCTGCGGCGTCTCGAACATGTTGAAGTTGATTTCCTGCGGCACGATACCGATGCAGGCCTTCGCCGCCTCGAGCTCGCGCTCGATGTCGTGGCCGAACACGCTGACGCTGCCCGCCGTCTTGTTCACCAGGGAAGTGACCACGCCGATGAGCGTGGTCTTGCCGGCGCCATTGGGTCCCAGCAGCGCGAAGAAATCACCTTGCTCGACGTCGAGATCGACGCCTCGCAACGCCTGCACTCCATTCTTGTAGGTCTTGACGAGCCCGCGGACTGACAGTGCATTCATAGGGCGCGGAAGGGTATAGGGGGTCAGGTCTTGCAATCAAGCATGGCACGCTGGCGTGCCATGCTTAGACCTGACCCTTCTTCAGGAGGCGAGCTTGACGCCGCGCTCGGAGTCGAACAGCTCGCCGGTGCGGAAACTGCCATCAGGGTTGAGATGGGTGGCGTCGTAGAAGGCCCAGCCGTCACGACCGCGCTCCTTGGCGTCGTAGAGTGCGCGATCGGCGAGCTGCACGCCCAGATCGTAGGTGTGCTCGACGCCGGGCAGCAGAGTGGCCGCTCCCACGCTCACGGTGACGTGGGGCCGAGTAGTGGAACCGACGTGGGGGATCAGCAGCTCCGCGACGGCTTCCCGAATGCCCCGCGCCACGTGCTCGGCATGCGCGCGATCCGCGCCGATGAGCACCGCAATCATTTCCTCACCGCCGTAGCGCGCCACCAGATCCAGTGGGCGCCGCCGCGAAGTGCGGCGCATGGCGGCAGCGACGTCGCGCAGGCACTGGTCGCCGGCCTGATGACCATAGCGATCGTTGTATGCCTTGAAGTGGTCGATGTCCGCGAGCACCACCGAGACCGGAATGCCTTCGCGAGCCGCCTGGCGCCACAGATGACGCACCTGCCCTTCAAGCGCGGCGCGATTGAGCAGGCCGGTGAGCCCGTCGTGCATCGCCACTTCCGTGAGCCGCTTGCGATCGAGGAACGCTGCGCGATTGGCATGCTCGAGCGCGTAGCAGCCCGCCGCGCCGATGAGATTCGCGCACATCAGGACGAACAGCTGGTACACGGCGATGTCCGGCTCCACCACGCCCCCCACCGCCGCCATCACATAGCTGGCGATGAGCACGGCATTGCAGCGCAGCGCAGCGCCGAACGACAGCCCCAGCATGAAATAGAAGAAGAAGGTGGCGAGCACCAGCCGCCCGACGAGGAGAGGCAGCTGCTCGGGCGTCGCCTGCGTCGCCATGTACACCATGCCGAGCGCGAAGAGCGGCGCGGCGATCTGGATCGCGGGCTGGTACCAGCGGTCGTAGAAGCGGTTCGCGCTCAGGACCATCATCACGAGCACCATCGGCAGGTGCAGGCCGAAGCGCACCAGATCGGACTTCGGCACGCGCGGCCCGAGCAGTACCCAGTGGTCGATGATCGCGAAGCCGATGACGGTGGACAGCGCGACCAGCAAGCTCATGCGCACCCAGCGTCGCGCGGCCTCCCGATGCGAGGCGCGGTATTCGGCCTCGAGCGCTTCGGGGAACGTCAGGCGAAAGGCGCCGCGTTGCGGTGCAGCAACGTTGGACGCGATCCAGTCGCGGGCACCGTCATCGACGTCGAGCGGGTGATTCCTCACGGATTCGGTCGACTGCATGAATGGGCCGGGCGTCTTCTTGTTCTCGCCTGACTTCCTGACTAGCGATCAGGCGCATTCTAGCTTCAGGAAAATGAAAAGCGAATGACGAAAATGTCCCGGCGCGAGCCGCGATATGTCAAAGCTGAAGCTATTGCGAGAAGTAGCGTAAAAGATACGCGTCGAAGCTCTCGCGGCTGGACGCCTCGAGCTCGCGCTGCCTGGCGAGCGATTCGGCGGCCTCGGCCCCGAACTCTCGCAGCCGCGCCTCGTTCGGGGTGTACAGGTCCAGGAAATAATCCTTGTGTTGCCGCGACATGCGCAGCGCCAGCTCGAAGAAGGACTCCCCGGTATCCGCCATCTCGCGCATCAGGCGGGCGGCGGGCGTCAGGGTGACGTCCTCCACCTTCGCCGCCTGCGCAGCGAGCGCCAGCGCATAGGGGCGGGAGGGGTTGCCCTTGTCCAGCACCTCGCAGATGCCGGCCATCTCGTCCAGCAGCTCCCTCGCCCACCCCGGCATGGAAACCGTCTCGCCGTCACGCCACAGGGTGAGTCCGGGCTCTCGACCGCGACGCGCGACCGTCAGGTGGTTGCGGTCGAGCGCTTCTTCCTCCGATGAGCCGATAGGCGGGCTCTTCTTCATGAGGCACAGCGCCAGGAATGCCTCGAGAAAGCGTAGCTTGTTCTGGTTCACGCCCACCGGGTCGAAGGCGCTGACGTCCAGGGCCCGCACTTCGACGTACTCCACGCCGGCCCGACGCAGGGCACGCGTGGGCATTTCCCCGGAGCGCGCCACCCGCTTGGGCCGGATATAGCTGTAGTACTCGTTCTCGATCTGCAGGATGTTGGCGTTCAGCTGCCGGTAGTGGCCATCCACCTTCACGCCCAGCGCCTCATAGGGCGGATGCGGCGTCCGGATGGCGCGCGTGAGGTCGCGGATGTATTCGTCCAGGCTGTTCACGGAGACCTCGACACCCGCCTGGTTGCGGTTGCGGTAGCCGATGTCGCTCATGCGCAGGCTGGTGGCGTAAGGCTCCGACACCTGCTGGCCCGCCGCGAAGGACTTGCACACCACCGGGGACACGCCGAACAGGTAGAGCACGATCCAGCCGTAGCGCCGGTAGTTGCGCAGCAGGTCGAAATAGCTGGCCGAGATGAACGGCTGGCCGGCCTCGCGGGACTCGGTGAGCGCCGCATAGGCCTCCCAGAAACGCTCCGGGAAGGAATAGTTGAAGTGCACCCCGGAGATGGCCTGCATCATCCGGCCGTAGCGCAGGCCCAGGCCCTCCCGGTAGACGGTCTTCATCCGGGCGACGTTCGAGGTGCCGTACCGGGCGATGGGGATGTCCGCGTCGCCCTCGACGTTGCAGGGCATGCTGGTTGCCCAGAGCCACTCGTGGTCCAGGTGGCGGTAGACGAACTGGTGCAGGTCGAGCAGGTACTGCAGCAGCTCCCAGCTCGTGCCGAAGGTGGGGGTGACGAGCTCGATGAGCGCTTCGGAGTAGTCCGTGGTGATGTGGTCGTTGGTCAGGGCCGACCCCAGGGCCGCCGGGTGCGGCGTCTGGGCGACGGCCCCGTCCGCCGTGACCCTCAGCGACTCCTTTTCCACGCCCTTGCGCCCGCCCTGGAGCAGCTCGGGCTGCCCGCTGTTCACGAGGCTGGACAAGCGCTTGTCGAAGACGCGATCGATGGCGGGGCTCATTGCCGCTTCAGTCTAGCGGCGTTACCGTCCACCGTCATGAAGACTTGGCCGGCTGCCTTCCTCGCTACGGTGCTCTTCGGCATGGCCGCTCCCGCGGCCTTCGCGGACAGCATGCGCTGCGGCTCGAAGCTCGTTTCGGAGGAGGACACCCGGGAGCAGGTGCGGGCCAAGTGCGGGGAGGCTACCGACGTGCAGCACTCGTCCATCTGGAGGGTACCCACCGTGTGGATCCACGGTCGCCTCTATCGCGCGGGCAACGACCTGGTGGAGGTCCCCGTGGAGCTGTGGACCTACAACTTCGGCCCCCACAAGTTCATGCGGCGCGTGCGCTTCGAGGACGGTCTGGTGGTCGAGGTGGAAACCCTGGGCTACGGCTACAATTAGGCGGTCTCGGCCCGGGAGGATCCTATGCTAGTCGGCTCCGCAGTTAGGCGGGTCGCCATCCTTGGCGGCTTGCGAATCCCTTTCGCGCGCGCGCATGGCGCCTACGCGAGCGTGGGCAACCAGGAGATGCTCACCGCGACGTTCCGCGCGGTGGTCGAGCGCTACAAGCTCGGGGGTGAGCGGCTGGGTGACGCCATCGCCGGCGCGGTGATCAAGCATTCCCGGGACTACAACCTCGTCCGCGAGTGCGTGCTCGGCAGCGGCCTCGACCCGCAGACGCCGGGGCTCGACGTGCAGCGCGCCTGCGGCACCAGCCTCGAGGCGGCCATCCTGCTCGGCAACAAGATCGCCCTGGGACAGGTGGATTCGGGCCTCGCCGGCGGCGTGGATACCATCAGCGACCCCCCCATCGTCTACCCCAAGGCCTACCAGCAGCTGCTCCTCAAGAGCTATCGCGGCCGCACGCTCGGCCAGCGCATCTCCCCCTGGCTCGGCCTGCGGCCGAAGCACTTCTCGCCCGTGATGCCCGGAGTGCTCGAGCCGCGCACCGGCCTTTCCATGGGGCAGAGCACCGAGATCATGGCGAAGCGGTGGAAGATCTCCCGCCAGGAGCAGGACCAGCTCGCTTTCGAAAGCCACGCCAAGGCCGCCGCCGCCTGGCGCGACGGCTTCTTCGACGACCTGGTGGTCGAATACCTGGGCCTCAAGAGCGACAACAACGTCCGCGCGGACACCTCGCTCGAGAAGCTGGCAAAGCTGCGTCCCACGTTCGATACCAGCGCTGCGGGCACCCTCACCGCGGGCAACAGCACGCCGCTGACGGACGGCGCTTCCGCTGTGCTGCTCGCGAGCGAGGAATGGGCCGCCAGGCACAATCTCGAGCCGCTGGCGTATCTGCGCTATGGCAAGGCCTGGGCGGTCGACTACGTGGGTGGCAAGGAAGGCCTGCTGATGGCGCCGGCGCACGCCGTGCCGGCGATGCTCAAGGACGCGAACCTCACGCTACAGGACTTCGACTACTACGAAATCCACGAGGCCTTCGCTGCGCAGGTGCTCTGCACGCTGAAGGCCTGGGAATCGGCGGAGTACTGCCGTGACGTGCTCGGACTGAGGGGAACGCTCGGCAGCATCGACCGGAAGAAGCTCAACGTGAAAGGCGGTAGCGTCGCGATCGGCCATCCGTTCGCCGCCACAGGCACGCGCATCGTGGCCAGCCTCGCGAAGCTGCTCTCGCAGGACGCGAATGCGAAGCGCGGCCTCATCTCGGTCTGCACGGCGGGCGGCATGGGAGTGACGGCGATACTCGAACGGTGACGATGGAGGACGATGTCCCTGAAGAAACCGTCGCGATGCGCTCGGACCTGCGCATCGTGCTCGGCGCTCTTCCATTGTTCCAGGGACTGGACGAAGCCATCCTCCGGGCGATCGCCGCCGAGGTCGAATGGATCTCGCTGCCAGGCGGCGCGATGCTGTTCGCCACCTCGGAGCCTTCCGACGCAATGTACGTGGTGCTGAGCGGCTCGCTCAGCGTCTTCGCCTCCACGGATCGCAAACAGCCGCTCGGCCGCGCGCTCGCCGGCGACATCGTCGGCGAGATGGGGCTGATCTCGGGCCGCCCGCGCTCCGGCACCGTGGTCGCGCTGCGCGACAGCGAGCTGGCCCGAATCTCCCGTGAAGCGTTCGACCGCGTGTTCCGCGGTCACCCCGAAGCGATGCTGCGAATGGCGCAGCTCACCGTGGACCGGCTCGAGGCCGCGCAGGCGCGTGGCGCCGCCCGCGCGCGAGGGGCACGCACCTTCACCATCGTGCCGCAGAGCCTCGACCTGGACGTCGGTGGCTTCGCCAGCGAGTTCGTCAAGGCGCTCGCGAAGTTCGGCCGCACCGAGCTCGTATGGAGCGTGCGCGGCGCCACGCACACCAGCCACTGGTTCCACCGCATCGAGAGCGCGAACGAATTCGTAGTGTACGTAGCCGATCCCACGGCCACTGCGTGGAGCGGCGTCTGCGTACGCCAGGCCGACGCCTTGTTGTTGCTGGCACGCGCGGACGGCGAGCCCGGCGAATGGGGGGCACTCGCAGGACTCAGGGAATCCAGCATGGCGACACAGCGGGCCGAGCTGGTGCTGTTGCACGACGAGTCGATCATTCAAGGCGCAGCGTCGAAATGGCTCGCGACGCGCCCGAGTACGCCGCATCATCACGTCGCAAGCCGCGATGACATCGCGCGTATCGCACGCCTGCTCACGGGGCACGGCAATGGCATTGTGTTCTCGGGCGGCGGCGCTCGCGGCTTCGCGCACATAGGCATCGTGCGTGCCCTGCGGGAAGCAGGCATCAGCATCGATCTCGTGGGCGGCACGAGCCTCGGTGGCATCATCGGCGCGGCCGTCGCCTCGCAGTGGAGCATCGAAGAGATGCGGGAACGCTTCCACCGCACCTTCGTGGCCGTGAATCCCATCGGCGACTACACCTTTCCGGTGGTTTCTCTCACCTCGGGGCGCCGTGTGAGCCGGCTGCTCCACGCCGAGTTCGGTGAGCTGGCGATCGAAGACCTGCCGTTGCCCTTCTTCTGCGTGTCCTCGAACCTCACCACCGGGCATTCGCAGGTGCACCGTCGCGGGCTCCTGTGGCGCTGGCTGAGGGCCTCCGTCGCGATCCCGGGCGTGCTGCCGCCCGTGATGAACCAGGGCGAGGTGCTGGTCGACGGCGGCACCACGAACAACCTGCCCGTGGACGTGATGCGCGAGCTCGCCCGGGGCCCGGTGATAGGCTGCGACGTCGGTGCCGATCGCGCCTTCACCGCGGATGGGGACGAGATGGACATGCCCACCCTGTGGCAGATCGTCGCCTGGATGAGCCGCAAGCGGCAGCGCCGCCCGAACATCTTCCGTATCCTGTGGCGGGCTGGCATGGTGAACAGCGCGGCCACGACGGTGGCCCACCGGGAAAGGACGGACCTCCTGCTGCAGCCACCGCTGGCAGAGGTGGACATGCTGAACTGGAAGGCGTTCGAACGCGCCATCGAGCTCGGGTACGAGTACACGGTGCGGCGGCTCGCCGCCCTTCCCCAGGATGCGCCGATCCTTCGCGGCGCGATGCGAGAGACGACGACATGACCGACGACCGCGACTGGCGAGTGAAGTATCGCGAGGCGCTGACCGAGATGGGCGCGAAAGACGCGCGCGCCGCGAAGCTCGAAAGCGTCATGCGGCTGTTGATCGGCCGGCTGTGCCTCGCTGGCCAGGGACGCGACCCGCGGCTGGACCAGGAACTGACGCGCGTCGCCTCCACCGTGCGCAAGAACCCCGAGGCGGAAGTGCTGGAGGAACTGGTCGCGCCGCTCTCGCAGGCCGTGGCCGTGCTCGACGCCGAAGCGGCGGCGAAGAAGCAGACGAAGGAGCCTGCGCCAGTCCCGCCGGACCCCGAGCCCGAAGCCGCCACCCTGCCGCTGCTCGACCGGCTCGCCCTGCTGCCCGAGCTGCAGGACACCGTCACCGAATTGCGCAATCGCCGCGAGGAATCGCTTTCCACGCGCGACCTCGTCGAGTTGCTGAATCGAGTGGCTCGTCTCGCGAGCGAGCAGCGCACGCAGGTTCAGCGCGAGCGGTTGGAGCTCGAGGACCTGGTGCAGCAGACCACCGCGCGGCTCGACGAGATCGAATCCCACCTGGCCGGCGAGCTCGCCGAGCGAGACCAGGCGCGGGATGACACCACGAAGCTCAATCTGCTCGTCACGGACGAAGTGGAACAGCTGCGCGCGGGCGCGGACCGCGCTTCGGACATCGCGGAGCTGCGGCGCGAGCTGGATGCGCGCCTGAACAACATCGCCTCGCACGTGAGCGAGTTCCAGGTACGCGAGGAATCACGGACCCATACCTATCGCGAGCGTACCCAGCGCATGCGTACGCGCATCGCCACGCTCGAGCGCGAAAGCCGCAGCCTGCAGCAGAACCTGAAGCAGGAGCAGCGGCAGGCGATGATCGATGCGCTCACCGGCATCCCCAACCGCGCGGCCTACGACGATCGCATCTCGCAGGAAATCAAGCGCTGGAAGCGCTTCGGCCGCCCGGTCACCCTCCTCACCTGGGACATCGACGGCTTCAAGGGCATCAACGACGTGTTCGGCCACAAGGCCGGCGACAAGGTGCTGCGCATCGTCGGCCAGCAGCTGGTGAGGCACGTGCGGGACACCGATTTCGTCGCGCGCTACGGCGGCGACGAGTTCGCGATGCTGCTGGTGGGCTCCAGCGCCCAGGTGGCGCAGGGCGTGGCGGAGAAGATCCGCACCGAGATCGCCGCGCTCGGCTTCCAT
>JBGAIL010000243.1:0-6266 GCA_044225565.1 Steroidobacteraceae bacterium | reverse complement strand
CGCACCAACCGGTGCGCCGTGTACCTCGCCCCACTCGTTCGATAGCATCGCCCGCCTCAGTCACTCCGGAGTTTCCCCGTGCGCGAGCCCAGGATCCTTCATTTCAAGGCAGCCGAACGGACCTTCGAGCCCTACACGGGTTTCGAGAACGCCTACGCGAGCGGAGCCGCTTCCATCGCGCGCATGCTCACACCCGATGTGTCCCCGCGCCTGGGAGCCGGAATCGCGCGATATCGCAACGTCCGCACCACCTGGCATCTGCCTTTCGATGAGGTCGTGCTCGTCATCCAGGGGAAGTTCACCGTGCGCTCCCGGGGAGTGGAGTACGCGGCCGTCGCCGGTGACGTGCTCCATTTCCCCAGGGGGTGTCCTGTTGAATACGACATCACCGAAGAGGTCACTCTGTTCTACGCCGAGCATCCTGCCACGGTGACCGGGCAGGACACTCAAGGCGGCGCCACCGTCAGCACCAGGCGCGAAGGGTTCGCCGCGTCGTGATGGATGCGGTTGCGCGCCACCCGACCGACGGTTTCATCGTAGTTGTTGCCACCGGTATTGAGATTGCGATCCCAGCGCGGGAATCCGGCGCTCGCGACGTCGAGCCGGATGCGGTGGCCCGCACGGATCACGACGCTGGTCGCCTGCAGGCCGAAGCTCGCGCGACGAATCTCACCGGGCTTCATGCGGATCTCCTGCCCGGCCGCAGCGCTGTAGCGCATGCGCATGATGCCATCCAGCAGCACCCAGGACTTTCCTGCGGGATCGACTTCGGTCAGCCGCGCGACGACGTCGGTATCGGGCGCGTCGCTGGAGACATAAAGATCGACGGCCACCTCGCCGGTGATCTCCAAAGGCTCCCGCAGTGGCGCAGTCGTATAGACCAGCGTGTCGTGACGCGTCTCGATATCGGCCACGTCGACGGCGCCTTCGACCTCCGATCTGCCGGTGCAACAGATCGCCCCGCCGCGAGTCGGAGTGGGGTGATCCGGATCGTAGATCAGCATGTCGGAAGGTTTCCCCGATCCGGGCAGGGCGGCATCGAGCCTGCCGTTGCCGAAGCGCGTGTTCGCATCGCCGTCGCTGTGCAGATAAAGATTTAACGTGCGCGCGCCACGCAGCGGCCACTCCTCCGCTCCTCGCCAGCCCGGCCCACCCATCGTGTAGACCTGTACCTTGGGCTGCCGAACCGCCGGCGTATCCTTTCCTTTCAGCCAGTGGTCGAACCAGTCGAGATAGAGCCCACGAAAGCCGTAGCGCGCATCGCCCACGTTGCGCTCGCCGACGATGGCGTTCTCGCCGAGGTCCTCGAAGCTGCAATGCGGGCCGGGGCTGATCACGAGATACTGCTGCTCCCTCACCTGCGGTGTGGTCGCATTCCTGCGGTACAGATTGAAGGCGGCGCGCGGCGAGTGCGTGAAGTCGTACCAGGACGTCATGTGCAGGGCCGGCACGGCGAAGCGGTCGTCATCCCGGAAGCCGCCCTGCCGATCCCAGTATTTCGACCCCGGCTTCTCGCGCACCCAGTTCTCGAATTCGTTGGGTGGCGCTCCCACCAGGCGGGAAAGCTCGATGATCGGCAGGTGCTGCAGCACCTCGGCCGCATCGTATTGGGGCACCGAATAGCGGATCTCGTAGAGTTTCGCCCAGGGCGACTGGAACCACTGCTGCCGATCCGTGCCCGCCGGCGGGCCGTAGTAGTAAGGCGAGCCGCTGCTGACGTTCCAGGAAAGCGAGGAAGCGAGCTCGACCGCGCCGTTCATCCGAAAGCCCAGACCGAGAATGGCATCGTTCTTGTAGGCAGAGTCGCCCTGGATGATCGCCGCCTTGTGCCGGGGATGTTGCAGCCGCGCGAGCATGTGCTGCACTTCGCCCAGGTAGGAACAGCCGAAAGTGCCCACGTTGGCGTTGGACCACGGCTGCTCCGCTAGCCAGGTCACGGTGTCGTAGCCGTCCTTACCCTCGTCGCCGTAAGCGAAGAAGGTGCCCTCCGATTCGTACTTGCCTCGCAGGTCCTGCAGCGCGACGACGTAGCCGTGGCTCACGAAGAATTTCACGATGGAAGATGCCTTCGCCTTGTCGTACGGCGTGCGCATCAGGATCACCGGCAGTCGGACGCTCGCGCCCTCGGGCATGTACAGGTCGGTGGACAGGCGCACGCCATCCCGCATGGGGACGAACACGCTGCGCTGCAGTTTCACCCCGTACGGACCGGGAGCCCGGGCGCCTGCGGAAACCATTTCCTGCACGTAGTGCAGGGGCTGCGCGCACGCGCAGACGGTTGCCAGCGCGGCGGCAGCAGCGAATGTGGCTCGACTCAGGATCTGACGTTTCGTGGGCATCGCGCGAGAACTCCATTGGAATGAGACATGCGGGCCTCCCGAACGCCGCCCGCAATACGCCCAGACGCCGATCGCAGGTACACCGACGCAGGAAGGGCGTCGAGTATATCGGCTAACGAACTTGCCAAACCTCGGATCTTTCGGAAAACACCTTCCCGTCCTTGATCACCACCGACACGTTTCGGATGTCTTTCATCCTCATGAGGAGGTCATCCTTCGGATGGGCTCCGACCCCGAGGAGACCGTCAGCGTGGGATCCAGCATCACACGGTGCGCTTCGGCACAGAGCGTATCGCCGGCTCTCAGCGAGAGAATCGCTCGGCGATCCAACCCACCCAGCGCCGGTAGACGTCCCGCTGATGCACGGGGTCTTCGGGCCAGTGGCCATCGATGGGATAGGCGATGAACTGCACCGGCACGCCGTTGTCCTTCAACGCGTGATAGAGCTTGTAGGATTGTGTGATCGTCACGCGCCGATCACCCGTCATGGAGAGGATCAGCGTGGGCGCGCGGATGCGGTGCGCGTAGGCCATGGGTGACTGCCGCCAGTAGTTCGCGGCGTTCTCATCCAGCCAGGGCGAGCCATTCAGGCCATATCCGAAGAATGAGGCCAGATCGCTCGTATTGTATTGATCGAGCCAGTCGGTCACCGCCGCGCCGGCCACGGCAGCGCGCCACACCGGGTAGTGCGCGCTGAGCCACACCGTCATGAAGCCGCCGTACGACCAGCCCGACACCGCCATGCGGCTCTCATCGACAATGCCGCGCGACCGTATGGCCGCCACCCCGGCCATCACGTCCCGCCCGGGCCCATCACCCGCGTCGTTGACGATCGCGCTCTGGAACTTCGCCCCCCGATTGTCGCTGCCGCGATAGTTGGGCTGAAACACCAGCCACCCCTGCGCCGCCAGCAGTTGACCGAACGCGCTGAAGCCTTCCGTGGAAGCGCCCATCGGCCCTCCATGGATGTTCAGCGCCAGCGGGTATTTTCGGCCGGACTGGAAATTCGGTGGATAGATCAGCACGCCATCCTGCTCGAACCCCTCGAGCTGCCAACGCACCGTCTCCACACGCCCAAGCTCGAGCGTTCCGAACGCTTCGTTGAAGCGCGTCAGTTGCTTCGGCCGGGCGTTCAGCGAAGCCATGAAATACAGCTCGGACGCACGCTGCGAATCGCTGCCGGTGAAGACCACTGCGCCTGTACGGCTCACTGAAGGGCGGCTCAGCGCGGTGAAGTTGCTCACTTGCACTCGCCGCGGCGCCCCTATGAGCGGCTGCACCCAAAGTCCGGTTCGGGTGCCGACGCTGGCCACCAACAGCACGGCCTCGCCCTTGGGCAGCCAGGTCATTTCCTGGAGGTTGTAATCGAGCGTCGGGGCGAGATCGCGGCCGACTCCGCCAGAGGACGGCAGCACATACACTCCCTGCGGCCAGAACAACGGTTGCGGTCCTCGCGAACGTCCATAGGACACCATGCGACCATCGGGCGAGGCTTCCAGCAGCCCCAACCCCGGAGCTTCGACTTCCTTCGCGGGAGGAACGTCCATCGCACCCGCGGCAGTTGTCGGCATCAAGCTCCGGCGCGCTCCATCCAGCACCTCGATCCTGCCGAGCGTGGTGTTGAGGGCTTCTCCCGCGTGCGGCGACCGCTGGCTGACGAAGGCAATGGCCTGTCCACCCTCGATCCATTCGAAGCCCGTGAGCGAATCCGCGCCGGCGCTCAGCCGCTTCGCCGGGCCACCCGTTGCCGCCACTACCCACAGGTGGGATGGCACGGGTACAGCCGTCGTCAGGAAATCGTTGGCGCCCACCTCAAAGGACTTGTTGTGGCGCTCTTCCCCCTCGCGCGGCCCTGCAGTATCCGTCGTCAGAAATGCGATGGAGACGCCGTCTGGGCTCCAACGGAACGTGCTCACACCTTCCGCAGCCTCTGTGATCGCCACGGCCGCGGCAGACGACTGGCTCATCGCCCGTACATAGACCTGCGTCTTGCCCCCGCTGTCCGAATCCAGCCAGGCCAATCGATCTCCACTCGGTGACCAGCGCGGAGAACCGACCTGGGTTCGCCCGGGGGTGAACTCGCGATGCGCCCCCGTGGATGTCTCGACGAGCACCAGCGTCCGCACGTAGCGGTTATCGATGAAGTCCTGGCGCGAGGTCACCAGCGCCACTAGCCGGCCATCGGGGGACAGCGTCACGCCCTCAAGACCGACTTCGAGGCCGAGATCGGTCAAGGTGATAGGCCGGCTGGCGGCAGCTTCAAGCGGTGCACAAAAAATCCACGCCGCCACCAGCAATGCCGTGACCCCTCGCAATATGGCCATCTTCACCTCCGAATCAAAAAAATCGTTCAACAGAGTACCGGACCGAGAGGCAGGTCACTTCCAAACCTGCCGGGCGAGCCGTCGGAAGTTGCCGCCGAGAATGGCGGCGATGTTCGCGTCGGAGTAGCCCCGGCGGATCAAAGCCTCCGTCAGGTCGAACATCTTCCTCGGATGGTCGAACCCGTCCGTATCGAACTTCTCCCGGAACGCATAGCTCGGCTTGTTCCCCGCTCGCACCGCCTCGCGCCACGGTGCCGGCATGTCATCGTAGCCATTCAGATCCGCATCCGATCCGATCCCCACGTGCTCGATTCCCACCAGCCTCACCACGTGATCGATGTGCTCCACGATATGCTCCACCGTCGTCGGCTCCCGGTCCCGCACGAAGTTGCGCACCCCCGTGATCCCCATCACCCCACCCTTCCCCGCCAGCTTGCGGATCGCCTCGTCCGTCTTCAGCCGCGGATGCTCATTCAGCGCCCGGCAGTTCGAATGCGTCACCGCCACCGGCTGCCCCGACAGCTCTATGGCATCCAGCGTGGTCCGGTCCCCGCAGTGCGATACATCAATCAGCATCCCCGTGGCATTCATCGCCCGGATGATCTCCGCCCCAAAGTCGCTCACCCCGCCGTCGACACGTTCCGTGCAGCCGGACCCCAGCCGGTTCTGGCTGTTGTACGTCAGCTGCGAGCAGCGCAGCCCCAGCTGGTAGAAGTACTTCACGTCACTCGCATCCCGGAAATGCTCGGCGTCCTGGATGCCCATCATCACCGCGATCTTGTGGTGCGCCTTGGCTCGATCGAGATCCTCCGCCCGGCTCACCAGCGTGAACAGCTCCGGGCGGCGCCCCACGTATCCATGCCACATGGCCAGAAACTCCAGCGCCCCCGCGAACTCGGTCGGGCCGCTCACCCCGTTGGAGTTCATGAATCCCGTGATGCCGCAGGTCCGGAACGGCTCGAGCGTCTGCTCGCTCACCGGGGCCGCCGCCCCCTCCACCGAGTTGTCGAGCGTCAGCACCCCCAGCATGTCGATCACCAGACTGCGTTCGATCAGCTCCACCGCCCGCTTGGAGTACTGCCGCGGCGTCGCGGCGAACACCTGATAACGATTGCGGTTGATCATCGGGGCGGCCACGCTCAGCACCGCCATGCCGAGCGCAGACTTCAAAATCGCTCGGCGATCGGGGCTGGCCGGCCTGCTGGATACTCCACTCATGTGTCTTTACCTCGGTTTCTGCGATGCGCCCGGGTCAGTGCCGCCGTTCGAACGTCGCTTCCCTCTCGTCGATCGACACCGTCACTCGATCCACCGTCCCGGGCGGGCTGGTCGAGAAGGTCAACGAATACCCCTCCACATAGGGGGTGATCTCGCCTCCCGAGGTCTCGAAGCGATCGTAATGATAGTGAACCAACGGCCGGCGCACCCGATGGAACTCGAGCTGCAACTGCCGGCCGCTGAGATCGATCCGCAGCGTCCCATAGGCGGGGTGCTCGTACTCCCCGACGTAATCAGCGAGCGCGTGCGAAGGCTTCGTGTCGAGCGAGCGGTCGCCGCCGGACACGGCTTTGCGGCCCGTGCTCTCCCGCTCTTCCTGGCGCTT
>JBGAIL010000003.1:30761-56420 GCA_044225565.1 Steroidobacteraceae bacterium | reverse complement strand
ATACCTGATCTCCGTGCAGTGGACCGAGCCCGGCAACCCACCCGAAACCTATCTCTATCAATCCAACATCGAGTTCATTCCGGCGGCCCCATGAGCAAGCGCATCTCATCGCGACAAGGCGGCTTCAGCCTCATCGAGCTGATGGTGGCGCTCGCCATCGGCTCCCTGCTCATTGCCGGCGCCGTCTACGTGTATTCGCAGAGCCGCAACACCTATGCGGTCAACGAGACGGTCGCCCGGTTGCAGGAGAACGGCCGTTACGTGATGTCCCTCATCGAGCCGGAGCTGCAGCTCGCGGGCTATTACGGGTTCACCAACGCGCCGAACGACTTCAAGTACATCCGCAACGGCTCGACGGGGTCGCCGGTGCTCTGGTCCGGGATGAGGGCCGTGGCCCCTGCGGTGGCCGGCCTCGGAACGACTCACGCCTGTCGCACCAACTATGCCGTCGACCTCGTGCAGACCATCGAAGGCAGCAATGATGTCTATACCCTCGGCTGCGCCGGGCTGCCCAGCGCGCTCGCGGCAACGGACACGTTGACCATCCGCCGCGCGGCGACGAATCTCGCCGCCGCCCCCGTCGCCGGTCGGTTGCAGGTCCTGGTCAGCCGATTGAGCCCGAACAATCAATTCATCCTCGCCGATGGCCTGCTGCCCGCGACTCCGGCTCTCGAGCCCAACCTCGTCGAGCTGCGGGACCTCATCGTCGAGTCCTTCTACGTGTCGCCCGATTCCAATACGCGCGTGGGCCTGCCGACGCTGCGGCGAAAGATGCTGATCGACGGGCCCGCGATCCGCGACGACGAGATCATGCCGGGCGTGCAGGACCTGCAGATCCAGTTCGGCATCGATACCGGAGACTACAACGGGGACGGCATCATCGATGCAGGCCTCGACTCGGATGGCAACGGCATTCCCGACGTCGTCCGCGGCATCGCCACCCGCTACGTCAACCCGAATTTCGCCAATATCGACCGCTACCAGGTCGTGTCGGTGCGCATCTGGCTCCTGATGCGCGCGGAGCAGCCCGAAACGGGCTTCAGCGATGCTCGTCCATATGTGTACGCCGGCAAGAATTTCACGCCAGCGGACGGCTTCAGGCGCGTGCTGATGTCGCGCACCATCCAGCTGCGCAACTCGAGGGCACTATGATCATCTCGCGTCACACGCATTCGCGGCCAGGCTTGCGCGCACGCCAGAGCGGCGCCGCACTCGTGGTGGGACTCATCCTGCTGATGGTCCTGACCCTGCTCGCCGTGACAGGCATGAACACGGCGAGCACGGAGCTGGTCATGGCCGGCAACGAGCAATACCGGCAGAACGCCTTCCAGGCAGCGGAGACGGGAATCGAGAACGCGCTCACCGTGCTGCGCACCGTACCCCAGACCGGTGGCGGGGTGACTGTCGCGCCCACGCGCATCACGGGCTCCGCCAATCCGAACGAGCAGTACACCACGACGAGCACCTACGAAGGCGAGGATACGAACGTCGCGGGCTTCAGTGCCGGCAAGTTCACGGCTTTCCACTATCAGATCGACAGCGCGGGCATGTCTTCGCGCAATGCCAATGCCCAGCACTCACAGGGCGCGTACGTCATTCAAAACTCGGCAGGCGCCGGTAGCTTCGGGCCACTGCCGTAGGGAGCTGATATGATCAACCGACACATTCCATTGATTGCGCTGCTATCGCTGGTGGCCGCGGCCGATGCCATTGCCGCGCCGCCCAAGCCCCTTCCGAACCGCACCTATTACCAGGCGATCGAGACCAACGTGAGCGCCGTGACGCTTCCGTCGAGCCCGCAGGGCACGCTGGTCGTCATCCCCTGCTCTTCCTGCGCGCCGAAGACCTTCCGCGTGATCGCGACGTCACGTTACCTGCTCGGAGAGGAGGCCGTCACGCTCAGGGAGTTTAAAGCGGCGACGGTGGGGCAGCCGAAAGCCTACGTCACCGTGATCTACGACGAGAAGACGAACGAATTGTTCAGCGTCTCGGCGAGCGTCGACCCACCGACCCGGACGCCTCCCGCGAAGGCAGACCGTAACAGACAGCCGGCTCGTTGAGAGAGCCCTCGAGGTCCATCGTGAACATCTTCACCACTCGCATTCGCAACACCCTGCTGGGCAGCGCGCTCGGTCTGTTCGTCGCCATGCCCGTCCTGGCGGACGACAGCGAGATCTACGTCACCCAGCAGGAAGCCTCGGCCGCCACGCCGAACGTGCTGTTCATCTTCGACACGTCCGGAAGCATGGACACCGAGGAAACGACGGTGCCGATCTACAAGGCCGAAATTACCTACGGCGGTTCCTGCCAGGCGGACCGCGTCTACTTCGCGACCAACGGGCAGCCGCCCAGCGACTGCTCGACCGCGGCCTGGTTCCCGGTATCCTCCAATACCTGCGCCACACTCAACAATCTCGACCAGAAGCAGGGATTCACCACCAAGGATCTCGCCGCGACACAGCTTCACGGCAGCGATTGGGAAGATCTCGTGAGCAGCGACAGCGGCAACGTGCGCTGCAACGGTGTGGGTACGAAATACTTCTTTTACAGTGGTAATTACCTGAACTACTGGAACTACGGCCGCGCACCGGTACAGATGACGCGCACGGCGATCGTTCGGGAGGTGGCCACCAGCATCGCGAACACCCTGGAAGGCGTGAAGCTCGGCCTGATGCGCTACGACAGCAATGCGCACGGCGGCATGGTGCTGCACCCCGTCGAGGACATCGACACGAGCCGGAACTCCATCATCACGACCCTGAGCGGCTTTACGGATCGTTCGGGTGCAGGCAACACCCCGTTGTCCGAAACGCTGTACGAGGCGGCGCTCTACATGAAGGGTGCGGGCGTCCATTTCGGCAACAGCTCGAGGCCGGTGTACAGCGTGGCGAGCTCGCGCACGGCGGCCAATGAGAACGTGTACAAGTCGCCCATCGAGTACAAATGCCAGAAGAACTACATCGCATTCCCACCGACGGCGAACCGACATCGACAACGAGGCAACTCCGACATCCAGACCATGATCGGCAAGACCTGCGCCCTGCCCGACAGCCCGGTCGAAGGCGGCGGCACGGGCCGTTGCACGGACGAGCTCGCGGAATACCTGCACACGCAGGATCTCTCGCCGCTGCCGGACACGCAGACCGTCTCGACGTACATGATCGGCTTCGGCAGCTCCGTGCAGCGCAGCCTCGCCTATCTCGACGCCATCGCAGCGAAGGGCGGCACGAACAAGGCTTACACGGGCACGGACATCCCCTCGCTCACCAATGCCCTGCAGGAAATCTTCACGGCCGCCTCCGATCGCAGCCAGACCTTCGTGACGCCGTCGATCTCGGTGAACGCGTTCAACCGCGCGCGGACCGAGAACGACCTGTTCTTCTCGGCTGTTCCAGGCCGCCGATGCCGCACGCGGGCCGGCAACCTCAAGAAATACACACTGTCCGGCACTCAGATCAAGGACTGGGACGGTGCCAACGCCGTCGACTCCACTACGGGGTTCTTCGCGCAGCGCACTCGAAGCATCTGGTCGACCGAGCCCGATGGCCCAGTCGTCACCGAGGGTGGCGCGGCGAAGCTGCTGCCGAATCCGGCTGACCGCAAGATCTATACCTATCTGGGCAGCAAGGATCTCTCTAGAGACGTAAACAACATCTTCGACGTCAGCAACACCTCCGCGCTGACCGATGCAGTGCTGGCCATCGGCCCGACCGATCCATCGCGGGAAACGGTCATCAACTGGACGCGCGGCTATACGAACGGCGACAAGGATCGGCCGCCCATGTACACCATGGGTGACCCCATGCACGGCCAGCCCGGCGTAGTGGTCTACGGCGAGGTGACCAGCGGCGGCAAGACCGAGATGGACAGCGTCGTGTTCGTGCCGACGAACGACGGCTTCCTGCATGCCATCACCGGCATCACCACCGGCGGCGGCCAGGAGCTCTGGGCCTTCATTCCGCCCGAGCTGCTCAAACGACTGAAGACGCTGGTGGCCGACCGGCCGATCGCGGAACGGACCTACGGCCTCGACGGCGACGTCCAAGTGCTGAAATTCGACGCGAACCAGAACGGCATCGTGGATGTCGGCACCGACAAAGTGTGGATCTTCTTCGGCATGCGCAGTGGCGGCAACCGCTATTACGCTCTCGACGTCACGGACCGCAACAAGCCGGAGCTGCTATGGGACATCGGGCCTTCCGATCTGCCCGGCGTGGGTGAAACCTGGTCGCCGCCCACCGTGGCGCGCGTGAATGTCACGGACAAGACTCAGAACCACGAGAAGTTCGTGCTCATCTTCGGTGGGGGGTACGACCGGGGCCAGGAGAACCAGGCCTACAGCACGGACAGCGTCGGCAAGCGCATCTTCATGGTGGATGCGGAGTCGGGCAGCCTGCTCTGGTACGCCGGTGACACTCTGGCCGCCAACCTGCCGCTCATCAACATCAGCGACCCGGGCAAGACGATGAACAACTCGATCCCCGGGCGTATCACGGTGCTGGATACGAACGGTGACCAGTTCGCGGACAGAATGTACGCGGGCGACATGGGTGGTCGCATCTGGCGATTCGACATCGCCAATGGCAACACGTCGGGCTCTCTCGTGACCGGGGGTGTCATCGCAAAGCTGGGCGCTGCCGGAACCGGCGCGTCCGCGACCACCGCAGCACGTCGCTTCTACAACGCACCCGACGTCGCGCTCATTTCCCGTCGTGGACAGGATCCGTACTACAACATTTCGATCGGCTCCGGCTATCGGGGACATCCGCTGGACACGGTGACTGACGAACGGTTCTATGCCGTGCGCGACCGCCAGCCGTTCTCGCAGCTCGACCAATCTACCTACAACAACTACACCGCCATCCTGGATGGCGACCTCGTCGATATCACCACCAATCCGACGGGAACCACCATTTCCGCGACGGCTGCAGGCTGGAAGCTTCGCTTCAATGGCCTGAGCCATTCGGGGGAGAAGGTGCTGGCGGAAGCCACCACCGTGAGCGGCGTGGTGCTGGTCCCGAGCTTCGATCCGGGCCCGCCGGGGGCGGCGCTCGGCCCCTGCTATCCGACGAACACGAATCGCGCCTATGCGATCTCGATCGACAGCGGTCGTCCAGCGCTGGATTTCAACGACACCGGCGCCATCGACAACGATGATCTGTCTACCTCTCTCGCGCAGCAAGGTATCGTCGGACAGATCAACGTCGCGGTACTGAACGAGCTGGCCGGAGACGACAACGGCAATGGCAACAATAATGGTGGAGCGTCCACCATCTGCATCGCGGGCGTCGAGGTACTCAAGAAGTGCGTCGGCGTCGGCGGTACGGTACGTACCTTCTGGCGACGGAATTCAGGCCAGTAGCGGGCGCCAGGAGTGCACGGAATGGACAAGCGAAAGACACAGCGTGGCTTCACGCTGATCGAGCTGATGATCACGGTGGTGGTCATCGCCATCCTGGCTTCGATCGCGATCCCCAGCTATCGCGACTACGTGCTGCGCTCGCGGCGCACCGACGCCACCACGGCGCTCATGCGCCTGCAGGCCGCGGAGGAGAAGTACTATCTGCAGTACAACACCTATACGGCGAACCTCACCGACCCCATGCCGGCCGGCATCGGAATCGGCACGGGGACGGAGAACAGCTATTACACGCTGAATGTCGCTCTGACCGGTGGTGGAACCGGCTACAACGCCACCGCAACCCCCACAACCACCGGCGGACAGAACGACGACGGAAAGTGCACGACTTTCACCATTACACACACGGGTGCCAAGGGGGCCACGGGTTCCGCCTCGAATCCCAGGGAGACCTGCTGGCGGTAGCCGCTTCGACTCGCCCGGTACTCAAACCTCCTGCTCCAGCACGAAGGCGAAAAGCGCATCCGTTGCTCGTTACGGTGCGCCGGTAAGCCCTGACTAAAGGGTTTATCGACCCGAGTGCGCTCCTCAAGCTCTATCTCACGGAGGAGATCGCATGCGCCCTGCTCATTGCACACCAAGGTCGGATCGAGCTCATCAATGCCATTTGCCCGGCCGCGAATCCCGCAGATCGATATTCTCCGCCTGCCTCGATTCATGAGGCCCTGGACCCGCGCTCAAGAGCGCGTAGACGACCTCGGGCGATTCACCTTCGATGTGGAAATCGGACTACCCGGCATCGGGCGACTGGTGCGATACCGCGGCTGGCTCGACCCCAGTTCGCTTCGCCTCACTCGAGCGCAGGGCAGTATATTCGAGGAGTGACAACCCGCTCTCCGACAACCTCCTTGCGCCTGCGCATCCCACCTCTGCGTCGAATCGTCTCCGCAGCGGCCGCCATCACTCTCTTCTGGTCGAGCGCCAACGCGGCGCCCGACCCCCATACCCTCAAGCTGGCCACCTGGAACCTCGAATGGCTCATCGCACCCGAAGCATTCAAGGCACTGAAACCCACCTGCGCGCCTGCCGAAGGTCCACGGCCCCGGAATAACACACGGCAGATCCCCTGCGACGTCGCATACACACTGCAGCGCGGCACGCGAGACTTCAAAGCGCTCGCGCGCTACGCCAGCCAGTTGAACGCAGACGTCATCGCCCTGCAGGAAGTAGACGGTCCCTCCGCCGCAGCGCTGGTGTTCCCCGGATACGGGTTCTGCTTCACGGCGCGCGCGCAGGTGCAGAACAACGGCTTCGCCATCCGCGTTGGCCTGCCATACCGCTGCGGGCCGGACGTACGCACGCTCGCTCCCAACGATCGCCTGCGGCGCGGTGCGCAGCTGGTACTGTTCCCCGACTCACCACGCGAAATCCACCTGCTCAGCATCCATCTGAAATCGGGGTGCAGCCGCGACCCACTGAACGGCCCGTCGAAAGCATGCGCCGAGCTCGCACGGCAGATCCCCGCGCTCGAAACATGGATCGATACGCGTGCGCGCGCCGGCCAGCGCTTCGCCGTGCTCGGCGACTTCAACCGCGACCTGCTCGCGGAACGCGGCCCGGCGCGCACGCCGGGCGGTCAGCCGCTCGCCATGTGGCCCGAGCTCGACGACAGTGATCCGCCCGAGGCCGATCTCGTGAATGCCGCGGAGCATGCTCCCTTCCGCAACTGCCGGCCGGGCCAGGGGTACGGCGGATATATCGATTCGATCGTGCTTTCCCGCGCGCTCGGCATCGCGCTGGTGCCCGGCTCGTTCGAGCGGATCACCTATACGGCGGCGGATGCACGCCGCACCCGCCTTTCCGACCACTGCCCGGTCGCCGTCCGGGTGCGGCTGCCGTGACCCTCTTGACGTAATTCGGCGCCACACGCACGATTCAGGCCCGATGAAACTGCCACGATTAATGTCGTGTCTCCATCGGCGTACGGCCAAGCCCATGCATAATGGCCGCCACTGCCCTCCGCAGCATTCACTTTCATCGAGGACCGATTAGTGGAACGCCGCCTGCATACGAGGCATCGTGCCCGTACGTCCGTATACCTCTCCATCGGGGGCGGCCCGCGCCGTCTCTGCAAAGCAGTCAATCTCAGCGCCACCGGCGTGTTCATCGAGACGTCGAATCTCGGTCTGCGCAAGGGGCAGCACGTGGAGCTGGCGTTCGCCATCAACCTCGGCGCGGTCACCAAACTGCATCGCCGCACGGCGGTAGTTGCCCACATCTCGGGCGGTGGCACGGGGCTGCTGATGGAAGCCTACAGCAACGCCCGCGCGGGCTGATCCACACGCGCAACGCGCGCGGTGTGACCCGCGCGTGCCGCACCATCAGTTCAGCCGCCCGCGGCGGCCTGCGACGCGCCGCCCACCACCACGGGCAACTCCAGATAGCTCTCCTGAGGACCCGCCACCGTCACACGGTGCGTGGCCTTCACGTAGTCCTCGGGCTTCGCGAAGAAGATGTTCGGCACGAACTTCTGCGGATTGCGGTCGTAGAGCGGGAACCAGCTCGACTGCACCTGCACCATGATCCGGTGGCCCTTGCGGAACACGTGGTTCACGTCCGGCAACGCGAAGCGATAGTCCAGCGGCTTGCCCGCCTCGATGGGCACGGCCTTGCTCAGGCTCTCCCGATACCGGCCTCGGAAAATATCCATCGCGATCGCGAGCTGGTAGCCACCCATCGTCCGGTCGCCCGGCACCTCGTCCGGATACACGTCGATCAGCTTCACGACCCAGTCCGCATCCGTGCCGGTGGTCGCAGCGTTCAGGTTCACCTGCGGAGTACCGCTCACCTTCACCGACCCGGTGAGCACCGGCGTGACGAACGTGAGCACGTCGGTGCGGCCTGAAGCCTCGCGCTGATCGTCCACCAGCCAGCGCGGCCAGGTGAGCTCGCCTTCGTAGCCAGTGGGCAGGATCGGTCGCGCGCGATAAGGCACCGGTTTCGCGGGATCGGACACGTAGTCCTCGGTGGCATGCGCGCCACCCGCCGGCTCGAAACCCAGGCCCGCCTTCGGCTTCAGATACAGCTTGCGCGCCTGCGTCGTGCAGCCCGAATCACAGCCCGAAGGCCAGGCGGAAAGACGCTGCCATTCGTTCCTGCCCGTCTCGAAAACGGTGACGGGCGCGACATCCGCCTTCGGCGCGCCGTCCTTCAGGTGCTCGGCAAGGTAAGGCGCGAGCACCTTCTGCCGGAACCAGAGCGCCGTGTCGTGCCCGAAGCGCACGGCGCCGAGCGAGCTGGCTTCTTCGATCTGCTGCCCGTGATTCCACGGGCCCATGACGAGGCGCACCATGTCCCCGTTCGCATCCTTCGGCTTGATCGCCCGGTAGACCGCGAGCGGGCCGTAGATGTCCTCCTGGTCCCAGAGGCCATGCACCAGCATCACGGGCACCTTCAGGGGATATTTCGCGAGCACGCGATCCACCGCCTGCTCCTGCCAGAACTCGTCGTAGGCGGGATGCTCGATGACCTTGCGCCAGAAGCCGATCTGCTCGAGGTCGTAGAGGCGCGCGATCTCGCCCACCGAGCCGCGCATCCAGAAATCGTATTCGTCGCGATGGCTGGACCACCATTCCAGGGAATGGTCACGGGTCGCCACCTGGCCGTAGATGTACGCGAGGTTCGGTGAGCGGAACGCGCCGTTGTGGAACCAGTCGTCGCCGCGCCAGCCGTCCACCATGGAGTTCATGGGCACGGCCACCTTCAGTGCCGGGTGCGGATTCACCAGCGCCATGAGCGGCGTGAAGCCGTCGTAGGAGATGCCGATGATGCCCACGCGACCGTTCGACTCCGGCACGTTCTTCACCAGCCAGTCGATGGTGTCGTAGGTGTCCGTGGAATGGTCCACCTTCGTCGGGTTCAGCGGGCCGACGAGCGGGCGGTTCATCACGTACTCGCCTTCCGAGCCGTACATGCCGCGCACGTCCTGGATGACGCGGATGTAGTCACCGTTGGCTTCCACGTCCGGCATGCTGTCGTAGCCGTCGAGCGCCATGCCCATGTGCCCGCTCTTCACCTGCCGCGTCATGTCGGCCGCGTTGTAAGGCGTGCGCGTGAAGATCATCGGCGCGCGCTTCGCGCCGTGCGGAATCATGATGACGGTGAAGAGCTTCACCTTGTCCCGCATCGGGATCATCACCTCGCGGCGCTCGTAGTCGTAACCCTCGGTCGTCGGCACGAACTTCTTCGGGCGCTCGTCCGTACCCGCCTTCGCGTTCTGCGCGGGGCCGGCCGCGGGAAACAGGACGACGCACAGCGCGAGCAGCGCCGCGGCATTTCTCAGATGACTCATGACTGACCCTTTCGATCTGCCGGCTATTTCGCCAGGTCTTTCAGGATGTTGTTCCAGTGCGCGAGCGCGCCGTCGATGGCAGCGACGGGCGAACGCTCGTTCAAGCCGTGCGAGAAGTCGTCCGAAGCCTTCATGAAGAGGCCCGACACGCCGTACGTGGGAACGCCCAGCGCGCGGAAGTGCATGCCATCGGTGGCACCGGCCGACATGGACGGCACGATGGGCAGCTTCGGATACATCGTATGGATGGATTTCGAGACGGCCGCCATCACGTCCTTGCGCAGCGGAGACGCCGCGCTGTCGATGGAACCGTCCTTCGAGCGCGTGACCGTACCGGCGGAGTCCGCGATCACCTTCTGCAGCGTCTCGCGCACACTCTCGCTGGAAGTGCCCGGGAAGATGCGGCAGTTCACGTTGGCTTCGGCGCGCTGCGGCAAGGCATTCGGCGCGTGGCCGCCGCTCAGCATGGTAGCTACGCACGTGGTGCGCAGCTGGCCGGCGTTGTCCGGATCTCCGGAGAGCGTGGCGATGGCCTCTTTGTCCTCGGGGTTGGCGACGAAGCGCTTCATCGCCTCACCCACCGGGCCCGGCGTGTTCGGCGCGCTGGCGGCGAAATAAGCCAGCGTCAGCTCGTTGTGCATCACCGGGAACTGATAGGCGGCGAGCTTGTCGAGCGCGGCCGCGAGCCGGTAGATGGCATTCGACTTGCCCGGCCGGCTGGAATGTCCGCCCGGGTCCGTGAACGTGATGGTGAAGTCCGCGTAGGTCTTCTCGCCGGCCTGGATGCCGTAGACGACCGCCTTGCCGTCCTCCGCGAGCAGGCCACCGCCCGCATCTCCATTCAGCGCGAACTCTGCGTTCTTCAGCTGCTGCGCGAGCGAGCGCGTGCTCGCCATCACGGTCTCTTCGTCGCCGGAGAGCGCGAGCACCACGTCGCGACCCGGTTTCCAGCCCGAACGCTTCAGATTCGCGAGCGCCGCGACCATCATGGAGACTTCGAACTTGTTGTCGACCGCGCCACGGCCGAAGACATAGCCGTTCTCGACCACCGGCGTGAACGGATCGCGCTCCCAGTCCTCGCGCTTCGCCTCGACGACGTCCATGTGGCCGAGCAGCACGATGGGCTTCCTGCTGCGGTTCGTTCCGCGATACGTGGCGCGAAGCGTGGCGGTTTCCGCCACCTGCTCGATCTGGATGTCCTCGGGCGAATAGCCGGCATCCACCAGCACGCCCTTGAGGTATTCGGCGTAGGCGGGGGTCTGGCCGGCGCCCTGCACGGTGCGAAAGGCGATCGATCTCTTGAGGATCTCGAGTGCCTGATCGTGGATCGCGGCCTGCGCCGCCTGCCCGGAGCCGCTTGCCACGAGAGACATCGTACCCGCCAGCGCCGCCAGCAAGCCCCTTCTTCCGGCCATGAGCGATCGGATCATCTTCGTACCTCGCGCCTCGACGATGGGCGGAGGCGGATGATATCGCGATCTGCCGCCGGCTACGTCATCTCCCGAGCTTCACGTTGAAGCGCAGTCCCCAGATACGCGGCGTGAACGACACCATGCCGCCGCGGCGGCTGGTGTCCGCCTCGAACTGCGTGGAGTAGAAATACTTTTCGTTCAGCAGGTTGTCGGCGTAGGCGGTCAGCGTCCAGCGCTCGCCCGCGGACACGCCGATGCTCAGATCGACCGTCTGGAAGGATGGGACGAAATACACCTGCTCCTGCACCGGAAAAGTCGCCTCCGTGTACATCGAGTCCTGATAGTGCCAGGAGAGCCTGACGTTGCCTTCGAGGCCCGCGGTGATCGGACGCTCGTAGGTGGCGGCCAGCGAGCCCGTCCACGGCCGGATACCCACGACGGGCTGATTGCGCAGCGTGAGTCGCTCGCCCGTGTCCGGGTCCTGGATCAGGACCGACTTGATCTCCGCGTCGGTATAGGCCGCGCCGCCGGAGATCTGCAGATGGTCCGTCAGCGCCCAGGCCGCCTCCAGCTCGATGCCCTGGCTGACCGAGCGGCCGGCATTGATGTCGTACTCGACCAGGATGGGGTCGAGCGGATTGCTGCCGGGGTCGCCCTCGACGAGGGTGAGCTGCAGATCCCTATAGTTCATGTAGAAGAGCGCGGAAGCGAACGACAGCCGTCCCCCGAGCAGCTGACCCTTGAGGCCGAGTTCCCAGTTCTCCACCGTTTCCGGATCGACCTCGCCGGGGAAGCCGGCCTCGATGGCGCGCGGGCTGTTGCTGTAGCCGGCGCGATAGCCGGTGGCGTACTGGAGGTAGCTGGTGATCCGCTGGCTCAAGTCGTAGTTGACTGCGATGCGCGGCGTGAATTTCTTGATCTTCGCGCCGGGCTGCATGTCGGCGCCGGTCACGCGCGCGCCTTCCACGAAGCGCGGGTCGGCCGCCTGCTCGGGATCGAAGCCGTCGAGGAAGAAGGAGCCCGACCGCGATTTCTCCACGCTGTAGCGGCCGCCAGCGGACACGTGCCAACGCTCGCCGATATCCCAGAATCCGTTGGCGAAAACGCCGAGGCTCTTGAGGACGCTGCGGCCGTCGCTCACGTAGGTGAGGTTGTAGTCGCCGTTCAGGATCGGCAGCCCGTCGTTCGCGCCGTACGCCCAGTCGCCGAACTCATCGATGGAAGGGAAGCCGCTCACGTCCTTCAGGTAGCCGACCCCGGCCACCCAGTTGAACCGGCCGGTGTACAGCGAAGAGAACTTGACCTCGGCGGAGTCGCTGTCGGTCGTCGCGCCCCAGGTGCTGCGCAGCCAGGCATAGTTGGTCTGGTCCCAGTCGAAGGTGTTGCGCCAGTCGTACGAATAGTTGGCGTATTTCAGATCCACCGCGTGGCCTGCGAACTCGTAGCGCACGCCGGCCGAGGCGATGCGGTTCTTGTAGGTGGTCGACTCGCGCACGTCCTTCTGCACCGTGCCGCCGTTGTTGCCCACGTCCTCGAAGAAATCGGTCTCGTAGAAATCACCGCCCCAGGAGGCGAGCTCGTCGATGAAGAACTGCCGGTCCTCCGGCGAGCGGAAGATGTTCGCCCGCATGTAGGTGGGGATGCCGTACTCCTGGTCTTCGTAGCTGTAGGCGACGTCCAGGGTGAGCGCATCGTTCGGCTGCCAGCGCACCGCGAGGCGGCCGCCGATGTTGTCGGTGCTCGAGCTGCCGCCGGAGGAGCCGATGTTGCGCACCGCGCCGTCCGAATCTTCCTTGTATCCGACCAGGCGGACGGCGACCGTGCGGCCGAGCGGTGCATTGAGGACGCCCTTCAGGAACCGTGTATCGAACCGGCCGTAGTCGAGCGTGCCGTCGAACTCGAAGCCGCGGGTGCTCGGCTTCGCGGTGATCAGGTTGATCGCGCCGCCGAGGGCGTTGCGGCCGGTCAGCACGCCCTGCGGGCCACGCAGCACCTCCACCCGCTCGAGATCGAGGAATTGGGCGCTGAGAATGCTGCTCACGTTGGTGGCGCCGAAGCCGGCGTCGTCGATCAGCACCGCCGTCGGCTCGAACTGCCCGCCGCTGAAGGCGTTGATGCCGCGCAGCGAGACTGCCGTGCCGAACGGGCCGAAGCTCGTGAAGGATGCGTTCGGGATCTCGAGGATGTAGTCGGTGATGCTCTTCACGCGCAACGTCTCGAGCTGATCGGAACCGAGGGCGGTGATGCTGATCGGCACGTCCTTGAGAGGCTGGGCGCGCATCTGGGCGGTGACCACGATCTCATCGAGCTGCATGCCCTCGGTTCCATCGTCCGTCGCCGCCTCGGCCTGCGTACGTTCCGCCGTATCGGAACTCTGGGCGGGCGCGCCGGCCGCCGCGGCGCCGTCGGCCTGCAGAGCGGCGAGCCGCAACGTGCCACCGCTCGCGACCAGCGAACCGACAGAGCGATCGCCCTCATGATCGGATTGCGACGAAAAGCGCGTGGACTGCGAATAGATCATCAGCGCGCCGGAAGGCGAGCGCTCGGCGATGAGGCCCGTGCCCTCGAGAAGGCGCTGCAACGCGGCGTCGGCCGTGAATTCGCCGCGCAGCGAGGTCGGCTTCGCGGCCGCCACGAGCTCTTCGGTGAAGATGATCTCCTGCCCGGAGATCTGCCCATACGCCCGCAGTGCCTGCGAAAGCGTCTGATTGGCGATGTCGAAATGGAAACTGCGCTCGGTGCCGCCGGCCCACGCGCCTGCGCCGGCCAGCAGCGACAAGCCTGCTGCCACGACGCGGGACCAGGGCCGCGCAATCTTCATGGTGCGCAAAGCGCGGGAGGTGAACGCTGGCTGGGGGGTTTGCATGGACATCGACCCTCGTCTGGCTGGCTGCCCGCAGCAGTCGCGGGTCTCGTACTCTTGAAAGACGACGGCGTCCGCGAAATCCTCCATCGAGGGGGCCCCGAGGGGAAAATAACAACAACTCAGCGCATCAGCACTGCGACGGTGCCATCCTGCTTCACCTGTGTCTTCAGCGGCAGATAGCGCGTGATGGTGCCGAGGAAGCTCTCCGAATCGCCAGTATTGAATACACCGCTGATGCGCAGGTCCGCAACGCGCGCATCATCGATTTCGAGCTTGCGGGCCGAGTAACGGTTGACGCGAGCGACAACCGTGGAAAGCGGCTCATTCTCGAATACCAGGCGACCGCTCTGCCAGGCGATCGCTCGATCGATGCTCGTCCTCTCCACGCGCGAGGCTGCCGTCGGCGTCGCGACCAGCTGCTCGCCCGCGGCGAGCTCGATGCCTGCGCCGAGCCGATGACTGGCGGTCCTCGGGCCGGCCGGCCCCTCCTCGACCACCCCTTCCAGGAGCGTCACGACTACGCTGGCATCCATGAGGTCGATATTGAAATCCGTGCCGGTCGCGACCACCTTCTGGTCGCCCGCGAGCACCGAGAACGGCCGTTCGACATCGCGCGCCACGGTGAACCGTGCCTGTCCGCGGCGCAGGATCAACTCGCGTGCTGCGGTGTCGTAGCGCACGCGCACTTCGCTCGAAGCGTCCAGCGATATCGAGGAGCCGTCGGAAAGCGTGACGACGCGGCGCTCGCCTGCGGCGGTGCGATACGCCTCCCCCTGAACCGCCTGCCAGTAGAAAGTCCCCGCGACTACGGCGACCAGTGCCGCAGCGACGAGGCCGAAACGGCGCACGCTCTTCCAACCTTCGCGCGCGATGCGGATCGAGCTGGCGCGGCGGGCCTGATCCAGCGCCCTGCGACGCAGCTTCAGCATTTCGGGCGAAGCCGCGTGCTGACCAAAGAGCTCCCAGGAATGCCCGATCTGACGCCATGCCGCCTCATTGCGCCTGTCGTCGGTGCGCCAGACCTCGAAATCACGGCTGCTTTCGCAGCCGAGCTCCATCAGGCGGATACGCCACGCCGCCGCCTCGATCAGGCGCCTCGCAGCCGCGTCGTCGTTGTCATCCTTTCGCTCCATGCCGTCTCACTTTCGGCCGTAGCGCGCCGCCAGATGCAGCACGGCCTTCATCACGTGCTTCTCGACGGTGCTCTGCCCGATGCCGTAAAGCGTCGCGATGTCCTTCTGCTTCATGTTCTCCAGGCGGAAGAGGATGAAAATGTCACGCGTACGGTCGCCGAGCTCCCCGAGTGTGCGCAAGGCGTCGGCGAGGGACTCCTCACTCAGTAAGACGCGCTCCGGCGACAAATCCTCCACGAGCTCGTTTTCGAGCTCGACCGCGAGCGCATCGTCCATCGGGATCGCCTGGCCGCCGCGCCGGGCCACGCGGTGCCGGTCCCTCAGCAGGTTGACGGCGATACGAAAGACGAACGCCTCGCGACGCTCCACGTGCCAGGCCGCTTGCGCCGACCACGCGCAGCAGCACTTCCTGCGTGAGGTCCTGAGCCTCAGCACGGTCGCGGATGCGGCGCGCGAAGCATTTCAGCAGCGGTCGATGAAACCGCTCGGCCAGCTCGGATCTGAGGTCGGGCCTCGCGTTGAGCTTCTCTTTGGGGTGCATGGGTCGCTCGGAGCCTGCGGCCAACATAGCACGCAGGCGCTTGCGGGGCACGGCCGCCTGCTTGCATGATTGGGCCCTTCACGCAGCAGGCATGCCCACGCATGAGGAACCCCATCCGCAAGCCGCCGTATCCGCCGGCGGTATCGCAATCAGGCCAGGCGGCTCTCATCTACCGGCACACGGTCCTCGTGCGCGTCACCCACTGGCTGAACGCCATCAGCTTCTTCACGCTGCTGGTGAGCGGCATCGCCATCCTCATCGCCCACCCGCGCATGTACTGGGGGGAGACGGGCTATTTCGGCGAACCCTCGCTGTTCGATCTGCCGGTGCCGGTCATCCTCGAGCACACCGGGTGGGGGCGCAGCCTGCACTTCCTCGCAGCCTGGCTGCTGGTACTCAATGGCCTGCTGTACCTCATAACGAGCTTCGTGAACGGCCACGTGAGAAAAGACCTTTTGCCCACTCGCACGCAGCTGCGACTGGGCCACATCGCCCAGGACATCCGGGATCACCTGCGACTCAAGCACGCCTCGGGCGAGGCAGCGCGGCAATACAACTTCCTGCAGAAAGTCGCCTATCTCCTGGTCATCTTCCTGCTGTTCCCGGTCATGCTGCTGAGCGGCCTCACCATGTCGCCCGCCGTCGCCTCCGCGCACCCGTGGCTGTTCGATCTGTTCGACGGCCGGCAGTCGGCGCGCACGGTGCACTTCATCTCGGCCTCACTGCTGTTCCTCTTCTTCCTCATCCACCTCGCGCAGGTCGTGCTGGTGGGATTCCGCAACGAGATGCGCTCCATGATCACGGGGCGCTATCGGCTGCCGCCGGAGGCGCCATGAGCCACATCATCACGAGACGTGCCTTGCTGGGTGGGGCCACGGCCGCGGGCGGACTGCTGCTCGCGGGCTGCAGTGAATCGCACCTGCCGCCCACCTACGGCAGCCTGCTCGGCGTCGGTGAAGCGCTCACCTTCGCCTCGCACCGCCTGCTGCTGCCGAAGAACACGCTGGCGCGCGAGTTCGGTCGCGAGATGATCACGAAGAACTTCCCGGCCATCAACACGGTGGACCCTGAAGACGAGGAATATCAACGGCTCAAGCGCGGAGGATTCGTGGACTGGCGGCTGCCGGTGACGGGCCTGGTCGCGCGGCCCACTTCCTTCTCCCTGCAGGACCTGCGCAGCCTGCCTGCACGCACGCAGATCACGCAGCACAACTGCGAGCAGGGCTGGTCGGCCATCGCCGAGTGGACCGGAGTGCCGCTCTCGAGGATCCTCGAGCACGTCGGTGCCCTGCCTCAAACCCGATACATCGTGTTCCACTGCTCCGACGGCTGGTGGGACAGCCTGGACATGCTGGATGCGCTGCACCCGCAGACGCTCGTCACCTACGGCATGAACGGCCGCGAGCTGCCCGTGCCGAACGGCGGCCCGGCGCGGCTGCGCGTGGAGCGACAGCTGGGATACAAGAGCCTGAAGTTCGTGAAGAGCATCCAGGCAGTCGCCAGCCTCGACAAGGTCGAGACCGGCAAAGGTGCCATGGTCGTGGACTATGGCTATTCGTGGTACGCGGGGATCTAGCATGACGACGAGACGTGGGTTCATCGGCAGCGCAGGGCTGGCGGGCGGCTTCCTTGGCGCGGGGCTCGCCGCGACGGCGCGCGCGACGACGCCTTCAGGCGACGTGGCCGAGCGGCTGCAGGCCGCCATCGGCGCGATGCCCGTGGACGACACCCATTGCCACCCGCTGGGCGACAAGGATGCGCACACGACCGTGGACGGGTTCATCGAGCGCATTGCGCTCTCTGCGTTCCCGGGACCCGCCTACTTCCCGGAAGGCGTGTACGACAAGTACAAGCAGGGCGATGCCGCCACGCGCGCAGCGCTCGACAAGCAGTACAAGGTCGGCAAGACGCTCGACGACATCAACCGGCATTTCGAGACCAGCGTGTTCGTGAAGTACATGCTGAAGGAGATGGCGCAGTTCCTGGGCTGCCGGCCGGTGTTCGCGGAAGTCATCGAGGCGCGCAACGCCCGCGGGAAAGACTACTTCGGCTACATCGCGGCGCTGTTCAAGGACGGCAACATCGCCAACGCGATGATCGACACCGGCTACGCGGACGGGCTCGATGCGAAGGGCATGGACCGCTTCGAGAAGGCCGTCGCATCCTCCACGAAGGCGCACTACATCGCGCGGGTCGAGACGATCACCGACGAGCTCTTCGAGCAGGACCTGCCTTACGCGGAGCTGCGTGACAGGTTCGTGGCGCGCGTGCGCGATGCGCTGGACGGCACGGGCAACTTCGGCAAGCGCTCGGTGGGCATGAAGTCCTATCTGCTGCCGGACATCGGTGTGATCCACCCCACCTACGACGACGCGCCGGCCGCGGCGTCCTGGGAGGAATTCAAGAGAACGCGCAAGACCAAGTACACGGACCGTACGGAGCCGAACCAGCGCGGCAAGGTGCTGCGGGAACGGCTGCTCACGCTGGCGCTGGAAGAATGCCTGGAACGCGACATGCCCATGCAGTTTCACACGGGCGACGGTGAGGCGCCCTCCGTGACCCTGCGCAACCAGCATCCGTATTACCTGGAAGAGCTCGCGCGCTTCGACAAGGACGGGTTGCTGCGCATGCCGAAGATCATTCCGATCCATGCGGGTTACCCGCTAGTGGGCGAGGCAGCCTGGCTCAGCCACCTGTACACGAACGTGTACTTCGAGCTCTCGCTGATGACGCCGTTCATTCACCAGGGGCTGCTGCACCGCTATCTGGAAATCATGGAGGCGGTGCCGCTGTCCAAGATCCTGTTCGGGAGCGATGCGTATCACGTGCCGGAGCTGTACTGGCTCGCGGCACGGTGGGGCAAGCGGTATCTGGCGCAGGCGCTCGCGGTGTACGTGCAGGGCGGTGTGCTGGACGAAGCGGAAGCGTTGGAAGCGGCGCGGATGATCCTGCACCTGAACAACCGGAAGGCGTATAACCTGAAGGTGTGAGAAACAGGAGACTCATGGCGGGCTCGCCAGGATGGACCACGACCCTGCTCGCCAGCGCAATCTTCGCGCAGGCCGCGGTGGCCGATGAGCTTCCAGGGGACGAGGCCACTCGACAAAAAGCGGTGGCGGACTGCCGTGCGCTGAAGGCGGACGCCGACCGCCTCGCCTGCTACGACCATCTCTTCGGCACGCCCGATGTCGACGGCGCGCCGCTGCTCACCGAATCCGCCACGACTCCACCGTCGCCGTCCCGGCCCGAGCCGCTGCTGATGACCGAGGACCGCTGGGAGCTGCGGCCCGGGAAGAAGCTCGGCCAGTTCCGCATCACGCCGTACAAGCCCATGTACGTGCTCGCCGCGTATCACGCGAGCAGCACCAACGCGCTGCCCGGCAGCCCGAACGACGAGAACGACCAGCTGCTGCCGCTGAACCTCGAGAACACCGAGGCCAAATTCCAGATCAGCCTGAAGACCAAGCTGTGGCAGAACGTCATCGGTGACTGGTCCGACCTCTGGTTCGGCTACACGCAGTCCTCGCGCTGGCAGGTGTTCAACGCCGATGCGTCCCGCCCCTTCCGCGAGACGGATTACGAGCCGGAGCTCATGATGGCCTTCCGCACGAACTATTCGCTGTTCGGCTGGCAGGGGCGGCTCGCCACCTTCGGCGTCAATCATCAATCCAACGGGCGCTCGCTGCCGCTCTCGCGCAGCTGGAACCGCGTCATGGCGTCGGTGGCGCTGGAGAAGGGGCCGTGGGTCGTCTCGCTGCGGCCGTGGTGGCGCATCAGCGAAGATGCCGAAGACGACGACAATCCCGACATCGAGGATTTCGTGGGCCGCGGCGAGATGACGCTGACCCACACCGGCCCGCGGCACGAGATCTCCGCCACGCTGCGCCATTCGCTGAAGACCGGCAGCCGCTCGCACGGCTCGCTCGAAACCACCTGGGCGTTTCCCGTTCACGGCAACCTGCGCGGCTACGTGCAGTGGTTCAGCGGCTACGGCGAGAGCCTCATCGACTACAACAAGAGCGCCAACTATTTCGGCATCGGCGTGTCGCTGATGCAGTGGTATTCCGCGCCGCCGCCGCAGAGCGACTCGAACGCGAAGTAGGCGACGCTAGGTCTCGATCCCCTGCGACTTCAGATACTCGTCGTAGCTGCCGCCGAAGTCCGCGATGGTGCCGCCCGGCCGCAGCTCGATGATGCGGTTGGCGAGCTGGCCGACGAACTCCCGGTCGTGCGAGACGAAGACCAGCGTGCCGGGGTACTTCTCCAGGCCGATCTGCAGCGACTCGATGGTCTCCATGTCCATGTGGTTGGTGGGCTCGTCCATCAGCATCACGTTCGGCCGGGTGAGCATGAGCTTGCCGTAGATCATGCGGCCCTTCTCGCCGCCCGAGAGCACCTTCACCTGCTTCTTGGTCTCATCGCCCGAGAACAGCAGCCTGCCGAGGGTCGCACGCACGATCTGCTCGTCATCGGCCTTGCCCGTCCACGCGGACATCCATTCGTAGAGATTCGCCGGGTTCGCGAACTCGGCCTGCGGATCCTGCGGCATGTAGCCCACCTGGGCATTCTCGACCCATTCGATGGTCCCGGAGGAAGGCTTCAGCTCTCCCGCGAGCAGGCGCATCAAGGTGGTCTTGCCGATGCCGTTCGGGCCGATGACGGCGATGCGCTCGCCCGCCTCCACGTTGAAGCTCACATCCTTCAGCACCGGCACGTCCGAGCCTGGATACGTGAAGTGGAGCTTCTCCACCGTGAACGCCGAGCGGTAGAGCTTCTTCTCCTGCTCGAAGCGGATGTAGGGGTTCTGCCGCGACGACGGCCTGATCTCCTCCACCTTGATCTTCTCGAGCTGCCGCCGGCGCGAGGTGGCCTGCCGCGATTTGGACGCGTTGGCCGAGAAGCGGCGGATGAACTCCTGCAGATCCGAGATGCGGTCCTTGGCCTTGGCGTTCGCCGCCTCGACGCGCTGGCGCGCCTGCGTGGAGGCGAGCATGAAGTCGTCGTAGTTGCCGGGATAGATGCGCAGCTGCTGGAAATCCAGGTCCGCGACGTGCGTGCACACCTGGTTCAGGAAGTGCCGGTCGTGGCTGATGATGATCATGGTGGCGTCGTAGTCGTTCAGCACGCGCTCGAGCCAGCGGATCGAGTTGATGTCGAGGTTGTTGGTGGGCTCATCCAGCAGCAGCACGTCGGGCCGGGAGAACAGCGCCTGCGCCAACAGCACGCGCAGCTTCAGACCCGGCGCCACTTCGCGCATCGGCAGGTTGTGCAGCGATTCGTCGATGCCGGCGTCGGTGAGCACGCTGCCGGCGCGCGCCTCGGCGTCGTAGCCGCCGTACTCGGCGAACCTGCCTTCGAGCTCGGCGGCCTTCATGTAGTCGGCATCGCTCGCTTGCGGGTCCGCGTAGATGAGGTCGCGCTGCTTCATGGCCTGCCACATCTCCACGTGGCCCTGCATCACGACGTCGAGCACCCGCTCGTCTTCGTAACCGAACTGGTTCTGGTTCAGCTTGCCCATGCGCAGGCCTGCCTGCAGCATCACCTCGCCGACGCTCGCCTCGAGCTCGCCGCCGAGCACCTTCATGAGAGTGGATTTGCCGCAGCCGTTCGCGCCGATCAGGCCGTAGCGGTTGCCGTCGGAGAACTTGACGGTGACGTGCTCGAAGAGCGGCCTGGCGCCGAACTGGATGGCGACGTTGGAGGTGGAGAGCATGTTACGGCGCAGGGACCGGAGGTTCAGGGGCGCGCAAGGTACCAGCAAATGGGCGACTCTGCGCATCCGGGCACTGGACAGCGGCACCGCATGCGGGCTCTACGATCACCCGCCCTGCCACGCGCGCGCGAGGCGGGCCGTCCTTCAAACGTGGAGCTTCAGACGAGCGTAGTCCAGCCGTACGGATCAGGAATCTCTCCGTGCTGGATGCCGACGAGCTTCTGGCGCAGCTCGCGAGTGAGCGGACCGACGTCGCCGGTGCCCACCTTGTGCTCCACGTCGCGATGGATCAGCGTGCCGACGCCGGTGAGCACGGCAGCCGTGCCGGAAAGCGCCGCCTCGCCATCCTTCACCCATTCGAGCATCTCGGGAACCGTGAACACGCGCTCCTCGACTTTGTAACCCGCATCCCGCGCGAACGTGAGGATGGAATCGCGCGTCACTCCATGCAGAAAGCTCGCATCCAGGCTGCGGGTGAGGATGTGACCCTTGCGGATGAGCAGGAAGTTCGCGGCACCCGTCTCCTGCACTTCGCCACCCGGACAGTAGAGCACCTGGTCGGCGTTGTACTTGCGGCGCGCCTCGATGGTTGGACCGAGCGCAGCGGCGTAGTTGCCACCCGTCTTCACGCGGCCCGTTTGAGTGGCGGTGCGCGAGTTGACGTCTTCCACGTAGATGCGCAGCGGCTTCATGCCGCCCGCGAAGTAATCCCAAACGGGGCTGGCGAGCACGATGAGCGTGGCTTCGCCGGCCGGCGTGGACGCCGCACCGATGTTGGGCGTGGTGCCGAACAGGATGGGCCGCATGTACAGCGCACCCGGCGCTTCCGGCACGTCCGCACGATTGCTGTCGATGGCGACGCGCACCATCTCGGCGAGCATGGCCGCATCCGGCTCCGGCAGCACGAGGGCGCGGGCGCTCTGGCGCAGCCGCTCGATGTGGCGGTCCAGCCTGAAGACGTGGATGCTGCCATCCGCCCAGCGATAGGCCTTGAAACCCTCGAAGCAGGTGCTGGAGTAGTGCAGCGCGTGCGCGGCGGGATGCATCGGAATCGGGGCGACCGGCTGTGCCTTGAACGGAGTCCAGGCGCCGTTCTGGTACGTGGCGATGGTCATGGTGGGCGCCAGCACCGTGCCGAAGGCCGGGCGAGCGGGGGCTGCGGGCTTCATCTGAGCGTTCATGTCACGTTTCCAGGGGGGTTTTTCGCAGCATACAGGATCGCCCCGTGCCGGCGAAGGCTCACGCCCCCGCGGGGTTCGGGTCCCGCCAGGTCCTCTCGAACGGCAGTCGCCAGGCGTGCGGCGCGATCATCTGATGGATGGCGTTGGGGCCCCACGAGCCCTGGGCGTAGGCCCGCACCGGCGGCGGAGCCTCGAGCAGAGGGATGGAGACTTCCCACAGGCGCTCGATGCCCTCGGCGGTGGTGAACAGGGTGTGGTCTCCACGCATCGCATCGAGGATCAGCCGCTCGTAGGCCTCGAGCACGTCGTCGACCAGTCCCGTGTCGTGCATGGCGAACTGCAGGCTCAGCTTGTCGAGCCGCATGCCGGGGCCGGGGCGCTTGCCATAAAACGAGAGCGACATCTTCGAGGCATCGGCCAGATCGAACGTGAGGTGGTCGGGCCCCTGCGCGCCGACGCCGGAGCCGGGCGGGAACATGCTCTTCGGCGGCTCGCGGAACGCGATCGAGATGATGCGCTGCCCTTCCGCCATGCACTTGCCGGTGCGCAGGTAGAACGGCACGCCGGCCCAACGCCAGTTGTCGATGTAGCACTTGAGCGCTATGAAGGTCTCGGTGTCCGACTCGCCGTTGACGCCTTCGATGCTGCGATAGCCGGTGTACTGCCCGCGCACTACGTCCGCAGGCTTGATGGGCAGCATGCTGCGGAACACCTTGTGCTTCTCCTCGCTGATCGAGCGGGGCTCGAGCGAGGTGGGAGCTTCCATGCCCATGAATGCGAGGATCTGGAACAGGTGAGTGACCACCATGTCGCGATATGCGCCGGTCGCTTCGTAGAACGCGGCGCGCGTGCCGAGGCCGATCTTCTCGGGCACGTCGATCTGCACGTGGTCGATGAAGTTGCGGTTCCAGATGGGCTCGAACAGGCCGTTCGCGAAGCGGAAGGCGAGGATGTTCTGTGCGGGCTCCTTGCCCAGGAAATGGTCGATGCGGAAGATCTGCTCTTCGGAAAACACTTCGTGCAGGCGCGCGTTCAGCGCAACGGCGCTCGCGAGATCCGTGCCGAAGGGCTTCTCCATGACGATGCGGGAGTTGCTGACGAGCCCCGCTTCGCCGAGCAGCCGCACCGCGGACAGCGCGGCGTTCGGCGGCACGCTGAGATAGTGCAGGCGGCGGCATTCGGTGGCGATGGCTTTCTCGGCTCTGTCCACCGCCGCGGCGAGCGCCTGCGGACCAGCGGACATGGGCACGTAGTCCAGGGTTTGCGCGAAGGCATTCCAGTCCGCGTCCACGATCTTGCGGGCGGAGAATTCCTTGAGCGCGGCCAGCGCCAGCTCGCGGAAGCGGCTCGCGTCGAGGTCGTCCAGTGAGACGCCGACGATGCGGCAGCTCGGGATGAAGCCTGCGGTGGCGAGGTGGTAGAGGCCGGGCAGGAGCTTGCGACGACTCAAGTCTCCGGTGGCTCCGACGAGCACCACGACCTGCGGGAATTTGGGACCCACGCCGGGTGGAATCTTTGCCATGGGAAGCTCCGTTCGCGAGCAGGATTCAGCGTTTATGTCGGCGCAGCCGCGGATCGCTCGGGAGATCGCCTGGGGGCTTCGGCATGCGGGCTTTGAAAGAGTGGGCCGCTTCCGACAAGGCTTCGAGCTCGCGCGGGGCGAGCACGACAGCAACTACACGCCCATGACGGACGATGTCCACGCGCCCCAGCGCGCTGACGCTGTCCAGCAGGCTGCCGAAATTGTTCTTGGCGTCGCTGGCCGAGATCCTGGGTGACATTTGGCCATTTTAGCCAGAATGGCTCGACCGGGAAGAACGGCCGTCTCAGTATTCCACCGCCGCGTCCGCGAGCCAGGCCACCAGGTACTCGCGATACCTCTGCGACACGATGCACTCGAACGTCGCAGGCTCGAGGCAACGCACCACTACCGGCATTCCCGCGAAACACGTCCGAACAATGGGCGATCACTGCGCGTCGCTTGCGCGTACAAATTCGCGCGATGGATTCACAGGAAAATCGTCACGACCACCTTACACGGTGAACAAAAAAATCAAGACTGATTGATGTATATGATCTACATCAAGCTCATGAACGCTGCTCTGAAGGATTGGTCGATGGAAACTCAATACAGCCTGGAGAGCCGTGTCGCGACGCTCGAGGCAGACGTTCGGCATATCCAGTCAGATGTGACTGAGATCAAGGCCCACATCCAACGCCTCGACGCGAAAATGGAACGACTCAACGACAAAGTCGACGCGGTACGTGATTCCATCGCTACCGCCAAAATCTGGGCGCTGCTGCTCTACTTCGCGCAGTCCGCAGCCTTGCTGGGCGTCATGGCGCACGGATTCGGCTGGCTGAAGTAGAACGCCCCGGGGGTCACTGCCGCGATCCGTTGCGGCGATGGCGACCAAGCACTACGCCTCCCGAGCCGGCGGCCCGTTCTTCCAGATGTGCAGCACCGCGTAGCTGCGCCACGGCCGCCAGGCCCGCGACATCTCTTCGGCCTCGCGAGCGGAAACGCCTCCCAGGTTGTTGCGGATGGCGATGTCCTCTTTCGGAAAGGCATCCGGCCAGCGGAGCGCGCGCATGGCGATGTAATGCGCCGTCCACAGCCCGATGCCGGGCAGTTCCGCGAGCCGCGCGATCGTCTGCTCCGGGTCGTGATGCGCGCCGCCATCCAGCGAAGTCTCGAGTGATTCCTGCGCTCGAGCGAGCGCGATGATGCTTCGAGCCCGGGCACTCACGATACCGAGCCTCGCGATGTCGTCCACGCTCGCCTTCGCCACCCGCGCCGGCACGGGCGTCAGGCGACTCAGCTCTGCATGCGGCGTCACGATGCTTTCACCGAACGCTTCCACGAACCGGCAGCCAATGGTGGTTGCGGCCTTCACCGTGACCTGTTGCCCGAGAATCGCCCTCAATCCCAGCTCGAACCCGTTGAAAGCGCCGGGGAGGCGAATGCCGGGCGTACGCCGGACCATCGGCATCAGCCGTTTGTCCTTGCTCAGATGCTTCGAAATGACGTCCGGCCGCGCGTCGAGATCGAACAGATCGCGCAACCGGGTGAGAAGTGCCGGCAGCACCGGCGTGAGGCCGT
>JBGAIL010000003.1:0-30727 GCA_044225565.1 Steroidobacteraceae bacterium | reverse complement strand
CTGCAGTGCGTTCCTTCGGCTCGAGGGCGAAACCCTGATCCACCCGCGGCTGGCGCCCAGCTGCACGGTTCGGGCATAGAAGCGGTCAGTCACCCACTCGACGCTCTTGAGTTGCCGGCCGGCGAGGAACGCAAGCACGCCTGGCCAGTCGTAGGGCGGTCGATAGGAAAGCTGCAGCGTGGAGGTTTCCGTGCCGGCCGCCCCTGCCATCGCCGCTCCATCCTCCGCCGCCTTTTTCCGCAACCGCGACGGCGCCATGCCGTAGCGCGAATTGAACGCGTCGTTGAAGCGACGCAGGCTCGAAAAGCCGCTGGCAAAAGCCACCTGCGTCACGGGCAGGCTCGTCTCGGTGAGCAGCTGCTTCGCGAGCAGCAGGCGCCGCGTCTGCAGCAGCTGCACCGGCGGAACGCCGAGCTCCTTCTGCACGATGCGGCGGATCTGCCGCGAGCTCAACTCGAACTGGTCAGCGATGGTTTCCAGGCTGGCATCCTCGCCGAGCGTGCCATCCTCGAGCCGCTGCACGATGAGATGCGCGATGCGCTGGGAACCGTCCACCGGAGCGTTGCCGGGAGCGAGCTCAGGCCGGCAGCGCAGGCAGGGCCGGAACCGGGCCTGCTCCGCTTCCTGTGGCGTGGCAAAGAAGGAGCAGTTCGCCGCCTTCGGGGTGCGGGCCGGGCAGATGGGGCGGCAATACACACCGGTGGAGGAGACGCCTACGAAGAACAGGCCATCGAAGCGCGGATCCCGCGCGGCGAGCGCCTTGTAGAGGGCTTTGCGATCCTGGGCCATAGTGCGGACTATAGAAGCGGGACCCGGCCCGGACTAGCCGTTTTCGGACAGCGAAGCCGGCGCGTTTCGGCGTCCGGAAACGGCTAGCACGGCGTCCGGTTCCGGCTACCGTACGCGCATCGACGGTTTCGTGAAGGTGAGTGCCATGACGACCTATTTCAGCAAGAAGATCGACTCGCCGGTGGGCGAGCTCACGCTGGTGGCCAGCGCGAAAGGCCTTGCGGCGATCCTTTGGGAGAACGACCGGCCGGATCGCGTACGCCTCGGCGAGACAACGGAAGACGCGCGCCATCCCGTGCTGCTCAGGGCGGAGAGGCAGCTGCGCGAATACTTCGCCGGCAAGCGCAAGGCGTTCGAGCTGAAGCTGGATTTCGCCGGCACGGACTTCCAGCGCAAGGTGTGGGCCGCGCTGCTCACCATCCCTTACGGCGAGACGCGCTCGTACGGGCAGATCGCGCGACAAATCGGCAAGCCTGCGGCGGTGCGCGCTGTGGGTGCAGCGAATGGCCGGAACCCGATCTCGATCGTCGCGCCATGCCACCGGGTGATCGGCGCCACCGGGAAGCTGACAGGCTTCGCGGGCGGAATGGCGAACAAGGAACGGTTGCTGAGGCTGGAATCCGGTGGAGCTGGTCTGCCGCGTCCCGCGGCGCCCTGAAAGCGCCTTCAGCCGCTGCTCTGCGCTCGGCCCGCATCCGCGTTCAGGACGAGCTCGGCGGCCGCCAGATCCTCGAGTGCGAGGCCCACGGATTTGAACAGAGTGATGTCGTCAGGGCTCTCACGCCCCGTCACTTCATTCCTGACGAGCTGACCGAGATCTGCTGAAACGTGTGCCGCCGTGATGGCACCCGACGCCAGAGCCTGAACCAGATCCCCCGCTTCGGCCAGCGCCGCCGCGCGATCGTCCACGAACACTCGCGCCCGCCGAACGGCTTCATCGTCCGTTTCGCGCATGGCCGGCGTATAGGCGCCTACCAGATCGATGTGCTGCCCCCGCCGCAGGTGCCGGCCGAGGATCAGCGGCTCCGATGACGTCGTCGCACAGGAAATGATGTCCGCCCACGCGGTCGCCTCCGCCAGATCGGCAGTCGCGCGAGCCTGCACACCATGATCCCGGCGCAGCGCTTCGCACAGCTGCTCGGCGCGCCGGGATGAACGATTCCAGATGCGCACCTCCTCGATGGGGCGTACCGCCGAATGCGCGAGCACGAGCGGCATCGCCATGCTCCCGGCTCCAACCACCAGCAGAGCTCGCGCATCCGCGTTGGACAGCAAACGGGAAGCCAGCGCAGAAGCCGCGGCAGTACGGCGCAGAGTCAGCGTCGTGCCATCCATCACCGCATCGAAACTGCCCGTGCCGGTGGTACCCAGCACGTACGCCGCCTGTACCGTAGGCAACCCGCGCGCCGCGTTTCCCGGGCTCACCGTGACGAGTTTCAAACCGAACCGGCCGCCTGCCCGCGAACAGGGCATCACGAGCAAGGTCGAGGGGGAGCCATCGGCATTGCGCATCTCGACTTGCGTGCGCAACGGACCTGCCGCCGGCTCGCGGAAGGCTTCCGCGAGCGCATCGACGAGCCGAGGGAAGGGTGTTGCCGCGACGACATCGGCTGCCTCGATGTTGCGCATGCTCAAAGCCTCGCCCCGACGAAATGCGCAGCGCCCGAGCCGAGCTCGTAGAAGCTCTCCTTCAAGGCGCGCATCGGCGGCGTGGACAGCTCCGTCACGGGCAACGGCATGTCCGCCTCCTTCAACCTCCCGGACACGAAGCCCGCGAGCAGGCGCCCGAACGTCGTTCCAGGCCCGATGCCACGCCCGTTGTACCCGCTGAAGCCCACGACATTGGGCGCGAACACGTGCAGGCGCGGAACGTTGTCGTCCGTCATGCCGATCTGGCCGAACCAGCTCGACTCGAACGCCACCTCACCGATCTGGGGAAAAGTCTTGCGCAACGCGCGGCGTGCCCAACTCTCGTGCACACGCGCCGCTGCGCCGCGCAAGGCACCGACGCTTCCGACCACCAGGCGGCCCGCGGCATCCAGCCGAAACGAAGAGAGCACCAGCCGCGTATCCCAAGCGCCTTCGCGCCCGGGCAGGATCGAAGCGAGCACCCCGGCATCCAGCGGTACGGTAGCGAAATTGAAGTACGGCATGCGCACCTGCTCCGCCCGCACGGCCCTCCAGGAGCCTTCGGAATAAGCATCCGTCGCGACGACGACCCATTCCGCACGAACGGAGCCGCCAGCCGTGCCGACTTTCCACACCTGACCATCGCGCTCAGCGCCTACCACCTTGCTGCCGACGAAAATACGCGTGCCGCGCTTCATGGCCGCGCGCGCGAGCCCACGAACATATGCGAGCGGCTGGATCGTCCCCGCTCGCGCGTCGAACAGCGCACCGCAGAATGCCGGTGATCCGGTTCGCGCCTCAGTCTCCGCAGCACCCAGCAGCTGGACCGGTGCGCTCCGAGCCAGCCACTGAGACGCGCGCTGCTCGAGTTGCGCGAGCCCGCTCGCCCCGACCGCGCAATGCAGCGTTCCGGCGCGCGTCGCCTCGCAATCCATGCCGTGCGTGGCGACGAGATCGAAGACCAGCTGCGGCGCGGCTCCGAGCAGCTCGAGCAATCTCTCGCCATACATCGTTCCGAGCGCGGCAATGACGGCATCCGGCATGACCCAGAGGCCGGCATTGACGAGGCCGACGTTCCGTCCCGCGCCACCAAACCCGATGTCGGCCGCTTCGAGGACGACGACCGAAACGCCCCGTTCGCTCAGGTGCAACGCGGCGGAAAGCCCGGTGTAGCCGGCGCCGATGACGACGACGTCCGCCGAGAGCGCTTCGCCCAAGGTGGTGACGGCCGGCGCAGGCGGCGCCGTCCTCTGCCACAAGCCGTGCGTGTGAGGATCGTTCGGCATGCAATGCCGGCGCGCTCAGGCCGGATCGGGGCCGTAATGCTTCTGCGCCTGCTGCTGCGTAATGTAGCCGTTGCGGACCATCGGTTCTCAGCCCAGGGACGCCATCTCGTACAGGAAGTCCACGTACCCCATCGTCGCCTCCCGCAGCCCTGCGATCCTGGGGTTGCTGCTCTCGACGATGAGGAACTCGTCCGGCGCGTGCGCCCCGCTCCCGTAGCCCAGCCCGAACTGTCCCACCGGCTTGCGCAGCGGATCTCCGGTGAACACGAACCCCGGCCACGAGCCCGGGCTGCGGGGGAACAGCGAGTACTCCACGCCGGAGCGCTTGAACACCGCCTGCTGCGCGCGAACGATACGCGCGCCTTCCGCCGTCTCGTTCGGATCGTACCCGCCGGACATGTTCACCTCGATGTCCCCGAACCCGCGCTTCTCGAGATGCGCGCGCAGCTTCGGCAGGCAGTCCGCCACCGTCATGTCCGGCACGAGCCGCAGATCCAGCTTGGCGACCGCCCGCGCGGGCAGCACCGTCTTGCCGCCGGGCCCGGTGTAGCCCGCCACGAGACCTTCGATATTCACGGTGGGCTGCGAAACCAGCCGCTCCAGCGATTGTTGCCACGGCAGATCGTCGATCCAGCGCGAAACGCCCAGCTGCTTCTTCACTTCGTCTTCGCTGCGCGCCCGCGCGCTCTGCGCCACCAGCTGGCGCTCGCGATCCGAAAGCGGCCGCACGTGCTCGAACCAGCCGTCGATGGCCGGTGTGTTGCCTTCGTCGCGCACGAGCGTCTGCAACGCCTGCACCAGGTGCCACACGGGGCTGTCCACCTGCGCCTTGAGGCTGGAGTGCACGTCCTGGGCAGGGCCCTTTCCCCAACGCTTGCCGCTGGCCACGAGCTCGCACTCGATGATGCCTTTGGCTCCGAGATTGATGGTGACCCCACCGTTGGCGCTCTGCGCGGCGGACGGAATGAACACGCCGTCCGCACGCTTCATCGCCGCGAGCACTTCCGCGTCCTTGAACACGTTGATGAAATGCGGCGAGCCGATCTCCTCCTCGCCTTCGGCGAGCAGCACGAGATTGACCGGCAGCTTCCTGCCCGCCTTGCGGAAAGCATGCAGCGCGGCGAGGAACGCGCCTTCCGGTCCCTTCTGATTCACGGCGCCGCGGCCGCGGATCGCGCGACCCAGCGCATGATCGAAGAGTTGCGCCTCGAGCGGCGGCGACGCCCACTCCTTCGGGTCGAACTGCTTCACGTCGTACATGAAGTAGAGGCCGACGGTGCGCCTGGCGCCGGCATCCAGCGTGCCGAACACGGCCGGAATGCCGCCGGTGGGAACTGAACGAACGTTCTGGAAGCCCGCATCGCGCGCGATGCGCGACATGTGCTCCACGCCCTGGTCGATGTTGAGCTGCTCGGCAGCGATGGTGGGCAGGTGGATCCAGTCCTGGATGCGCTTCACCGATTCGTCGAAGCCGGAGTCGACGGCCGTTCGCAGTGCCTTGCGATCGCCTTCGCTCGCGCCGAAGGCAGCGCCGGATGACAGCAGCGCAGCCGATGCGGCGATGCCCTTGAGCGTGGTGCGGCGGGTGGCGGAGAAACGCGTTTCGTCGTTCATGCCTGGATCCTCCCGCGCCGGATGCTAGCACGCAGTCGCCGTGGCCCGGCCGGACGGATCACTGGGCAGCGGTGGCCATTCGTTTCAGCTCCCGGTGATAGGCAAACGTGCCATACACGCCCATCACATAGAAATAGAGGAAGACCAGGCCCAGGATGCCGCCGCCCGACCGTCCCGTGCTCGAATACATCATCGCCTTGGAGACGATGAAGTACACCAGGATGCCGACGGCGCAGGCGCGGCTCTTGCGATGGATGCCATAAGCGAATCCCAGGATCACCGCGACGTCCGTCAGATTCAGGAGACTGATGTCGATACGCGTGGCGAAGCCCACCCCGAAGTAGGCCGCGATCACGAAAGCGAGCGTGAACGCCGCCGAGACCAGCGCGGCGTTCCTCGCACCGCGGATCTTCTCGAGGATCCTGTCGGGAATCTCGCGGTCGGGATCGACGTCGGCCACCGCCGCCTGCGGCGGGGAATACGGGTTGGCATCCTGTACCACGCGGGCGCCCTTTTCATTCTTGTTCCGAGGCTTGATGAAAAGTGTACTGCCGTTTCACGGCACCTGCCTACATCGCCGCCGCCGCCCGCAACTGCGACCGCGGGTCGGCAGCGCCGAGCGGCGGCCCGATCGTCGTCACCAGTTCCTCCAGGCCCTCGATGCCACCACGCAGCTCATCGCCCGGGCGCACGGGCCCCACTCCTGCCGGCGTGCCGGTGAAGATGAGATCCCCCGCGACCAGCTCGAACAATGTGGAGAGCTCCGCGATGAGCGCGGTCACGTTCCACGTGAGGTGCGAGATGTCCGCGTCCTGCCGGATCGCACCGTTGACGCTGAGCCAGATACGGCCGCGATGCAGATATCCCACGCGCCCCACCGGATGGATCGCCGTGAGCGGCGCCGAATCATCGAACGCCTTGCTCACCTCCCACGGCTGGCGCTTGTCCTGCGCGGCGAACATGAGATCCCGGCGTGTGAGGTCGTTGCCCACCGCGTAACCGTAGACGCAGTCGAGCGCCGCGGCCGCCGGAATGTTGCGCCCTCCCCGTCCTAGAGCCACCACCAGCTCGATCTCGTGATGGAAATCTGCCGTGCGCGGCGGGTAAGGGACGCAGGCTCCGTTCGGCACCAGGGCGTCGGCGGGCTTCTGAAAGAAGAACGGCGGTTGCCGTTCGGCATCAGGCCCCATCTCGCGGGCGCGGGCGGCGTAGTTGCGCCCGGCGCAGTAGATGCGGTGGACCGGGAAGCGCCTGCTGCTCCCGCGGACGGCCACCTCCGGCACCCGGGCGGGCGGAAAGAGATAGCGCGGCGTGTGCGAGTCGGAGAGCTCATGGGTCATGTACCAGCCTTTGCAGTGCAGTGAAGCCCGGTGGGCGACGGCTGGCGGGGGACCCCAGAAAGCGAAACCCCTGCCGGCCTCGCCGACAGGGGTTTCGTGGATCGATTCGAAAGAAATCCCCCTACGGCGTGCGCATGGCTACGGCCGATACGGCTACGAGCGCGAGGAGGGGTTTCAGGGTTCGCATGGCGGAGGTGAGCTTAATCAAGCGGGGCGCGGGCTGTCCAGTCCATTGGGGCAACCACGACCGTCCGGGGACAAGCCAAGGCGCGTCCGGACCGATGAAGCGGAACACCGACCAGACCTTCCTGAATCCGGGAACACCCGCAGGCCGCTGGATTACCAAGCGGAGAAATTTCATGGATGGGCGCGCGAACGTCTCGCGTCGGCGGCCTGAGGCTTGAACCACCTCCTCGCACTGCCGGTGAACAGCAGATAGATGGCGACGGCCTCCATTGCCGATTGCGCGATGCCGTTCACCAGCGAACCCATCGGAGGCTGCGGCATCAACCGGAGCAGAATCGCGTAGCCGAGCCCGGTGAGCACCGCGATGATGAGATAAGTGATGCGCGCCCAGCTCGCACGCCGGTAGACCTTGTAGGTCAGCCATAAAAGACCGGCAAAGATGATGATGTCCGCCCCCACGAGGCCGGCCTGCCATGACACCGGCAACCCACCGATTTCCGACTCCCAGGTCAGAACGGTCTCGCCGACGCCCAGGACCCACGCAGCGACCATGAGGCCTGCGGCAACACGAACGCGCCTCGGCGTCTCCCTCCCCATGGCGGGAAGCGGAAGATCCACGCTCTCGGACGGCAAGTAAGGGTTGCGAGCCACGCTCGCATCTTACTGAAGAGCCGTATCGGTGGCCCGGCCGGGCTTTGCGGCCTAGGATCGTCCTTCCATTACTGATGGCAACGAGCAGAGAGCAGGCACCGATGCGCCGGATCACCGAACAGGAAGCCTGGCGCACGGCCGGGGACGAGGAACCGCCGGTGCTCGGCAAGGTGGAGCACGACGCCACCGAATCCGCCGTCACGCTGAAGCGCTGGCCGGCGGGCTTCGTGCTGGGCATCAGCTGCGATCTCGACGACCGGTTCGAGCTGTATGCGATCGACGAAGAGGCCGAGGCCCGCGCGCAGTTCGAGCGGCACGTGGAACAGATGCAGACGACCGGGCGCCCGTTCTTCGACGGCGCGGCGCCAGTCGCGATCCCCCATCGGGAGCTCTCGCCCGAGGCCTTGCGCGGGGTCGTCGAGTCCTTCGTGCTGCGGGAAGGCACGGACTACGGCGCGCACGAGTTCGCGCTCGAGCAGAAGGTGGCCCACGTGATGGGTCAGCTCGAGCGCGGAGAAGCGCAGATCCTGTTCGACCCGGAATCGGAGTCCGTCACGCTTCGGCGGAAGCAACCCACCGAACGCTGACCCCAGGCGCGGCCCGGCTTTACAGAATCGGCATCCGAGAACGCACCGGCAGACCGGGAAAGAGGCGGATGCTGCGCCGCATGAGGCGCCCAGCCCGACGGTCTGCCACTATATCGGCACGAAAAAACAGCCCGCAGACCTTCCAGGTCCTGCAGGCAGCGATGCCGCTCGAAAGCTTCAGGGGGTTGCGATGAACCGCGGGATCACGGCAGGCCTCGTCACGCTCGTCATGATCGGCGCCCGGGCCGTCGGCGCCGGCGAGGCCCACATGGTGCTGGACATCAACAGCACCATCATCTCGGTCGACTCCGGTCCCGGGAATTTCAGCGATCAGGGCGCCTGGTCCTATTTCACCGCGAGCGATGGAGCAAGCCCGCCGCTGCCCTGGAGCACCAACGGCACGAGCGCGGCCCGCCTCGCCACGCCAGAGGTCCTCACCACCGGCAACATCGAATCCGCAACGTATCGCGCCGGCGGCCTCACCTATTTCACGGTGCCCAACTACAACCGGGGAACCGCGCTATGGGTGACGAATGGCACGGCCGCCGGAACGCGGGAAGTGGTGCCGTTCGATCCCTATCCCACGTTCATCGGCGCATTCGGCAACGAGCTCGCCTATCTGCGTTACGACGACGCGGACGTCGATCTGTGGCTGACCGACGGCACGGCTGCGGGCACGCGCACCATCAGCAACCTGAGCGACGTCCACGGCAACGCGCAATCCGCCATCGTCGCGAACGGCAAGATCTATCTGCTCGTGCAGATTCTCGGCTCCGCCTCCGAGCCGTGGGTCAGCGACGGCACGCCGGCTGGAACGCACAGCGTTGGACCGCTCCCACTGGCCACCGCAGGACACTGGCCCAAGCCGTCACTCGCCCGGGCGGGCCGATACGTGGTGTTCACTGCGACCACGTCCGACCGTGGCGGGGAGATGTGGAGCATCGACACACAAACGGAAAGCCTGACGCCCCTTCCCGAAGTCGCGCCGGGAACGGACTCGGGCATCGACGATTCGACCGGCGCCGTTCCACCTCGCCTGACGAGTGTCGGCGACATCGTCCTGTTCATCGGCACACCGAGCGCCGGAGTGCGCGAGCTGTGGCGAACGGACGGCACGCCCGGAGGTACCTGGAGACTGTCGACCGCCGCGCCTTATGCCTCCTACCACCAGCCGGAGTTCAGAGGCCCGGTGGGCACGGGGCGTTATCTCTTCGCAGCGGACAATGCCTCCGTTCCCGAGCTCCACGGCACGGACGGTAGCAGCGTCGAGACGCTGCTCTCGGGCACTCCCGTCGAGCTGCTGGGCCAGGTCGGCTCGAACTACTACTTCTCCAAGTACGACACGACACTAGGCTGGTACGAAGTCTGGCGCACCGATGGCACTGCGGCGGGAACGCACCGGTTGACGGGGTTCGGCACCGATTCCGCCATCTATGAAGTGGCGGGCGATACCACGCGACTGTTCGTCCGCCAGCGTCTGGCGGACGTCGGCGGAGCCGATGCTCCCGCATCGCGCATTTTCGAGTATGACCTGCAGACCGATGAGGCGACGCTGATCCACTCGATTCCCAAGGTGCAGGGCGGCAGCATCTTCCCGGTGTTCGCTTTTGCGCAGGGCCGACTCTATTTCGACGGCGCGAACGCCGTGACCGGTCATGAGCTCTGGGCCTGGGAAAGCGCTGCCGAGGGCGCGCACGAGGTTCGCAACATCGCGCCGGAAAGCCAGACGGAATCCGCATCGCCGGAGAATTTCATCGAGCTCGACGGCAAGCTCTTCTTCACCGCGGACGACGGCCATGCCGGCCGCGAGTGGTGGACGTCCGATGGCACTGCGGACGGCACCCGGCTGCTCGTCGATCTGTGGCCTGGTGAGGAGTCGTCACAGATCCGGTATGCGTTCACGGGCGGCGGGCAGCTCTACTTCTTTGCCAAGGATGGCTTCTCGGACTTCAAGCTGTGGAGAAGCGACGGCACTGCGCAAGGCACCACGGCGTTGCTCGAAGTAGAGCCGCCGACATCGCCCTGCAGCCCTCTTGCCGTCACGGAGGGTACCTACGTCTATTTCCAGGCCGCGACCGACGACCACGGAGATGAGCTCTGGCGAAGCGATGGCACGAGCAGCGGCACACGGCGGGTGACCGACATCTTTCCCGGCTCGCCCGACTCTCAGCCCTGCGATCTGGTGCCGTACGCGGGACGAATCTATTTCTCCGCGACGAGCGGCGCCGCTCCTGGCGAGCGCCACTTGTGGAGCGTCGATACCCGATCCCTCGCGGTGCGCAGCGAAGCCGGCCTGTTCCCGGATCCGCCGGGCTGGGCGACACCGGTGCTGGCGTGGAACGGCACGCTGTACCTCAACGTGTATACCGAGGATTCGGGCACACAACTCTGGAAGAGCGACGGAACAGCGGCGGGCACCATTCCCGTGACGTCGTTCGATCCGGCAACGCCCCGGTCGCTGAGAAGAGTCCAGAGCGCCGGGAACCGTCTCGTCTTCGAGACGCAGACGGGCACGAGTCTTCCCGAGGTCTGGGGCTCGGATGGAACCTCTGCCGGCACGTCACGGGTCGGCTATTCGCATGCTGCGAACGCCTCGAGCCAGATCACGGCAAGTGGCGCGGCGGTCTATTTCCCGGGCCTTTCGGATTCCGCGGAATATCCAAACGTCGAGCCATGGGTCACCAACGGCACTGCGCAAGGCACGCGTCGCGTGCTGGACATCGAACCGGAGGGCGGATCGTTCCCTTTCGGGTACACGGACTTCACCGGCATCACATTGTTCCAGGTGTCCACCGGCACTCCTGCCAATCGAGGCCTCTGGCGCACCGACGGCACTGCGGAAGGGACGCGCCGGCTCAGCGATGTCCTTCCCATGCAGGTGATCACCATTCCGTACACTCCGCAGCCACCCAGACAGGCGACCGCGGGCCAGTCGTTCTTCTTCATGAGCAACGACGGGCACTCCGGCGCCGAGCTGTTCGCGATCACGAACGATGCACCGGTTGCGGCGAACGACGCAGCGGCCAGCGTGCAGGCGGGCAAAAGCGTGATCGTGTCCGTGCTGGAGAACGATGCAGATCCCGACGGCCTGCTCGATGTGGCGAGTGTGGCGATAGAGAGCGATCCCGCGCACGGCACCGTGGAAGTGAATGCGGACGGCTCGATCACCTATTTCGCCGATGCCGGCTACGCTGGAGCCGATACTTTCAGCTACTCGGTGGGCGATCAGCAGGGTGCACGAACCCACGCAGCGACCGTGAGTGTCACGGTCTCGGAAGCTCCAGAGCCTCCAGCGAAGCCGGAAGGCAAGGGCGGTGGCGGAACATGGGCCCTTGGTGAGTTGGTTGCATTGGCGCTGCTCCTCCTACGGAGGAGGCGCGCGATTCCGGCTTGACTCGCGCAGGGGATGCCCACCCCGTTGGCGTTCGGACCAGCGCCATTGCTGCCCGGGCCGGCGACGGCGAGGCCACTCAACGCTTCGACACGGTGGCCTCGTACTTCCGCCCCAGCCAGGCGCCGAGGAAGCCCCAAGCGGCGGCGACGCCGGCGCCGAGCAGAGCGACGCCCACCGTGCCGGCACCCGCAGAGGCGACCGCGTTGTTCACCTGTGCGGCAATCGCATCGGCTCCGCGATAAACGGGCACGTCGATGGTGTTCTTCGCCTTGTACTTGGTTTCCTTGTCCAGCGGGCTCCACAGCATCTCGCGGCCCGGCCGGATGAACGCGTACTCGCACGCACGCCGCAACACGAACACCACGGCCAGCACGGTGAACGTGCCCGTCGCCGCGATCGCCATGAACCCGACCACCATCGCCAGCGGCACCCAGGTGAGCAGCGCCTTCACACCGAACTGCTTCGCGATCCGCCCCGTCAGGAAAATCTGTGACAGCACGGTGGCGCAGGATGTGCGTCACGCCCGCGAACACATTGCCGCCGATGGGCCGATCCTCGCCCCGCCTGGCCCCTTCCGCCGACGGATGCGCCGCCCAGATGCCGAGCAGCACCCGCTGGCACACGATGGCGACGATGAACATCGCCGCTCCCAGATACAGGATGCCGCTGTTCCCGATCTTCCCCACCGCCAGATCCGAGATGAGCGGCCCCGCCAGCGCCCCCGCGCTGCCGCCCGCCGCAATGAACCCGAACAGCCGCTTCGACTGTCCCGAATCGAAGATCTCGAGCAGGAAACTCCAGAACATCGAGAGCAGGAACAGGTTCATCACGCTGATGAACACGTAGAAGCACTTGCCGACGAACGGCGAGATCTCGCCTCCCTGCATGGAGAGCCCGATGCCGGCGAGGAACAGCGCCACCAGGCCATAGATGCCCGGCAGGAACACACTGCGCCGCACACGACCCACGACGAGCCCGTAGAACGGGATGACCAGGATGGAGAACACCGCCGTGACCACCCAGAGGTCCGCCACTGCGTCGCGGCCCAGCACCGTGCCGATGGTCTCGCGCACCGGCCGGACGGCGAAGTACCCCGCCCACATGAAGAAGAAGAGGCAGAAGGAAGCGATGACGGTCGCCGTCTCGCGCGGCTCGACGTTGGCCGCCCGGCTCAGCAGGCGGTGAATCGCGGAATCAGTGGACATTCGCAGACCTCGGGACGAACGGTGCGGCAGGATCCGCTTATCGTAGCGGCGCGGGACGGCAGAGGCGATCGGAAGCCGCGCGACGCTGTCGTGTCCCGTTGGTCCCACGAGCTGCAACTTATTTTTCGCTGCCGGCATCTATACGCGATTCCGTAACCGACCGAGGCCCACGGCAGGTTCCCGTGAATCCGCCGCTGCGGTCCGCGCCCGCAGGTCTCGACCGATGTTTGCAGGGGAGCTCTTATGCGTCGTGCCGTGCCTATCCTTGTCCTCCTCCTGGGCGGCCTCGCGGTTGCCGCCTGCGACGGCACCAGCGGAGCTGCCGTTGCGCACAGCGCACAAACCAGCGAGGCGGAACGGGCCAAGCCGCTTTTGATAGCTCCCGAAGACCTGCTCACCCTCGGCGCCAACCGCTCCACCTCCGGCCCTTCCATCACCGGATCCGTGCAGCCCGAACGCCGCGCAGACCTGCGCGCCGAAGTCTCCGCGGTCGTACTCGAGGTGCTGAAAGAGAACGGCGATCCCGTCCGTCGCGGCGACCTGCTCGTCCGCCTCGACGATACCGCCATCCGCGATACCCTCACCGCAGCGACCGCCTCCGCCCGCTCCGCCTCGCAGGCTCACACCCAAGCCGAGCGGCAGTTCCAGCGCCTCACCAAGCTCCGTGAATCCGGCCTGGTCTCTGCGCCAGACGTCGAAGATGCCGAGATTCGCCGCAACAACGCCCAGAGCGATCTCGAAATGGCCCGCACCCGGGAGGTCACCGCCCGGCAGCAACTGCAACGCACCCAGGTCCGCGCGCCTTTCGACGGAGTAGTGAGCGACCGGCAGGTCTCCACAGGCGACACCGCCCAGATCGGCAAAGAGCTATTGAAAGTAGTGGACCCCGGCAGCATGCGCTTCGAAGGCCGCGTCTCTGTGGATTCCGCCGCGGGAATCGCCGTCGGCCAGCGCGTAACGTTCCGCGTGCACGGATTCGGTGAGCGCGAATTCGGCGGCGCCGTCATGCGCGTCAGCCCCTCGGCCAACCCTACTACACGGCAGGTCGAAGTCCTCGTCGGCTTCCTGGACGCCAGACAGCTGCCGAAGCTCGCTGGTCTCTACGCCGAAGGTCACATCGAAGCCGCGAGCGTCGCCGCCCTCACCGTCCCCGAAAACGCTCTCACTCGCAGCGGCGCCGACAGCTTCGCCTGGCGCATCAAGAACCGCTCCGTGAACAAGGTGCGCGTGGAGCTCGGCCGGCGCGATGCCCGCACCGGCGAGCTGCTGGTGAAATCCGGCCTGCTCGAAGGCGACCGCATCCTGCGCTACCCCGCCTCCACCCTGCGCGACGGCCAGAAAGTCAGCCTGGGCGAAGTGTCATCCACCGCAACGGCCGCCCTGCGCTAGGCGCAAGCACGCATGTTTCTCTCCAGCTTCAGCATCCGCCAGCCGGTGGCCACAGTCGTCATCGTGCTGCTGCTCATGTGCATGGGCCTGCTCGCGCTCAGGAACCTGCGCGTCAACCAGCAGCCGGACGTCGAGCAACCCGTGATGGCGGTGTCCGTGCCCTACCCCGGTGCCTCTCCCGAGACCGTGGAGCGCGAGATCATCACCCGCGTCGAGAAGGCGCTGCAGAGCATCCCGCAGGTGTACGAGATCCACTCCACCGCCGCGGAGAGCAGCGCCGAGATCGTCATCATCTTCGACTTCGGCAAGAACCTCATCGAGGCCTCGGACGAGATCCGCAACGCCATCGCCTCGGTGCGCCACAAGCTGCCCATCGAGATGCGCGAGCCGATCCTCTCGCGCTTCGACCTTTCCCAGCAGCCCATGATGACCATCGCGCTTTCCTCGGACACACGCTCTCATGCCGAGATCTCGCATCTCGCCGAAGACGTGCTGGCGGACCGGTTCCGCGCCATCGATGGTGTGGCCGTCGTGAACGTATTGGGCGCGCTGCACCGCGAGCTTTCGGTGCTGCTGCGCGCCGAGAAGCTGCGCGAGTACAACGTTTCGGTGACGGATGTCGTGAACGCGCTGCGAATGCAGAACACCACGGCGCCCGTGGGACGCGTGCGCGGCGAGCTGGACGAGGAAAGCATCCGCCTGGTGGGGCGCATCGAATCGCCCGAGGAATTCCAGGACATCGTGCTGCGCCGGCGTGGCGATGACGTCGTGCGGCTGGGCCAGGTGGCCACCATAGAGGACGGGTTTGCGGAGAGCCGGGATTTCAGCCTGCGGGACGGCCACCTGAACGTGGGCTTCGCCATCATCCGCGCCCGGGATGCAAGCACGGTCTCCGTGGGCAACAGGTTGCGCCAGGCCGTGGAGGAGATCAACAAGACGCTGCCCGAGGGCACGCGGCTCGACGTCAACTGGGATGGCGGCCGCAATGCGGAGATGGGCCTGCGGAACGTGATCGATGCGCTGATCTTCGGCGCGGGGCTCACGATCCTGATCGTCTACGTGTTCCTCAACTCCTGGCGGTCGACGTTGATCACTGCGCTCGCGCTACCCACTTCGGTCATCGCCGCGTTCATCGCGGTGTGGGCGTGCGGATTCACGCTGAACTTCATGACGCTGCTGGGGCTGTCGCTCGCGATCGGCGTGCTGATCGACGACGCCATCGTGGTGCGCGAGAACATCGTGCGGCACATGGAAACGGGCGTGGAGCGCAAGGTTGCGGCACAGAGGGGCACGGCGGAAATTGGTCTCGCGGTCACGGCGACCACGTTGTCGATCATCGCGGTGTTCGTGCCAGTCGCCTTCATGGGGGGTGTCGCAGGAGAATGGTTCAGGCCGTTCGCGCTCACCGTGGCGACCTCGGTGGCGGTGAGCCTGTTCATCTCATTCACGCTGGATCCCATGCTCTCGGCGTACTGGGGCGATCCGGTCGGCTATCGGGAGCGGCAGAAGCGCGGCATCGGGGCCTGGCTCGCAAGGTTCAATCACTGGTTCGACGATCACGCCCACCGGTATGGGCGCGTCATCGCCTGGGCATTGCATCACCGCAAGTGGATGGCGGCGATCGCGATCCTGTCACTGGTCGTCGCTGTGTTCGTGCAGGCTCGGTTCGGCGGCACCTCGTTCGTGCCGGATTCCGATGCGGGCATGCTGGTGATCAACGTGCGCACGCCCTCGAGCGCCAGCCTGGAATACTCGAAACTGAAGCTCGAGAAGGCAGCGGAGCTCGCACGCGCCGTTCCGGAAGTTCAGTCCACGGACTCCTGGGTGCAGGAAGGCGGAGGCGAAGTTCGGGTCGACATCGGCAAGCGCGGCGAGCGCAAGCGCACTTCCAAGGAGATTGCAGCGGAGCTTCGTGGGCAGCTCGCCCGGCTCGTCGGCGCGGAATACGTGGTGTTCGAGAATCTGAACAACGGGCCGGAGAAGCCGGTGCAGATCCAGTTCTCGGGGCCGGACTCGCGGCGCCTGATGGAGATCACGAGCGCGTTCATGGAGCAGATGAAGGAAGTGCCCGGCGCGGTGGACGTGGGGCTGTCGCAGCAGGACCCGAAGGACGAGATCCGCATCGAGCTCGACCGCGGGCTCGCGAGCCAGCTGGGCATCTCCGTAGGCGATGCGGCGCAGGCTTTGCGCGTGGCATTCGCGGGCGTGGAGGTGGGGGATTGGGTGGATCCGCTAGGTGAGTCGCGGGACGTTGCAGTGCGCCTGCATCCGCGCGATCGTGTGGACGCTTCGAACATCGAGCATCTGCCGGTGGCCGTGGGCGACAGCGGCATGATGGTGCCTCTGGACCAGATCGCGCGCATCACACACGACAAGGGGCCGGCGCAGATCCAGCATCTCGACGGCAAGCGCACGGTGACGGTTTCGGCGAACGTGCAGGGGCGTGCTTCTGGTGAGGTGACTGCCGACGTGATGAGGCTCGCTCGCGCGATGACGTTTCCGGATGGCTACGGGCTCGATCTCGGCGGCGCATCGCGCGACCAGCAGGAGGTGTTCGGCACCATGGCGACGGCGCTGATCATGGGCATCGCCCTGATGTACTTCGTGCTGGTGATCCAGTTCGGCTCGTTCACGGCGCCTCTGCCCGTGATGCTCTCCCTGCCGCTGTCGCTGATCGGTGTGGTGCTCGCGCTGCGGCTCACGGGGGACACGCTGAATCTGATGAGCCTGATCGGCGTGATCATGCTGATGGGCCTGGTAGCGAAGAACGCGATCCTGCTGCTGGATTGCGCGCGCAAGGAGGAAGCGACGGGCGTGAATCGCGAGGACGCACTGATGCACGCCGGCCGCGTGCGGCTGCGACCGATCCTGATGACCACGTTCGCACTGATCGCCGGCATGATGCCGGTGGCGATCGGGCTCGGTGAGGGCGGAGAGTTCTACAGCCCGATGGCGGTTGCGATCATCGGGGGGACCATCACTTCGACGTTGCTCACGCTGCTGGTGGTGCCGACGTTCTACGACAGCATCGAGACGGCCCGGGACCGGGCCGTGGGGAAATTTCACGCGCGGGCGGCGGGAAGGCCGGTGTTCGTGGCGTTTTGCATGACGGTGATGGAGGCGGCGCTGACGATCGCGGGCGCGCGGTTCGCATATCGGCTGGTGCGACGGCTCGTTCCCTTGAAACTCGCGCCGAAACCCTTACTCTAGCCGGTGCCGCGGGATCACCCGTGCCGTGGGGGACGACCCCTGCGATCCCCCCAGTTCGACGTCCGGGACGACCCGGCTCCGCAAAGGAGAAGGGCCGTGCCCTGGATTCTGCTCGCTTTCGCCGGGTTGCTCGAGATTGCCTGGGCGTTCTTTCTGAAGAAGTCCGCCGGGTTCACGCTGCCTGGACCGGCCGCCATCGCCGTCGTCACCATGATTGCCAGCGTCGTGTTGCTGTCGGTTTCCATGCGCACACTACCGCTCGGCACGGCCTACTCGATATGGACGGGTATCGGAGCGGCGGGGTCGTTCGTGGTGGGCGTGATCGCTTTGGGGGAATCGCTGTCGCTCATGCGGTGCGTCGCCGCGGCGCTCATCGTGGCCGGAATCGTGCTGATGAAGCTGGCAAGCAGCCACTGAGGCTCATGCGGGCATCGGTGTCCCGCAGCGCTGGAGCGGGGTGAGGTTCCGCTTACCCGAATGCTGCGGTGCGATCAGGTGACGCATCGATGCGTCCGACAGGTGCTCGTTTCTCCGGAGCTGGCGTCCTTGTTGGCGCACTGGAAATAATGCTCTAAGATGCCCGCGTTGCACTCGGCGCGCATAAGAACCATTCAAAGGACGAATATGAGACCGAGAATTTCCGTAGCCCTCGCTTCGATCGTCGCGATGTCCGCGTTGGGCGTCGCAGGCACCGCAAATGCCGCGGGCGTGCGGTGGTACGTGGCCACGAACGGCATCGACGGCACCACCTGCGGCAAGCAGGCCTCGCCGTGCCGCACGATCACGCAAGCGATCGCAAACGCATCGAGCGGAGACACGATTCTCGTCGGCCCCGGAGATTATGGTGATATCGACGGCGATGGGGCGCTGATCAGCCCTGGAGACGAGACCGGCTACCTGACTTCCGGACGGGACTGCCTCGTCGAGGTCAACAAGCCGCTCACGATCCTTTCGCTCTACGGCGCGTCGATCACGCGCATCGACGCGTCGAGCCGCAATTCCTCGAACACCGCGCTCGAGTCCTATGCTCCGGTGATCATCACTTCTCCAGGCGTGGAGTTCGGTCGCCGCAGCCAGGGGTTCAGCCTGATCGGCGCCCGGCGCTCAGCCGGCCTCATCACCGCCACGGCGGGTGACCGCGTCAAGATCGGCGGCAACATCGCATCCGGGAACGGGACGGGATTCCAGATCGGCTCGACGGGGCCAGTCGTGCTCGTTCAGCTCAACCTGGCTCTGTCCAACGAGACGGGATTCGCGAGCGCCGGACGCCCGGTGGACTTCATCCGCAACGCGGCCCAAGGCAACGGAGTCGGATTCTCCGCTCAAGGCCTGACGGGCAAGCCGGCTCCGCGGGTGCAGCAGAACGTCTCGACCGGAAACCTCGTCGGCTTCCAGTTTCAAGGCCCCATCTCGCTCTTCGACCAGAATTCCGCCATCGGCAATCTCGTGACGGGTGTGCGGCTCCTCCAGGGCTCCGGGACGACCGGGCCCACGGCCGTCAACGTCCGCAACAGCAACCTCTACGGAAACGGCACGGCGGTCGATCGCCCAAAGAATTGCGGGATCAGCAACGAGTCGAACACCAGGATCGTGGCGGACCGCATCTATTGGGGTGCCGCGACGGGCCCTGGAGCGAACCCTGCCGATGTCGCCTGCAACACCGGCACCAGCACCACGGTGACGACGCCCAGCGCCAAGAGCGCCGTGCTGGTACCGGATACGGCGCATTTCCCGTTCTAGCGAATACCTCCTCACCCACCGGCGGTGGCGCACGCTCGAGTTAGGCGGTACATTCCCCCGGTCATGCAGTTGACCCTGTTCCGCCGTTGGATCGCCGCGCTGGCCGTCGCAGCACTGCTGTGCGGCTCCACGGCGTACCTGTCGCACAGCGAAGGGCAACAGGCACCGCACAAGGCCGGGCACTGCGATCTCTGTTCGCACTTCAGCAGCACGAGCGGGCCGTCTGCTGCGCCCCATGTGGTCGGCAAGCCCGTTCTGGCCGTACGGCGGCTCATCGAGCCGACCTCGGTCGTCCGTGCGGTCCGCCGCAACGTCGATAGCCGCCTGCCGCGCGGCCCGCCCGCCTTCGAACTGACCTGAGCTCCCATCGCCGCGGCGCACGCGCCGTGGCCCACCCTGCGCGCGACGTTCGCGTGCGGGCTTTCCGGTCATTCGCAAGGTCTTTCACAATGAACAGCAACTGCGTTCCGCTGGCGCGCGCCCGCGCCTTTTCGATTTCCATTTCGCTCTCGCTCGCCACGTTCGCGACGGTGGCCCCCGCCTGGGCGGACGACGAAGCATCCCCTCCTCAAACCGTCGTCGTCACCGCCTCGCCCATCACGGACCAGGACAAGCTCGCCACGCTCGTCGACAGCGTGAGTCGCGACGAGATCCTGGAAGCCGGCGGCGCCAATCTCTCGGACGCGCTCGCCTACACGCCCGGCGTCTCGGGCACTTCGTTCGCGGCTGGCGCCAGCCGTCCCGTCATCCGGGGCTTCGACGCCAATCGCGTGCGCGTGCTCGAGAGCGGCATCGGCAGCTTCGACGTCTCGGACCTCGGGCCGGATCACGGCATCCCCATCGATCCGCTGGCCACCCAGCGCATCGAAGTCGTTCGCGGTGCGGCGACATTGCGTTACGGCAGCCAGGCGATCGGCGGGGTCGTCAATGCCATCAACAACCGGGTGCCGACGCAACTGCCGGAGGAATCCTTGTCCGGCGAAGTGAGCGGGCTCTACGGCACCAACGCCGATACCCGCCAGGGCTCGGCGCTCCTGGATGCGCGCCTGGGCTCTTCTTTTGCGCTCCATGCGGACGGCTACAAGCGCAAGGCCGACGACTACGACACGCCGCGAGGCATCCTCGGCAATTCGTTCTTCGACGGAGACGGCTATTCCCTGGGCGGCTCGTACTTCTTCGGAGACAACCGCATCGGCGCCGCGGTCGTTCAGTACGACGCCGTGTACGGCATCCCTGGCGAGGATGCCTACATCGACATGAAGCAGACCAAGGAGCTGATGCGGTCGTCGTTCGCCATCGGCGCCGGCCCTCTGCAGACGATCACCGTCGAAGGCGGATACGCAGACTACGAGCACAGTGAGCGGGAAGAGGATGGCGTGGCGGCCGCCACTTTCAAGAACCGCGAATGGGAAGGCCGCGCCGAAGCGCTCTTCGGAGCGGCGGGTCCGTTCTCTGCGTCCGCGCTCGGCGTGCAGCTGCATCGCAAGGATTTCTCCGCGCTGGGCGAGGCGGAGGACTACCTGCTGCCGGCAACCACGAAATCCGCAGCGGTATTCTTCTTCGGAGATGCGCCCATCGGAGATCGCATTCATCTCCATACGGGTGCCCGCGTGGAGGATGCAGACATCGAAGGCACTCCACTCAGCGGCCCGACATCGCGTTCCTTCACGCCGATCAGCGCTTCCGTCGGGCTGCTGTACGATGCCTCCCGGGCGTTGCGATTCGGAGTCACGTTATCCAGCGCTGCCCGCGCTCCCGCGCAGACGGAGCTCTACGCACGCGGCCCCCACGAAGCAACCGCCACCTATGAGACCGGCGACCCTTCGCTGGATGTCGAACGGGCCAACTCCCTCGAGTTCACGCTGCGATCGCAGCTGAGCCGCGCCCGCTTCGAGGGTGCAGTCTGGGGCGCCAGGTTCAGCGACTACATCTTCGGCTCGCTCACCGGCAGGACCTGCGATGAGGAGGGGAATTGCGTGCCGGGCGACGGTGAGGAGAGCAAGGAGCTCGTGTACCTGCAGGACGATGCCAGATTCTGGGGCGCGGAAGCGAAAGGCGTCTTCGATCTGCTGAACGCCGGCCGCGGAAGCATTCAGGCCACGGCCCTGGCGGACTATGTGCGCGCCAGGCTCGACGACGGCACCAACGTTCCGCGCATCACACCGTGGCACGTGGGTGCCGGGCTCAACTGGGACGGCGGAAACGTCGATGCCGGCCTGATGCTCAAGTACTCCGGACGGCAGAACAAGGTGGGCGTCGCGGAAACGCCGACGGCAGGCTTCCTCACCATGGATGCGCAGGCCGCCTGGCGGCCCTTCTCCGCAAACCCCGGAGTCGAAGTCGCGCTCATCGGCAAGAATCTCACCGACTCCGTGCAGCGCAATGCCCTGGCGCTCAACAAGGACGAGGTGATCCTGCCCGGCCGCGAGGTGCGGCTGATGGTGCGCGCGGCCTTCTGAGACGGGCGCGGGGTGGGCTCACGAATGGAGCCCACCCCCTACTTCCTCGATCGCCTCGTCGGCGAACGCCTACAGCTTCGTCTCGATCGACAGGCGGTACGAGCGCTCGTCGCCGAACGCCAGGCAGCAGCCTTCCCAGGTCGTGCCGCGCGAGACGAAGTAGTTCTCGTCGAACGCGTTCTGCAGCATCAGGTTGATGCGCGTCCGCTCGTTGAACGCGTACCCCGCCTTGAAATCGACCGTGGTGTACTTCGGCACGCGCAGCGCCGCCGGGAACACGCCCCACTGCGGGCCCACCGACGTGACGCCGCCACCCAGGGACAGGCCGAAGAGCTGGCCGCCCTGGAAGTCGTAGTTCACGTAGCCCGAGAACTTGTAGTCCGGCGTGGAGGTGATCTCCCTGCCGGCCCAGAACGCCGCGGTGGGCAGGGCCGAGTTGCCGAAGCGGCCTTCCGTCTTGGACGCCGCGACGATCACGTTGAGCGCCGGCGTGAGCCGCCCCATCGCCTCGAACTCCAGGCCCTTGTTGCGCTGGGTCAGGCCGCCGACGACGAAGATCTCGTCCGGCGTGTTGTTAGGATCGGTGACCACCACGTTCTTGCGGTCGATCTGCCACGCCGCCAGCGACATGAACAGCCGGTTGTCGAACAGCTGGCCCTTCACGCCGACCTCGACCTGCTTGCCGGTCTCCGGGTCGATCGCGCCGCCGGAACGGGTCACACCGGATTGCGGAATGAACCCTTCGGTGTAGCTGACGTAGGCCGTCCAGCGGTCCGGCACGATCTTCCACGTGAGACCCGCGCGCGGCAGCACCGTGCTGCCGTCGGCACCCACGTCGAACGCACCACCGTAGTCGCCCACCACCTGGCACTTCGTGCTGATGCAACCGGCGATCAGCTGGTGATACACGTCCGAGAACTTGCTGTTGTCGTAGCGTGCGCCGGCCAGCAGGCTCAGCGAATCGCCGAGCTCGAACACCACCTGGGCTCCGAGGCCCCAGTCCGTGCGATCGACGTTCTTCACCCAGCTGTACGGGATGCGGTCACCACCGAGATTGTTGTCGGCCAGCCAGCGCTGGAACTGATCCGTGCTCCTGAAGCTGAAGACGTTGAAGCTCGGCTCGTGCACGAACTCGTCGTAGTCGAAGCGCGTCTCCTTGTAGCGGCGATAGTCGGCGCCCAGGTAGAACTGGTGCTCGCGACCGAACAGCGGCAGCTTGCCGGTGAACCCGGTCTCCACCGTGCGCGAGCGCCAGGTGAAATCCAGCGCGTCGCTGTTGAGGAACGCAGAGCCATCCTCGGCGGTGACCGTGCCGATGTAGTACTGCTGCGCCTCCATCCCGGCGCGCTGCGTGCTGCCGGAGACGAAGTAGCTCAGGTTGTCGTTGATGCGATAGTCGAGCTTGACGTTCGCCTGCACCGAGCGCGTCTCGTTGAACTGGTTCTCCGGCCCGAAATACACGTCGCGCAGGTACTTGGGCGGCGTGACGCAGGTGAGGTCGCGGCAGCGCGCGAGCGTTTCCGCCGTCGCCCAGTTGACGTCGTCGACCGTCGCGCCGAGCGCCACCGGCGACGTGCCACCCTGCCCGGCGGCCCGGAAGTGCTGGATGACGCTGCCGAAAGTGACGTTCAGATCGTCGGAAACGTCCCAGCGGAGCGAGGGCACCGCGGTGAACTGTCGTGCATCGTGCAGCAGGTAGTCATTGTGCTTCTGGTAGGCCATGGGCAGGCGCAGCGCCAGCTTGTCGTCCACCAGCACCATGTTGATGTCCGCTTCGATGCGGGCGAGGTCGATGCCGCCGCCGCTGAGCGAGGCGCCGAGGCTCGTGGCGCTCTGGTACGTCGGCTGCTTGGTGACGTAGTTCAGCATTCCGCCGTAGTCGTTGCGGCCGTAGAGGATGCCGGTCGGACCCTTGAGGAACTCGATGCGCTCCACCGCCACCGTGTCGATCGGCTGCGCATTGATGTACTGGAATCCGTTCATCTTGTAGCCGTCCTGCATGTTCAGCGTGAACCCGCGGGCGGTGAAATCCGAGGTCTCTCCGTAGCTCGTCATGCGCGAATCGAGGCCGGCCACGTACTTGCTGACCCACTTGAGGTCCGTGATGCCGAAGGTCTTGATGACGTCCGAGTTGACCACGGTGATCGACTGCGGCGTCTCGATGAGCGGCAGGTCGAATCGCGTCGCGGCGCTCGAGTTCGACTTGCGGTAGAACTGCGCGGACACGATTACGTCCTGCAGCGTGTCGTCCTCCGTGGCGGAAGCGCGTTGGCCGCTCGAAGCCTGTCCACCGGCATCGCCCGCAGAGGAGGTTTGTGCCAGGCGCCAGAAGCGGCGGGTCGCCGCCGCACTGGAAGCGGCATCGTCGACATTCAGGCCGGCGGTCTTGCCATCCCGCTTGGAGGTCCCTTCTTTCTGCCCGTGCGGAGAAGCCGCTTTCGCCGCCGGATCGGTGATCGCGATGGTGCGGGCATCGAGGAATTCGTATTGCAGGCCGCTGCCTTCGAGCAGCTGGTCGAGCGCGGCCTTGGGAGTGAAGGTGCCGTTCAGCGGGCGGGCAGGAAGGTCGATGACCTGGCTGCCGGCGGGATAGATGAGCTGCAAACCGGCGCGCTCGCTCAGCTGGATCAGCGCGCGCGAGAGTTTCGGCGCATCGATGTTCAGCGACACGCTCTGCACGGACGCTTCCTGCGCCGACGCGGCATGGCTCGCCGCTGCGATGCAGGCCATCGCCGAGATCCCCCTCAGAACTTTCTTCATGGTGCTCCCCCGAGTATGACTGGCTTGCGCCGGTTCCGAGAGAAGAGCGGCCGTCCGTCCCAAAAGGGGTAGTGAGCCGAAAAACTTCCTCGCCGAATACCCCTTTGGACACTTTTCAGTACTCTTCTGTAACGGTGCCACTCCATGAAACCCGCTTCACCAGATCAAGAGAGTCGGGACGACAGCTTCGCGGCCACCGCGGCGAGGCTGTACGGGGTTGATTTGCTTTGGTTTTTGCTCGGCCGGCTGAAGAACGAGCAGGACGCCCGGGACGTCGCGCAGGAAATCTACCTGAGATTGCTGCGCCTCGGGCGGGGTGAGCTGGTGCGGGAGCCGCGGGCCTACGTGTATTTCGTGGCGCGCCAGGTGCTCGCGCAGTTCCGGCTGCGCGCGAGGCAGAGCCCGGTGACCTACGATTCCGGGCTGGCAGGCCAGTGGGAGCCGCTTCGCGGGGAGCTCGCCCGCGACGGGGTCGCCGATGGGCTGATGGCGTTGAGCGAAGCCGAGCACGTGATGGCTGCGCTGCCGCCCCTGCACGCCAGGGTATTCGCGCTGCGGACGTTCGAAGGCCTGTCCTGGGCACAGATCGCCGAGCGGCTGGAGATTTCGGTGCACACCGTGAAGAAGTATTTATGTGAAGCCAACGCACGCATCGCCACGATGCAGCGGGGGCAGTGAGGTCGGTATGGACACTGCGAGAGACAAGCGCCGTCAGGACGAGCTCACCAAGGTGGCCGAACAGGCCGCCGAGTGGCTGATCGTCCTGGAGGAGGAACCGGGCACCGAGCACGTCGCGTTCGCGCAGTGGCTCGAGGAATCCCCCCTGCACGTGGAGATGTTCCTGCGCGCCACGGCGGTGAGCCGGATGGGCGAGTTGCTGATTCCCGCGGATTGCAAAGCGCTGGCGGCGCGCTTCGCCGAGGGAGCGCCGGTCTCCAATGTGATACTGCTGGAGGTCGAGGCTCTCAACCCGGACCCGGGGCTGGTTGCGGCGCCGGCCGCCGCTACCCTGGAAACGAGCCGGCGTAGGCGCCTGCCCCGCTGGGCAGCAGCCGCAGCGTCCCTGCTCGTCGCCGTGGGTGGCGCGGCGGCGTGGTGGAAGAATGCGAGCTGGGATGGCTACACCACGAAGGTAGGGGAGCAGCGTGCCGTGGCGCTCGCCGACGGCTCCGTCGTGTACGCGAACACGGATACGCGCATCAAGGTCCGTTATTCCGAGAGCGCGCGGGAGATCCGGCTCGTGCAGGGCGAGGCCTTGTTCAAGGTGCAGGCCGATTCCAAGCGGCCGTTCCGGGTGCACGTGGGCGACACGACGGTTCAGGCCATCGGCACGCAGTTCAATATCTATCGGCGGCCCACGGAGACGACGGTCGCAGTGATCGAGGGCGTCGTGCAGGTGTCGAAGGATGGCGATGCGCGCCTGGGTGCGGGCCAGGCAGTGAACGTCGGTGCAGATGGGCCGATCAAACGGCCGGTCGCCGTGAATCTCGCACAGGTGACGGCGTGGCGTCAGCGGAGGCTCGTGTTCGAATGGGAGACGCTGGAGACCATCGTGTCGGAGTTCAATCGTTACAACCGCACGCCGCAGATCCGCCTCGAGGGCGATGCCGTTCGCCAGCGCCGCTACACGGCGGTGTTCGATGCGGACAATCCGCAGACGCTGCTGAAATTCCTGGCACGAGACAGCGACCTGGCGTTCGCGGCGAAGGGCGACGACTTCGTCGTCAGAGCCCGCTGATATCTCGCCAGACCGTACAATACAACCTGATTCGTCTACGGAGCTTCCGAAGCATGGCATCGTCATCCACGCGTGCGAGCCTGGCGCTCGTGGCACTCGGCCTGACTGCGCTCGCCACGTCCGGTGCCCGGGCTTCGGCCTCGCAGGACACCTCGCTCGACCTCAACGTGTTCATTCCGATGCGTGACGGCGTGCGGCTCGCCACGGATCTGTACTTTCCGGCCCGCGGAGCCGGCACGCGAGTGCCCGTCGTGCTCATCCGCACGCCATACGGAAAAGAGATCCGATATCACTCGAAGTACGATCAGCCTGCGTCCATCGTGCACTTCCTCACGCAGCACGGTTATGCGGTGGCCGTGCAGGACAAGCGCGGCCGGCACGCCTCGGAAGGCGTCTACGTCGTTTCCGGCGGTGATGCCGAAGATGGATACGACACGGTGGATTGGCTCAGCAAGCGCGATTGGTCGAACGGCCGTGTCGGCGCGTACGGCTGCTCGTACGAGGGGGACGTGCAGCTGTTCATGGCGCAGACGCGCCACCCGGCGCTCAAGGCGCTCATTCCCCAGGCTTCGGGCAGCTCGGTCGGCTCGTTGCGGGGGCAGTATCGCTATTTCGGTGTCCGCGCCGGCGGCGTGTCCGAATGGGTCGGCAGCATCGGGTGGTTCTCCCAGTACGGCGAGAAGGTCTTCCCCCGCCTTCCTGCCGACCTCCCTCACGATCAATACAATGCAGTCGCATCGCTGTGGACGCCGCAGCGCGCCCAGCAGCCCGTGGATCTGCACGCGGCCTGGACTCATCTCCCCATGAAGGAAGCGCTCAGCGCGCAGGGCATGCCCTCGACGGACTTCGAGGACAATCTCTCGAAACCGGTGACGGACCCGTACTGGAGCCGGCTGCCGTACATGACCGAGTCTTATGTATCGGACGTGCCGGCGCTCTTCATCAACTCCTGGTACGACTTCGGCGCGGACATGACGCTGCTCGAGTACGAATGGCTCCGGGATCATTCGGCCTCCGCCACGGCGCGCGACAACCAGTTCGTCATCATGAGCCCGCACACGCATTGCAGCTTCGAGCGGGATGCTTCGGAGAAAACGCTGGTGGGCGACCGCGACGTGGGTGACACGCGGTTCGACTATCGCGACGCCTATCTCACCTGGTTCGATGCCTGGCTCAAGGAGGATGCCGCCGCCCGCCGCCGCATCAAGGACTGGCCGCACATCCGTTACTACGCCATGGGGCGCAATCGCTGGCAGACCGCGAAGGACTGGCCGATACCGGGCAGCGGCCAGCTCGAGCTGTTCCTGACGAGCAGTACTCGCGCCAATGGCTTGAATGGCGACGGGCGCCTCGGGCGCGCACCGGCGGCGGGTGCGACGGGCGGCGATACCTTCGTGTACGACCCCGCCAACCCCACGCCGTCACGCGGCGGCGCCATGTGCTGCACCGGAACTCCTGATGCCGTTGCAGGCGCGCTGGATCAGCGGCCGGTGGAGTCGCGGGACGATGTGCTGGTGTTCACTTCGGAGCCCATGACGCAGGAGCTCGAAGTCTCGGGCCTCGTTCGCGTGGTGCTGCACGTCTCGTCGGACGTGGTGGATACCGACTTCACCGCGAAGCTCGTGGACGTCTATCCGGATGGCCGGGCGTTCAACGTTCTCGACGGCGTGCTGCGGGCGCGCTACCGCGAAGGGCAGGAGAAGGAAGTCTGGATGCGCCCGGGCGAGACGTATCAGCTGGAGTTTCCCATCGGGGCGACGGCCAACGTGTTCATGCCGGGTCACCGGATTCGCCTGGAGATCGCGAGCAGCAGCTTCCCTCGGTTCGACCGCAACCTCAACGTGGGTGGCGTGAATATGGAGCAGACCCGGTGGGTGGTGGCGAGGAATCGGGTGCACTACGGGCCGGGGACGCCGTCGCGGCTGGTGTTGCCGGTGGTGGGGCGCTGAAGGCAGCGACATCCAGCCTGGACGGCGTATCGCGCAGTACCTGTCGCAACGCGTCAACCACGAACTGCGGGGCCTCGTAAGGGTAGTTGTGGCCCGTGCCCGATGGCGTCACGATCCGCTGTGCACGACTCGAGACGGCCATGTAGCGCTCCCGCGCACGAGCGTAGAACCGCTGCAGCCGACGCATGTCGCGAGACTGGAGGCTGTTCTCGCCCTCCTCCCGCATCATCCGCTGCGACGCTCCACCGAGCTCCGGCATTTCCTGGGGCGCGACCAGATAGACCGGGACGTCTCCCAGCTCACCGTCATACACCACGGCATCCCAGCTCAGCCGACCCGGTGCCAGTTCCGCGAAGATGGAGAAGTTCGCCGCGTTCGCGCGGGCGCCCTCTTCGATGGCTCGCACGTCATGTAGCGGCTTTCCGATGCGCTCTTCAACGAGGCTCTCGATCCTTTGAGCATCCAGCGCCGTCTCGCGGCCCCACAGCCGTTCGGCGGTCCGCGAGTGAATGCCGAAGAGCCGCTGCACGGTCGCGAGCAGAGCATCGACGCGCATTTGCCGCAGAAACGGATTGGACGGCGCGTAGTTGATGGCGTCAGGTGGCGTCGCGTCCAGCAGGACGACGGCGGCGGCGAGATCCGGATGCCGCCGGGCGATGTTCGCCACCAGCAGTCCGCCGAATGAGTGTCCCACCAGGATGAAGGGGCCGCGCTCACCCGCCCGCCTCAGGGCTTCGACCACCTCTTCGGCTTCGAGCGGCGTCGTGCGGGGAAACGGGCCGATGTCGCTCCACCCCATGCCGGGCCGGTCGACCAGAATCGAGCGGGTTTCCCCACGCAGCGCGCGGTGCAGGTGGTGGAAATAGAAGCCGGCGGAATGCGCGCCAGGCATCCACACGATGGCCGGCTTCCCATGCGCCTTTCCCTCGGCCAGCACGTGCAGGCGATAGCCGCCGATGTCCACGAGCTTCCCTGGCGCAGGATGCTCGTTGCGCACCCCGATCATGTAAACCAGATGATAGGTCGCGCCGGCGGCCATCATGCTTCCGATGCCCAACAGCAACGCACCGGCCACCCGCAACTTTCGGTGCCGGCCCCTCCCGAGCCTCCACGACGATCCGCCAGCGATCAGGAACAGGGCCGAAAAGCACAACCCCGCCCAATCGTGGCTCAGAAAGGCGAGTGCCGCGTTTTCCATGCGCCAGCCTAGGGCCCCGGCCGCACCGCGCCTGGGGCGCGCGTTACTCGTTTTTCGGGCTGGCGTTACTTTGTGCCGCCCGCCAGCCGGCGCCGGCCTTCAGATCGGAAGGCATTCAGGAAAAACGTCGCGCCGAAGAAGCGAAGGACATCACAATCATTGTGAGGAAAGAGGCCGGGACCGAGACAACCGCGGGCTGAGTCAGTGCAACCAAAGGTTCCGCGTGACCGAGAACTTGCACCCACACGCTTGGGCCCGCGACGATCAACGCTACGGACAGCACGAGTCCCACGAGGCTGCCGCTAACAACCCCCGTCGCCGTCACCCGCCGCCAGTAAATTGCCATTACCAGCATCGGGAAGCAGGTGCTTGCGGAGATCGCAAAAAGAAGGCCCGTCAGGAACAGGATGTTTTGCCCCTCGAATGCGATGCCGAGTGCAATGCTCAGCACTCCGACCATGCCGGCCGAAAGGCGAAAGACAAGAGTCTCCACGCTCCTGCCGCTGGCCGTTACGCCATCGCCTCTTGCGTAAAGGTCATACGAGATTGCGGAAGCAGCCGCGATGGTCAGTCCCGATACGACGGCAAGGATGGTCGCAAAGGTGACGGCAGCGATCATTCCGAATACCGCGTCCCCTCCGAGGTATCTCGCCAGGTGCAATACGACCATGTTGGCACCACCAAGCACCCCGCCCGAGGCGTCCTCGAAGGTCGAATTTCCGCGGATGAAGGCAACCGCAGCCGGCCCCACTATCGAGTAGACGAGGAAGTAGGCCGACCCGATGACCCCGATACCCACGGCCAATGACCGGCGGGCTGTTCGAGCATCGGGCACCGTGAAGAATCGCATCAGGAGATGCGGCATTCCAGCCATCCCCAGCGTCATGGCAATGCAAAGTGACACCGTATCCAATCGGGACAGGCCTAGCCCGCCAGGCTGATGGAGCGTCCGACCCAATGGGTGCAGACTCTCCGCTCGAGCGTAGAGTCCGGTAATGTCGAAGCCGAAATGAGCCAGGGCGAGCAGCCCGATGGCAGCAACGCTGGCCAGGAGAAGAATTGCTTTCGTGATTTGAACCCATGTCGTCGCCAGCATCCCGCCGAAAGCAACGTAGGTCACCATCAGCGCGCCTACGACAACCACAGCCGCGCGGTAAGGTATGCCGAACAGGATTTGAATGAGACCTCCGGCGCCGAGCATTTGAGCCACGAGATAGATCAGGCTTATCGCAAGCGTGTTCGTCGCTGCGACGATCCGGACCGAGCGGCCGGAGAACCGCGAACCAACCGCATCGGCAAAGGTATGGCGCCCAAGGTTGCGCATGGGCCCGGCGACGAGACCAAGCATCACCACAAAGCCGGCCATCACGGGAAATGAATACAGCAAGGCGTCAATGCCAGACGTGTAGAACATTCCGACACCGCCCAGCAACGTGGATGCCGAGAGAATGTCGCCGGCGATGGCCCATCCATTCTGCCAGGCCTTGATGCGGCCGCCGGCAGTATAAAGCTCGGATGTCGTATGACTGCGGTTCGCCGCCCAATAGGTGATGACGAGGGTTGTTGCGATAAGAGAGAAAAAGAGGACGAGAGAGACCGGGCT
>JBGAIL010000242.1:0-6278 GCA_044225565.1 Steroidobacteraceae bacterium | reverse complement strand
TGGCTGCTCATCGAATGGTGGCGAGGCTGGTTCCTTTCCGGCTTCGCCTGGCTGTCGCTCGGCTACTCGCAGACGGAAACCTGGCTTTCGCGGCTCGCGCCGATCGTCGGCGTGTACGGCCTGAGCGCGATCCTGCTGTTGAATGCCGGCGCGCTGGTTTCCCTGGCACGCTCGCGCAAACGGGTTCCGGCGCTCATGGCGCTGGCCGTCCCGTGGCTCGCCGCGCTCGTCGTGCACGGCATCGAGTGGACGCAGCCTTCGGGCAAGCCGGTGAAGGTGGCCGTGCTGCAGGGAGCGATCCCGCAGGATCTCAAGTGGGAGCTCGCGAACCGCGAGACCACGCTGAAGCTCTACCACGAGCTCAATACGAAGGCGCTCGGCACGCCGCTGGTCGTGTGGCCGGAGGCGGCGCCGCCGGATCTCGCCAACTACCTCGTCGATTATCTCCGTGGCATCTATTCCGAGTCGCACGCCCGCGGCACGCACGTCGTGCTCGGCGTGCCCCGCGCGTCCGACGACATGCAGCAGTATTTCAACTCCGTGCTGGCGCTCGGCGAGAAGGTGTCGTGGTACGACAAGAGCCATCTCGTTCCGTTCGGCGAGTTCTTCCCGGTGCCGGACTTCGTTCGCTCCTGGCTGCGGTTGCGCAACCTGCCGTACTCCGACTTCACGCGCGGCGCGGAGTCCCAGCCGGCGCTCGCGGCCGCGGGCCTGAAGCTTGCGGCGAGCATCTGCTATGAGGATGCCTACGGGAGCTCGCAACTCGAAGTGCTGCGCGAGGCGGACGTGCTCGTGAACGTGACGAACGATGCCTGGTTCGGACGGTCGACCGCCCGCCATCAGCATTTCCAGATCGCGCGCATGCGCGCCATCGAAGCGGGGCGGTATCTCATTCGAGCCGCCAACGATGGCATCTCTGCGGTGGTCGGCCCGCGCGGCGAAGTCATCGCTCGCGCGCCGGAATACCAGGCGACGGTGCTGCGCTCGGCCGTGGTGCCGCGCATGGGGCTGCCTCCCTATGCCCATGTGGGCAACTGGCTCGTCGTGCTGCTGGCCGCGGGCGGGCTGACGGTCGCCGCCGTGCGCCGGAACCTCTAAACTACCGCCCGGTCTATGCCACGTGGCCCGCTGCTGGTGCCTTTCAAATCGGAGCGATTCATGAGTTTTCCGCATTCCGCCCAACGGGCTGGTTATGTCCTTCTCGTCTCGATCGCGCTGGCCGCCTGCTCGGGCGATTCGCGCGCACAGCCCACCGCCCAGGTCGCCGCAGCCCCGCAGGCACAGACCGCGCAGATCCCCACCGCTCCCGTCACCACCAGCGCGCTGCCCAATTTCGCTCCGCTGGTCGAGAAATCCGGCCCCGCCGTGGTGAACGTGCAGGTGGTGCAGCAGCAGCGCGTGCCCGCGGGGTATGGCGGAGGGGGGCAGGACGACCCGCTCAACGATTTCTTCCGCCGCTTCGGCATCCCCGCTCCGGACCTGGGGCAGCGCGGCGCGCCGCAGCCGCTGCGCGGTGAAGGCTCCGGCTTCATCGTGACGCCCGATGGTTACATTCTCACCAACGCGCACGTCGTCGCGGACGCGGACGACGTCACCGTGCGCATGACGGACCGCCGCGAGTATCACGCCAAGGTCATCGGCGCAGACCGGCGCACGGACGTCGCGGTCATCAAGATCGAGGCGCAGAACCTGCCGACGGTGCGCATCGGCGATCCCACGAAGATCCGTCCCGGCGAGTGGGTACTCGCCATCGGCTCGCCGTTCGGCTTCGAGAACAGTGCCACCGCGGGCATCGTGAGCGCCACGGCGCGCTCGCTGCCGGAAGGGGACAGCGCCTATGTGCCCTTCATCCAGACGGACGTCGCAGTGAATCCCGGCAACTCGGGCGGCCCGCTCTTCAACATGGCGGGCGAGGTCATCGGCATCAACTCGCAGATCTTCAGCCGCACCGGCGGCTACATGGGCCTTTCGTTCGCCATTCCCATCGACGTCGCGATGGACGTGCGCGACCAGCTCGTGAAGACCGGCAAGGTCACGCGCAGCCGCATCGGCGTCACCATCCAGGACGTGAACGCCCAGTTCGCCGAGTCCTTTGGGCTCGACCGGCCGCACGGCGCGCTCATCAGCTCGGTGCTGAACGGCAGCCCCGGCGAGAAGGCGGGTCTCAAGCCTGGCGACGTGATCCTCTCGGTGAACGGCAAGACGGTGGAGCGCTCGTCGGAGCTGCCGACGCTCATCGCGCGCATGAAGCCCGGCACGGACGTTGCGCTCACCGTGTGGCGCAGCGGCAAGGAGCAGAACGTCAGCGTGCGCACAGACCAGCTCGATGAGCCGCAGACGCGCAATGCCAGCCGTGGCGGTGGCAAGCAGGAAGAGGACATCACCACCAGCCGGCTGGGCCTCTCGGTGCGCCCGCTCACCGAGCAGGAGAAGCAGCAGGTCAACACACAGGGCACGCTCGTCGTGCAGCGTGTCGACGGCCCTGCCGCGGCAGCTGGCGTGCAGCCCGGTGACATCATCCTCGGCGTGAACGGCAAGCGTGTGAAGTCCGCGTCGGAGCTGCAGGAGGCGGCGAAGTCGGCGGGCAAGACGGTGGCGTTGCTGATCCAGCGGGATGATGCGCAGATATTCCTGCCGCTTCGGTTGAACTGAGGCGCGGGCAGCCGCCGGATCGGGGTTGAGGGAGCCTCGCAGAGGGGCTGCCCTCAACCTCATCGTGTATCCTCGCGGAAATGAACGATTCCTACGACCCGGCCGCTGTCGAGCGCGCCGCGCAAGCCCATTGGGAAGCCCAGCGCGCCTTCGAAGTGGGCGAAGATCCGAAACGCCCCAAGTTCTACGCCTGCTCCATGCTCCCCTATCCCAGCGGCAAGCTGCACATGGGGCACGTGCGCAACTACACCATCAACGACGTGATGGCGCGCTACATGCGCATGCGGGGCCACAACGTGCTCATGCCCATGGGCTGGGACGCATTCGGGTTGCCGGCGGAGAACGCTGCCATCGACAAGAAGGTGGCGCCGGCGAAGTGGACGCGCTCCAACATCGCGGAGATGAAGGCGCAGATGCGCCCGCTGGGCCTGTCCATCGACTGGTCCCGCGAGATCGCCACCTGCGATGTCGAGTACTACAAGTGGAACCAGTGGCTGTTCCTCAAGATGCTCGAGCGCGGCATCGCCTACGAGAAGACGCAGGTGGTGAACTGGGATCCCATCGACAACACCGTGCTCGCCAACGAGCAGGTCATCGACGGCCGCGGCTGGCGCTCGGGCGCGCTCGTCGAGAAGCGCGAGATCCCCGGCTACTACCTGCGCATCACGCAATACGCCGATGAGCTCCTCGACAAGGTCGTGAGCGACCTGCCGGGCTGGCCGGAACGCGTGCGCCTGATGCAGGAGAACTGGATCGGCCGCAGCGTCGGCGTGAATTTCGGGTTCCCGTACGAGCTGAACGGCGAGCGCAGGCTGCTGCGGGTGTTCACCACGCGCGCGGACACCATCATGGGCGTCACGTTCGTCGCCGTCGCAGCAGAGCATCCGCTCGCGGAGCACTGCGCGAAGGGCAATCCGAAGCTCGCGGCTTTCGTCGAGGAATGCCGCAAAGGCGGCGTTTCCGAAGCCGAGCTGGCCACCGCCGAGAAGAAGGGCATGGCCACCGGCTTCTTCGTCACGCATCCGCTGAGCGGCGAGCAGGTGGAAGTGTGGGTGGGCAACTACGTGCTCATGAACTACGGCGAAGGCGCCGTGATGGGCGTGCCCGCGCACGACGAGCGAGATTTCGTGTTCGCCAGGAAGTACGGCTTGCCGATCAAGCGCGTAGTCGCGCCGCCGCAGGATGCGGGCGCAGCGGGCGGCCCGGCAACCGCAGACCCAGGCGACGACGGGATGGACGCGGCGTTCATCGAATACGGCACGCTCTGCAACTCCGGCAAATACGACGGCCTGGGCTACGAGCAGGCCATTGATGCCATCGCGGCCGATCTGAAATCGAGACAGGTCGGCGACAAGCAGGTCACCTGGCGCCTGCGGGACTGGGGCATCAGCCGGCAGCGCTACTGGGGCACGCCCATCCCCATCATCCACTGCGAGGCCTGCGGCTCCGTGCCCGTGCCTTACCGGGACCTGCCGGTGGTCCTGCCGGAAGATCTCCTGCCGGACGGCAGCGGCAATCCGCTCAACAAGGACGAGCGCTTCCTCGCCTGCAAGTGCCCGCAGTGCGGCAAGCCCGCGCGCCGCGAGACGGACACGATGGACACCTTCGTCGATTCCGCCTGGTACTACATGCGCTACTGCTCGCCGGACTCGCACGACGCGATGGTGGACGCACGCAACGACTACTGGATGCCGATGGATCAGTACATCGGTGGCATCGAGCATGCGGTGCTCCACCTGCTGTACGCGCGCTTCTGGACGAAAGTGATGCGCGACCTCGGCCTGGTGAAGTTCGACGAGCCGTTCACGCGCCTGTTCACGCAGGGCATGCTGCTGGCGGAGTGCTTCTATCGAGAGGAGACGAGTGGCAAGCGCCGCTGGTTCTATCCCGCGGAAGTGGAGGTCCGCTACGACGAGAAGGGCAAGCCGACCGGCGCCGTCGCCAGGGAGGACGGCCAGCCGGTGATGTTGGGCGGCGTCGAGAAGATGTCGAAGTCCAAGAACAACGTGGTGGAGCCCGGCGACATCATCAGCCGCTTCGGCGCGGATACCGCTCGCGCCTACGTGATGTTCGCGGGGCCGCCGGTCGAGAGCGCGGTGTGGTCCGATTCGGGCGCCGAAGGCGTGCACCGCTTCCTGCGTCGCCTGTGGGCGTTCGCGGTGAAGAACGCTGCGGCCGTGCGCGACTCGCACGCGGCCGGGTCTTCGGCCGGCAGCATCGACGCCGCCGCGAAGGCGCTGCGCCGCGAGATCCATCTGTCTCTCAAACAGGCCTGCTTCGATTACGAGCGCCTGCAGTACAACACCGTCGTTTCGGCGGCCATGAAGATGCTCAACGCGCTCGAAGGCGCGAAGCTCGATGCCGGCCCGGTGCTGCGCGAGTCGATGAGCATCCTGCTGCGCACGCTCTATCCAATGGCGCCGCACATCACGCACGTGTTGTGGGAGCAGTTGGGCTTCGCTGCGAAGCAAGGCGAGCTGCTGGACGCGCCATGGCCCGAGACTGATCCATCCGCCCTCGTGCAGGACGAGATCGAGCTGGTCGTGCAGGTGAACGGCAAACTCCGCAGCAGCATCCGCGTGCCGTCCGGCGCCGGGCGCGGCGTCATCGAAGCCGCCGCGCTGGGAGATGCCCAGGTGCGGAAGTTCGTGGCAGGGCAGGTCGTGAAGAAGACCATCATCGTGCCGGGCAAGCTCGTGAACGTGGTCATATGAGCCCGCGTCTCGCAATGCTCGTCGCGGCGCTGCTCATCGGAGGATGCGGCTTTCATTTGCAGGGCCGCGCCCCGCTGCCTGCCGCGCTCGCCGTCACCTACGTCCAGGCGACCGACCACCAGAGCGATTTCGTGCAGAGCCTGCGCAAGGCGCTGCTGGCATCTGGCGCACGCCTCACCGGCTCGGGTACCGAGGCGTCGGCCACGGTGCGCATCACCACGGACGAGGTCAAACGCAACATCCTTTCCGTGTCGGCCCGCAACACGCCACGCGAGTACGAAGTGGTCTACACCGTGCGCTTCTCGGTCTCTGCAAACGGCGCGGAGCTGCTGCCGGAGCAGGAAGTCTCGCTCACGCGCGACTACAGCTTCGACGAGCGCACGCTGCTCGCCAAGGAGCACGAGGAAGCCATCCTCCGTGAGGCGCTCGCGCGCGACCTGGCGGACATCGTGATGCGACGGCTGGCGAGCCTCTAGGCGCGTCGTCTGCCACCCGGCGGCGGCGTCACCGAGTCGCTCCATGCTGCTCCTGAACTCAGTGGACCGGATCAACGTCGCGCGACTGCTGGAGCGCTACGCGCTGGAGCTGGTGCTCATCGCGCCGAACGAGCTGATTCCCGGCTCCTACTGGGGCGACTCGGAGGCAGGGCTGCGCGGCGGCCAGCTCTATGCGCGCCTGGATACCCCGGTGCATTCGGTGCTGCACGAGGCGAGCCACTACATCTGCATGACACCCGAGCGTCGCACCGGCTTGGATCGGGATGCCGGCGGCGACGATGCGGAGGAGTCCGCCGTCTGCTATCTGCAGGTGCTGCTGGCCGATGAGCTGCCGGGCGTAGGGCGCTCGCGCCTGTGCGAAGACATGGACGACTGGGGCTACAGCTTCCGGCTGGGCAGCACGCGCGCCTGGTTC
>JBGAIL010000241.1:0-6462 GCA_044225565.1 Steroidobacteraceae bacterium | reverse complement strand
ACGGTCTCTAGCTGGTCATCCTCGTGGTGCGCGGTGAGCAGAACCTCATCCTCCCCCAGCTCGCAGGCCAATGCCTCATAGCGGGCCTTGCGAGCCTCCGCTTCCACGGAAGTGCCGCGAGCGCGGCTCACTTTGGCGGTGAGCACGGTGAGCGACACATCGAGCCGGTGCGTGAGGTCACGGCACTGCGCGACCCACCGCTTCGCGTTGGGATGCAGGCGGTGGTTCACGTGAATGGCGCGGATGCGCGGTCGCAGCGGCTTGCGCTCAGCCAGCGCGGCGAGCAGCGCGGTGGAATCGACGCCGCCACTCAGCGCAACGCACAGCCCGGTGGGAGGAAAGTCCGGCAGCAGGTCCTTCAGTCTGCGCACGAGCCAGCCGGAACTGAATGCCTGGGCGCCCTTGTTCACTCCGCGGACTCGGAGAACACCCCGAACGAGGCGATCTTGGCGGTACGCTGCGCGCGCAGCTCCTCCGGCGCGATGCCCTCGAGCGCCGCGAGATGCCGCTCGAGCGCCGCCTTCAGGCGCTCGGACATCAGGGCATGGTCGCGATGCGCGCCGCCCAGCGGCTCCTCGATGACCTCGTCGACGAGGCTGAGCTGCGAGAGCCGCTCGGCCGTCAGGCCCAGTGCCTCGGCAGCCGCCTCCTTCTTGTCCGCGCTCTTCCAGAGGATGGAGGCACAGCCTTCCGGGGAGATCACCGAATATGTGGAGTACTGGAGCATCAGCAGCCGGTCGCACACGCCGATGGCAAGCGCGCCGCCCGAGCCACCCTCTCCGATCACCACGCTGATGATCGGGATCCTCAGCACCGACATCTCGAAGAGGTTGCGAGCGATCGCCTCGCTCTGCCCGCGCTCTTCGGAGCTGACGCCGGGATACGCACCGGAGGTGTCGATGAGCGTGACGAGCGGCAGGCGGAACCGCTCGGCGAGCCGCATGAGGCGCAGCGCCTTGCGATAGCCCTCGGGCTTCGGCATGCCGTAGTTGCGCCGCACGCGCTCTTTGGTGTCGCGACCCTTCTGATGGCCGATGAGCATCACCGCACGATCGCCGATGCGCGCGAGCCCGCCGACGATGGCGAGATCGTCGCCGAACATGCGATCGCCGTGCAGCTCCTGGAATTCGCTGCAGATGGTGCTGGTGTAGTCGAGCGTGTAAGGCCGGTGCGGATGCCGCGCGAGCTGCGTGATCTGCCAGGGCGTGAGGCTCGAGAAGATGCTGGTGGTGAGCTGGCGGCTCTTCGCCTGCAGGCGCGAGATCTCGTCCTGGATGTTGACCTCGGCGTCGGAGCCGACGTGCCTGAGCTCCTCGATCTTGGCTTCGAGCTCGGCGATCGGCTGTTCGAAATCGAGGAAGGCTACGGCCATCGGGTCTACCGGTTCGGGTGTTGCGCCGGGAGGTTACGGGGGCGGGCTGCGGAGGGCAAGGCCGGCCGCCGGCCCCAAACAATGCCAATACTGCGGTGTCCGGTACCTAGTAGGCGGCCTGGCTCACGGACGGCGGCGCCCCGTAGACGATCTGCACGCTGTCGTGGCCCATCAGGCCTTCCATCTGATCGATGAGCTCGCGGGTGGGCTTCACGTTCCATTCCTGCCCCAGCGTGAACGCCCCCGCGGCGCCCGAGCCCCGGTACTCGATGGTGATGGGGCAAGGCCCGCCGCGCCACCGGCCGAGCACTTCCATCAAGCGGTTGAGCAGCGCATCGGACTGGGAGGATTGCGGCCACGCGAGCACGAGCCGCCGGGCCTGCTGCTCGCGCAGCCGATCGAGCTCGGTGATGCGCTGCGCCGCGAGGCGCCAGCTGTTGCTGAATTCGTCGAAGCGGATCTTGCCCTCCACCATCACCAGCGCGTCCTTCGCGATGAGCTCGCGGTGCTTCTGGAACACCTCGTCGAAGAGCGTCACCTCGAGCCGCCCGGTGCGGTCGTCGAGGTTGAGGATGGTGCGGGGCCCGCGCTTTCGTATCTCGTCGATGAGTCCGGCGACGCTCACCGCCTTGCCCGCGCTGAATCCCGTGGTCGCCACCGGCTTCTCGCTCACGAGGTCGCCGATGCGATGCGAGACGAAGCGCGCGAGGCAGGTCTCGAAGCGGGCGATGGGATGCCCCGTCAGATACAGCCCCAGCGTCTCGCGCTCGCCCTTGAGCCGCACGGACTCGCTCCACTCCGGCTGCTCCGGCGTGCGGCTCGCGTTGGCGGCCTCCGGTTTCTCAGCCGCGGCGAGGCCGAAGAAATCCACCTGCCCCGCCTCGCTCGCCCGCGCGTTCTGGTCGCCGAGCTGCATGGCCGCCGGCAGCCGATGCATGAGCGTCGCGCGATTCACGCCGAGCGAATCAAAGCTGCCCGAGCGGATCAGCGCCTCGAGCATGCGCTTGTTGACTTTCTGCAGGTCCAGGCGGCGGCAGAGATCCTCCAGGCCCTTGAAAGGCCCGCGCGCCTCGCGCTCCGCGATGAGCGCCTCGACGGCCCCCTGCCCCACGCCGCGCACGGCGCCGAGACCGTACCGGATGGTGCGATCGTCCGCCACGGCGAACTCATATCGCGACGCGTTCACGTCGGGCGGCGTGACCTCCAGGCCGATCTCGCGGCAGTCGCGGATGAGCGTGACCACCTTGTCGGTGTGGTCCATGTCCGCCGAGAGCACCGCGGCCATGAAGGCGGCGGGATAGTGCGCCTTGAGGTACGCCGTCTGATACGAGAGCAGCGCGTAAGCGGCGGAGTGCGACTTGTTGAAGCCATACCCCGCGAACTTCTCCATGAGGTCGAAGATGTGCGCCGCCTGGTTCCGGCTCACCCCGCGCGATACGGACCCTTCGACGAAGATGGAGCGCTGCTTCGCCATCTCCTCGGGCTTCTTCTTGCCCATGGCGCGGCGCAGGAGGTCCGCGCCGCCGAGCGTGTAGCCGGCGAGCACCTGCGCGATCTGCATCACCTGCTCCTGGTACAGGATCACGCCGTAGGTCGGCGCGAGCACCGGCTTCAGGTCCGGGTGCAGGTAATCGATGGGCCCGTCGATGCGCCCGTGCTTGCGGTTGATGAAGTCGTCCACCATGCCGGACTGCAGCGGGCCCGGACGGAACAGCGCGACCAGCGCGACGATGTCCTCGAAGGTGTCGGGCAGCAGCCGGCGGATGAGGTCCTTCATGCCGCCGGACTCGAGCTGGAAGACGGCGGTGGTGCGGCAGGACTTGAGCAGCGAGAACGCCGGCTCGTCGTCCATCGCGATCGCGTCCATGGCGAGCGGCGACTCTCCGCCCTCCGCGCGGATGCGATTGATCATCGCCACCGCGCGGTCGATGATGGTGAGCGTGCGCAGACCGAGGAAGTCGAACTTCACGAGGCCCGCGGACTCCACGTCGTCCTTGTCGAACTGCGTGACGACGGTGGTGGCGCCCTCTTCGCAGTAGAGCGGCGCGAAGTCGGTGAGCACGGAAGGTGCGATCACCACGCCTCCGGCGTGCGTGCCGGCGTTCCGCGTGAGCCCCTCGAGAGAGCGGGCGAGATCGATGAGGTTCTTGATCTCCTCTTCCACGTGGTAGAGCCGCTTGAGCTCCGGCTCCTTCTCGAGCGCGTCGTCGAGCGTGATGCCGAGCTCGAAGGGAATGAGCTTCGCGATGCGGTCCACGTAGCCATAGCTCATGCCGAGCACGCGCCCGCAGTCGCGCACCACCGCCTTCGCGGCCATGGTGCCGTAGGTGATGATCTGCGAGACGCGCTCGCGCCCGTACTTGGCCGCCACGTAATCGATGACGCGGTCGCGGCCTTCCATGCAGAAGTCCACGTCGAAGTCGGGCATCGAGACGCGCTCGGGATTGAGGAAGCGCTCGAACAGCAGGTCGTAGGCGAGCGGATCGAGGTCCGTGATGCCGAGGCTGTAGGCAACCAGCGAGCCCGCTCCCGAGCCGCGGCCCGGCCCCACTGGCACGCCGTTCTCGCGCGCCCAGCGGATGAAGTCCGCCACGATGAGGAAGTAGCCCGGGAATCCCATCTGGCAGATGACGTCGAGCTCGATGCCGAGGCGCTGGCGGTATACCTCGGGCGTCGTGGTGACGATGCCGTGGGCGAAGCGCCTTTCCAGCCCCTGCGCGGCCTCTTCGCGCAGGAAGTCCGCCGTGCTCTGCGTACCGGGCACCGGATATTCCGGCAACCGCGCCTCACCCAGTTTCAAGACGAGCGAGCAGCGCTTGGCGATCTCGACGGAGTTGGCGAGCGCCTCCGGCACGTCCGCGAACAGCTCGGCCATCTCCTGCGCGGTGCGCAGATACTGTTGTTGCGTGTAGCGGCGACGGCGCCCTTTGTCCGCAAGCAGACTGCCCTCGTGGATGCAGACGCGCGCCTCGTGCGATTCGAAATCCTCGGGCTTGATGAAGCGCACATCGTTGGTGGCGACCACTGCCACACCGCGCCTTCCGGCGAGAGCGACGGCAGCCGCGATGTAGGCTTCCTCGTCCGGGCGGCCCAGCCGCTGCAGCTCGACGTAGTAGCGGTCACCGAAGCATTCCAGCCAGAAATCCAGCAGCCGCTCCGCTTCGTGCTCGCGGCCGTTCGAGAGCGCACGGCCCACATCGCCTTCGGTAGCGCAGGAGAGCGCGATGAGCCCGCAGGTGGACTCGGAGGTCAGCCAGCTGCGCTCGATCATGGGCGCGCCACAGCATGACCTTCGACATACGCACGGCGCGCCGGGTGATGTTTCGATAACCCTCCTGCGACTGGCACAGCAAAGCGATGCGCGAAGCTGCGGCGCTCGCCCGCTTCGCGCACCAGAAGGTCGACGCCGACGATCGGCTGCACACCCTGCTTCAGCGCCTCCCGATAGAACTTCACCAGCGAGGGTTGTTCTGGTCCGTGACGGCCACCGCCGGCATGCCTCGCGAGAACCACGGCCTGGACGAGATCGGGCACGCGCACCACGCTGTCGACCAGCGAGTACTCGGTGTGCAGCCTCAGATGGACGAAGCTCGCGGACATGGCACTCACTGCGCGAGTGCCAGCCTGACCGGGCTGAACGAACGACGATGGAACGGAGAAGGCGCGCGTAGCTCGAGCGCGGCGAGATGCGCCGGCGTCGAATAACCCTTGTGGACGGCGAGATCGAAGACCCGGGATAGTGCGTGTCGAGACGCTCCATCAGCGCGTCGCGGAAAGTCTTCGCGAGAATGGAGGCTGCGCTGATCGCCGAGCGGGTGGCGTCGCCCCCGATTATCGCCTTCACTGTGCAGCCGAGCTGCGAATCATCGATGCGTGGGAGCCGGTTGCCGTCCACTTCGAGATGCGTGGGGCATACCGGCAGGCGCAGCAACGCGCGGCGCATCGCGAGAAAAGTAGCGCCGAGGATGTTGAGGCAATCGATCTCTTCGCGATCCGCCCAGCCTACGGCCCACGCGAGGGCCCTAGCGCGGATCAGCGGCGCAAGCCGCTCGCGCTCTTCCGGCGTGAGCTGTTTGGAATCGGCCAGCCCCCGGATGCGTCTGTTCGGATCGAGGATGACGGCGGCCGCCACCACAGGGCCTGCGAGCGGGCCCCGCCCCGCCTCGTCCACGCCGGCGATACGCAGGCCAGACAGCCGCAGCACCTTTCCGCGAGCAGAAGTGCCTCGCATCATCGCGAGCGTGCACCTTTTGGTCACCTGCATTCCAGAATTGCCACCGCGGCGCGCTGCGCGCCGCCGCGACGCAAAGCCTCGTGAACGCCGCGAAACTCCCGCTTCAGCGCCGCAACGCCTTGGGCGTCTTCCATCTCGCGCAACAGGGCCTCGCCCAGGATCGGGCCCGAAACGGCTTCCTGAAAGAATTCCGGCACGCGTCGTCGCCCCAGCAGGAGATTCGGTTGGGAGAAATATGGCACCTTGACGAGCCCCAGCCGCCGCAGCAGGAACGCCGTCATCGCACCGAGGCGATACGCTACAACCATTGGCCGCCCGGAGAGAAGCGTCTCGAGGGTGGCGGTGCCGGAGGCGACGAGCACGCCGTCCGCCGCTGCGAGCACGGTATGCGCCCTGCCATCGATCACCTGTATGGCGGCGGCTTCCGGAGCGACCCCACCCTCGCCGGTGCCCGTCGCGACGGCGACCTTCTGCGCCTCGAACACTGCACGCACCTTCGCCGACGCCATCGGCGCGACGAATCCGAGTTCGGGCCGCTGCTGCGCCATCCATGCGGCGGCGACGATGAAATCTCTCCCGAGCCTCTCGACCTCGCCCAGCCGGCTGCCGGGCAGCAGCGCCACGAGCGGCGTGCCTTCGGGCAATCCGAGTTCGCGCCGTGCAGCTCGCGGATCGATGTCGAGCGGAATCTGGTCTGCCAGCGGATGGCCGACGAACACCGCCTTCACGCCGTGCTTCCCGTAGAACTCGGCCTCGAAAGGCAGCAGGCACAGCACCAGGTCCACGGCCTGCCCGATGGTGCGCACCCGGCCCTGCCGCCACGCCCATACCTGAGGACTCACATACTGAACCGTAC
>JBGAIL010000240.1:0-7224 GCA_044225565.1 Steroidobacteraceae bacterium | reverse complement strand
CTACAACAACCACGACGTGGACGACGGCGTGCGCGCCGGGCTCATCGATGTCCGCGCGCTGCGCGAAGTCAGGCTGTTCCGGGACCAGTACGCGCAGGTCGCGGACCAATATCCCGGCCTCGACGAGCGCCGGCTATTGCACGAGGCGGTCCGGCGGATGATCAACTACGTCGTCGTGGACCTGATCCGCACCACCGGCCGGCACCTGGCCGACGCGGGGCCCAAATCCATCGAGGACATCCGCAATCGGGCACGCCCACTCGTGGCCTTGAGCACGGCCGTAGCCAGGCAGCACCTGGAGCTCAAGCAGTTCCTGAGGGACCGGGTTTACAGGCATTACAAGGTGTTACGGATGACCTCCAAGGCGCGGCGGGTACTGCGCGAGCTGTTCGAGGCATTCTTCGAAGACATTAACCTCATGCCGACCGACCACCGGGACGTGGCCGCCAGGGCGCAAAACGGCCATGGCACGGCTGGGCGCGCCCGCGCGGTAGCGGATTATGTCGCCGGTATGACAGATCGCTACGCCATCCTTGAGCATCGCCGGCTTTTCGAGCCCGGCGAGCGAACCTAGACCCCTCCCCCCACAACCTGTTGTTTTGGTTACCCGGCCAGGCACTACCTGTGGCCTTGGGCCATCCGCATTTCGCGTATTGGACATAAGTGAAAACCCGATTGACATAAGTTGTTGACCTCCCTAGGGTTATGTCCACTGGGAGGATGTGTGGCCGGGTCGGAAAAAGAAGCCATCTTGAATGTGTTCGCTGCGCTGGTGCGTCCGCTCATGCGCGCTGCATTCGAATACGGCATCACCGCGAGCGAGATCGCGGGCGTGATCCGACGCGTCTACATTCAATCACTCGAGTCGCGTTTGATTGAGCAGAAGCGGCCTGCGACGGATGCGCGACTGGCAGTCGTGTCCGGTCTCACGAAGTCCGACGTAAGCATCGTGCGTGATGCGATGCGGTCCGGCGCGCTTCATGGCGGCAAGGTCGGTCCAAACATGGACCAGATCGCAAACCTGCTGACGACCTGGCACACCCATTCGAGTTTCTCGGGTGCCTATGGTCTTGCCCTGGATCTGGATCTGACTCCGGTACCCGATTCGCCGCGCCGCAGCTTCCAGGAACTGGTCGATATCGCGTGTCCGGAAGCCGATCGGGATTTGCTGCTCGACGAGCTGGCCGCGGCCGGCTCGATAGAAGTTGTCGAAGGCACCACCGTGCGCTGCCTGTCGCGTGCGTACGTGCCGGGAGGAGCGGATACGAGCCGGATCGACCGTATGGGCCGATTCCTCGGCGCGCTGACGGGCAGCATCGTCCACAACCTGCTTCGCGGCGAGAACGATCCCATCTATTTCGAGCGGACCGTCGTTTCCGACGTGCCGATGTCCTCCGAAGGGCGCACCCAATTTCTCGCGGAAGCGAACGAGCGCGGGCAGGCCTTGCTCGCCGAGCTCGACACGTTTCTGACGGCGCTGGCAGTCAAGGAGCCGGGAGGTTCCACCGGCAGGAAATACGGCGTCGGAATCTATTTCTTTGAAGATCAGGCAAGGGAAAACGGCAGGGAAGGTAGAGAGAGGCAAAACAAGGTCGAGGACGAGAGAGCAAGCAGTTCAGCCGCCCAGGAAATCGATGTCCTGGCGGCCGTTAATCGTAAACAGTGAATATCCGCTGGGGGAATCTCAATGAAGAATCGATTGGTTGTTGGAGTCGTGATGGCACTCGCGTTCGCAGCGGGCGCTCATGCCGGCATCACGGGCAGTGGCAAGGCTGCCGTGGCTGGCATTACCGGTAGTGGCGTCAAGGGCATTACGGGTAGCGGCGTCAAGGGAATCACCGGCAGTGGCGTCAAAGGCATCACGGGAAGTGGCGTCAAGGGCATCACTGGCAGTGGGATCAAGGGCATTACCGGCAGCGGCGTGAAGGACATCACCGGTAGTGGCAAGTAACTGATCTTTGCCTCTGGAAGCGCCGGCTTCGCGCCGGCGCTTCCTTTTGTTCAGGGCAGCCGCATCATCGATCTGGCTCAGCCCTTCCCCTTCCCGATCTCATCCCGCAACTCCCTCCGCAATATCTTCCCCACGTTCGACTTGGGCAGCTCGCTCCTGAAGTAGACGTGCTTCGGCACCTTGTAGCCGGTGAGGGACTGGCGCGCATGCTCGACCACCTGCGCTTCGGTCAGTGACGATCCTTGCGAGGTACCACGAACACCGCAACTGCTTCACCGGAGCGCTCGTCCGCCTGCGCCACCGCGGCAGCCTCGAGCACGCCGGGGTGCGTCGCCACCGCAGCCTCCACCTCGTTGGGATACACGTTGAAGCCGGACACGTTGATCATGTCCTTCTTCCGATCCTCGATGTACACGTAGCCGCGCTCGTCCATGTGGCCGATGTCGCCGGTGCGCAGCCACCCCTCGGGGCAGCATCACCTTCGCCGTCTCGTCGGGCCGGTTCCAGTACCCGCGCATCACCTGAGGGCCTCGCACGCAGATCTCGCCGATCTGGCCGAGCGGCAGGTCGCGCCCGTCGTCATCCTTGATCGCCACCTCCGTGGAAGGGATCGGCAGGCCGATCGAGCCGTTGAATTCATCCCCCGGCGGATTGATGCATGCGGCGGGCGAGGTTTCGGTAAGCCCCCACGCCTGCGTGAGAACCTGTCCCGTCACCTGCTTCCATTTCCCGGCTACCGCGGCCTGCACCGCCATGCCGCCGCCCAGCGTCATGCGCAGCTGGCTGAAATCCAGTTCCGCGAAGCCGGGGGTGTTCAGCAAGGCATTGAACAACGTGTTCACTCCCGTGATGAACGAGAAGCGATGCTTCTTCAGCTCCGCCACGAACGCCGGGAAATCCCGGGGATTCGTGATCAACACGTTCTTCCACCCGAGCATGATGAACAGCAGGCAGTTCGCCGTCAGCGCGAAGATGTGATACAGCGGCAGCGGCGTGATCAGCACCGCGGGCTCATTTCGGGAATATCCTGCCGATCCAGTGCACGCGCCTGCAGCGCGTTCGTCACGATGTTGCCGTGAGTGAGCATCGCCCCTTTCGAGACGCCGGTGGTCCCGCCGGTGTACTGCAGGAACGCGATGTCCTCGTGCCCCACATCGACCGGCTGCAGCGAGAGCCGGTCCCCTTCGCGCAATACCGTCCTGAAATCGACTGCACCGTCGATGCTCCACGCAGGCACTTGCTTGCGCCTGTGGCGCACCACGTAATTCACGATCCACGACTTCGGTGCGCCCAGCAGGTCGCCTACGGCGGTGACGATCACCGTGCGAACCTTGGTATGGGGGAGCACCTTTTGCAGCACGTGTGCGAAATTCTCGAGGATCACGATGGCCACCGCGCCCGAGTCGCTCAGCTGGTGGGCCAGCTCAGGCTCCGTATAGAGCGGATTGGTGTTCACCACCACCAACCCCGCACGCAGCGCGCCGCAGATGGCGATGGGATACTGCAGCACGTTCGGCAACATGATCGCGACGCGATCGCCCTTGCGCAGTCCGCGGCGCTGCAGCCACGCACCGAAGGCACTGGCCCGCTCGTCGAGTTCGCGGAAACTCATCGAGGCGCCCATCTGCATGTAAGCGGTCCGCGGCGCGAACCTCGCGCAGCTGCCGGCGATGATCTCGTTCAGCGAGCTGAACTCTCCCGGATCGATCTGCGCCGGCACGCCCGGCGGATAGGACTTCAGCCAGATCTTGTTCATCAGCCCGCCCCCTTCATGGGATGCATCAACGTCTCTTCAGCAGCGGCTCGAGGCTCGGCCACACCGTCTCGAGCAGGGCGGGCTGGGCCCGCGCGTTCGGATGCAGGCCGTCCGCCTGCATCAGGCTCATGTCCGTCGCCACGGCTTGCAGGAAGAACGGCACCGTGGCCACCTGCAGCTCGCGCCCGAGCTCCTCGTACATCTTCGTGAAATCGGCGGTATAGCGGGGACCGTAATTCGGCGGCATGCGCATGCCGAGCAGCAGCGCACGCGCGCCCGACTCGCGGATGAGATGGATGGCCCTGGCGAGATTGGCCTTCGTGCCTGGGACGGGCAGGCCGCGCAGGCCATCGTTGGCGCCCAGCTCCAGGACGACCACGCCCGGCTTGTGCAGTGCGAGCGCACGCGGCAGCCTTTCCACGCCTCCGGCGGTCGTTTCACCGCTGATGCTGGCGTTCACCACCCGGTATTCGTACCCTTGGGCGCTCAACCGTTTCTCGAGCAAGGCGACCCAGCCCTGGCCGGGCGAGAGCCCGTAGCCGGCGCTCAGGCTGTCACCGAGCACGAGCATCGTGCCGGCCTTAGCAGGCGCCGCTTGCGAGGGCGTTGCCCCAGACAGGATCCACATGCCCAGCGTGCAGGCGCCGAAGACCCAGGTGACCGAAAGTGATCTGACGAGCGTTCTCAAGTGCGAAGACCTCACCAAGCAGGTTAGCAGCCCGGAAGGACCGCTGACCATCGTCGATGCCGTCACGCTGGACATCGCTGCCGGCGAATCCGTCGCCATCGTGGGTCCTTCGGGCGCCGGCAAGTCCACGCTGCTCGCCCTGCTCGCCGGGCTGGATCCGCCCACCTCCGGCAAGGTGTGGCTGTCCGGCCAGGATCTCACGCAGCTGGACGAAGACGGGCTCGCCAAGCTGCGCGCGGAGCGGGTGGGCTTCGTCTTCCAGTCGTTTCACCTGATTCCCTCCCTCACGGCGCTCGAGAACGTCATGCTGCCTTTGGAGCTCGCTGGCCGGCGAGACGCGCGTGCGGCCGCCAGCGATACGCTCGGTCGCGTCGGCCTGGCTGCGCGCACCGGGCACTATCCGCGGCAGCTTTCCGGAGGTGAGCAGCAGCGCGTAGCGCTGGCTCGCGCCTTCGTCACGCGCCCCGCCGTGCTGTTTGCCGACGAGCCGACCGGCAATCTCGATTCAGCGACTGGCGCCCGCATCGGTGAGCTGCTCTTCGAGCTGAATTCGAGCATGCAGACCACGCTGGTTCTGGTGACGCACGACGAGAAACTCGCCAGCCGCTGCGTCCGCACGTTCCGCATGGAAGCCGGCAGGGCGGTTTGATGGGGTCGATCCGTCCCCAGTCGGCGGTTTCAGGAGCGGCCTTGCGCGCTTTCCGTATGGCTTTGCGCATGCTCGGTCGCGAATGGCGCTCAGGCGAGCTCGGCGTGTTGCTGCTCGCGGTGACCATTGCCGTGACCGCGCTCACCGGTGTGGGGTTCCTGGTGGAGCGCATCGGTGCGGCCATCGACCTGCAGGCGAGCGAGGTGCTGGCGGCGGACGTGCGCATGGGATCTCCCCAGCCGCTGCCGCAGAAATACCTGGACGAAGCCGCCCAGCGCGGGCTGCACACCGCACGGACTACTGGTGTGCTGAGCGTCGTGTTCTTCGGGGAGCAGAGCCAACTCAGCAATTTGCGAGCGGTCAGCGAGGGCTATCCGCTGCGCGGTACGGTACGCACTGCGGATGAGCCCTTCGCCAAGGGCGCGCCCGCCTCCGGGATTCCCCGTCCCGGTGAAGTCTGGCCGGATTCGAAGCTGCTCGCGTCCATCGGCGCCAGGCGGGGCGACGTATTATCCATCGGCTCGGCGAGCTTTCGCATCGGCCGCGTGCTCATCTCCCGGCCCGACCAGGGCGGCACGTTCTCGGATCTCGCGCCGAGCCTGCTCATGAACGAGGCGGATCTGCCCTCCACCGGACTCATCCAGCCCGGCAGCCGCGTGAGCTACTGGCAGTTGTTCGCTGGCAATCGTTCGGCGCTCGAGCCTTTCAAGGAATGGCTGAGCGAGAACAAGGCCGCGGGCGAGCGGGCGCGGGACATCAGCGACGCGAGCCCGCAGGTGAAGAATTCCAGCGATCGCGCGACGCGCTTTCTCACTCTCGCGAGCCTCGTCGCGGTCCTGCTATGCGCCATCGCGGTGGCGATGTGCGCGCGCCGCTACGTGCACAAGCATCTGGACACGGTGGCGTTGCTCAAAACGCTTGGGGCGACGCGCGCATTCACGTTGAGCATGAGCCTCCTGCAGCTCCTGCTCATCGCCTGCCTTGGCGCCTTGATCGGATCGGCGGCTGGCTTCGTGCTTCAGGAATGGCTGCTTATCGTCGTGCGTGGATTATTGAGCACGGAGCTGCCACCGGCAGGCCTGGCGCCACTCGCCATGGGGTTCTTCACCGCCGTCGCGATCCTGGCGGGGTTCGCGTTGCCGCCGCTGCTGCAACTTTCGAGGGTCCCCACATTGCGCGTCCTGCGGCGGGACGTCGGCCCGCCGCCTCTCGTCGTGCTGCTGGCTTTCGGCCCAGCCGTCCTCTCCGTCGCAGGTCTCGTCTATTGGGTGGTGCGGGACGTGCCGATGTTCTTCGGCTTCCTGGGCGGACTGGCGGGATTCGGGCTGGTGCTCGTGGCGGCCGGCGCCGGTCTCGTCGCTCTCGCCGGCCGGCTGCGCGGCACCGTCGGTGTCGCGTGGCGCTACGGGCTCGCGAATCTCAGCCGCCGTCGCGCCGAAAGCCTGCTGCAGATCGCGGCCTTCGGGCTCGGGTTCATGGTGCTGCTGCTGCTCGCGATCGTGCGCAACGATCTCAGTGCGGACTGGCGTCGCAGCCTGCCGGTGGACGTTCCCAACTATTTCTTCATCAACATTCCACCTCAGGAGCGGGACGGTTTCACCTCGTACCTCCAGGAGCGTGGTGCGAAGACTGCACGCGTGCTGCCGATGGTGCGCGGCCGGCTCACGCACATCAACGGCGAGCCGGTCGAGCACATGCGCTTCGAGGAAGAGGGCGGAGAGGGTTTCGCCGGGCGGGAGCAGAATCTCACCTGGGCGGAGACGCTGGGCTCCGACAACCGGCTCGTCGCGGGTCGCTGGTGGGAGCCCGCGGATTTCGGCAAGCCGCTGGTGTCCATCGCGACGGAGTTCCAGGAAAGCCTCGGTCTTAAGATCGGCGACCGGTTGAGCTTCGACGTCGCCGGCGAGCGCTTCGACGTTTCGGTCGCGAGCGTGCGCGAAGTCAAATGGGACAGTTTCCAGCCCAACTTCTTCATCGTCTTTGCGCCCGGCGTGCTCGAGGAGACTGCGGGCACCTACATGACGAGCGCGAACCTCGAGCAGGGACAGGCGACGACGCTCGCCACGCTCGCGCGCCGTTTCCCGAGCGTCTCGATCTTCGACATCGACGAGCTGCTCGCGCAGGTGCGCTCCGTGATGGACAAGGCGGTGCTCGCCGTGCAGAGCGTCTTTCTGTTCACG
>JBGAIL010000239.1:0-6329 GCA_044225565.1 Steroidobacteraceae bacterium | reverse complement strand
AGCGCTCGCGCCGCAAGACGTCTTGCAATTCCTCCACGGCGCTCGCATTGGTGAAGATCGTGACCGTCCCGAGCGCCATGGCGTCTCGCAGCGCGGTCACAGCTGAATCCTCGAACAGGATCCAGTCCAGAGCCACGTTGGTATCCAGGACGAGCTTGAGAGGCACCGACGTCATGACGCGCCAGCCGAGCCGTGTCCGCCACGCATCCTAGCGACGCTCGCTGCGCCCCACCCGCATCGCCACCGGCCACTCGACCAGCCGCGGCGTGAGCGGATCACCCCACAGCGGCGCGATCTGCTCACCGAGCGCCACCACGGGATCAAGACCATGGGCCTTCACGTAGCGCCCGGTCGCGGACCAGCTGCGGAAATAGCCGAGCAGCCGATCCATCGGCCAGCGCTCGCGCATCACCACGGCCGGCGGCGCGAGCTCCTCGAATGGGAACGGCAGATCCCGATAGCCGCTCTCGACGATGCGCCGTTCCGGCGGCCAGAACGGGCCGACCACCTCGCCGTAGAAATGCTGCACGGCTTCGTCGATGCGCGAATCGTCCACCACGTGCTGGATGCCATAGCTCCACGCGGCCAGTACACCACCCGGCTTCAAGACTCTATGCGCCTCGGCGTAAAACTCGTCGATTCGGAACCAGTGCAGCGCCTGCGCCACCGTGACGAGATCGACCGACCCCGACGGCAACCCGCTGGCTTCCGCAGACGCCACGCGGTATTCCACCCGCGCATGCGGCTCCGCTGCGGCCAGCTGCTGCGCGCTCGCATCCGTGCCGATCACCGATTCGAAATGCGCAGCCAGCGCGGTGGTGGCCTGCCCGCTCCCACAGGCGCAATCCCAGCAGCAGTGCCGTTCGGCGCAAAGCGAGGCGAGGTAGTCGAACAGCGCCGGCGGATAGCCGGGCCGCGACTGCGCATACTGCGCGGCGAGCGCAGAGAAGTGATCGTTGAACTGCGTCATTCGAACCTACCCGGAGGCTCGGTGATGAAACCGACGCGGAACTCCCGCCTCGCCGGATCGAGCGCCAGCAGGGCCGGGATGGCGCACAGCACGGCAGCCGCGCCGAGCAGATGCTTGATGCTGTGCCCGCTGAACCCCAGCGCCTCGTGGTCGACTTCGGTCCGAGGTCTCCGCGAGCTTCGCGAAGACCAGCGAAGGTCGCCCACAGCCATCTCGCGCGGCGGCCTGCTGACGAGGTGAGCAACCAGAGGCATGATCAGCATCGGCAGGAACTGCACGACGCCGTAAGCGCGCAGATCTCCCGCGCCATGCAGCTCCGTCCAGTGCCAGTACCACACCGATGCCGCGCCTGCAGCCGCCAGCGGCCACAACGCGATGCCCGCGAGCCGCCAGGACACCCGATCGCCGAGCACCATGCTGAACAACGCCATGAAAGCTACCGACATCGGCAACCGGTCCCACACGAGCGTCGCGTTCGAGGGCGCGTAGTGATACCAGGACGAGCCGGCCGAAACCGCCATCACGGCGACGCAGAAAAGCAGATATCCCGTGCGCAGTTCCGGTGACCGCACGCGTGGCGCTGCAAACAGGCCGATGGCTCCGGCCAGCGCGAACCCCACATTGGAGAGCACGTTCCAGAAATAGGGCACGGCCGCTAGCGTGCGATCATCAGCGAACTGGTGATACGCGGAATCCTGCGGCATCGGCGGGAGCAACGCGGCGACCCCGATGCCACCCGCGGTGACGATCAGCAGCAATGCGCGGGATTGAAGGCCGGTCAGCACGCCTGCGATGAGACCACCGGGGCCGGCAGTCGCGCAAGCAACACGGTCAGCGCGTCGAGATCCAGAGGCTTCACCAGGTGCGAGTTGAAGCCCACCTCGCGCGAGCGGCGGCGGTCCTCCTCCTGTCCCCAGCCCGTCAGCGCGATGAGCACCGTCGCTCCGCCCCAGGGTTCCTGGCGTACACGACGCGCCACCTCGTAGCCATCGAGCTTCGGCATGCCGATGTCGAGCAGCATCACGTCCGGCCGGCAGCTCGAGGCGAGCTCCAGCGCTTCGGCGCCATCGGCCGCCGTGAACACCTCGTGGCCATCGCACTGCAGCAGCGTAGCGAGGCTGTCGAGCGCGTCGCGGTTGTCGTCGGCGAGCAGGATGCGGTGTCCGCGCCGCTCGCCAGCCATCGGCGAGGACGCGGAAACCACCTGCGGCGCAAATTGCGCCCCGCGTGCGAAGTGCACTGGCAGCGTCACCAAAAATTCGCTTCCCCTGCCCGTCCCGGAGCTGTGCGCGGTGACCGTCCCGCCATGCATGCTCACGAGCTGTCTCACGAGCGCCAGCCCGATACCGAGGCCACCGTGCGAGCGATGCGTAGTGCCATCCACCTGTGTGAAGAGATTGAACAGCCGCGGCAGCAGCTCAGGCGGAATGCCGATGCCGGTATCCCTCACGCGCAATTCCAGCTGCGCGCCCTTGCGACGCGCGCTCAGCACGATGCGGCCGCCCGGATCCGTGTACTTCGCAGCATTGTTGAGCAGATTGCCCAGCACCTGGGTCAGGCGGGTGAGATCCCCCTCGACCGTGACTTCCTCATCCGGCAGCTCGATCACCAGATCGTGCCGCTGTTCGGTGACGAGCGGCTGCACCGTCTCGAGCGCCCGGGCCACGATGGCGCCCACCGTCACCGGTTCGCGCATGAGATTGATGTTGCCGCGCGTGATGCGCGAGACGTCCAGCAGGTCGTCCACGAGCCGCGAGAGGTGTTTCACCTGCCGCTCGATCACGTCCCGGGACCAGGTGAGCTGGGCATCCTCGATGGCGCTGCGCCGCATGATCTCGACCGCGTTGCGGATGGGTGCGAGCGGGTTGCGCAGCTCGTGCGCCAGCACCGCCAGGAATTCGTCCTTGTGCCGGTCCGCCTCCTTGAGCGTACGGTTCATCGCCTCGAGCTCGCGCGTCTTCTCGGCCTGCAGAGTGGTATTGGCTTCTTCGAGCGCATGGTTGAGCTGCTGCAGCTCGCGACGCTGGCAGTGCAGCTCTACGAGCACGGCCACCTTGCTGCGCAGGATCTCCGGCACCACGGGGATCGACACGTAGTCTACCGCGCCCAGCTTGTAGCCCTTGAGCCGGTCGAGCTCGGTGATGTGCACGCCGGTGACGAAGATGATGGGCGTGCGCTCGAAACGCGGATGCTCGTGGATGAGCCCGGCGGTCTCGAAACCATCCATGCCCGGCATGCTCACGTCCAGCAGCACGACGGCGAACTCGTCCTTCATCAGCTTCTCGAGCGCCTCGAGGCCCGAGCGCGCCCGCACCAGGTTCTGTCCCAGCCCCTCGAGGATCGTCTCGTACGACAGGAGGCGCGCCGGCTGGTCATCCACCAGCAGGATGTTCACCTTGCCGTCCAGCGCCCGCATCGAGGGCGACCTCACCGGTGCAGCCACATGCGCACCAGCGAGAGCAGCTGATCGGTGTTGACGGGCTTGGCGACGTAGTCCGAGGCGCCGGCCTCGAGGCACTTCTCCCGGTCGCCCTTCATCGCCTTCGCGGTGAGCGCGATGATCGGCAGCATGCGGAACTTCGGGTTGCTCCTGATGCGGCGCATGGTCTCGTAGCCGTCCATCTCCGGCATCATGATGTCCATCAGCACGAGCGAGAGGTCCTCCGTCTGCTCGACCAGGCTGATGGCGTCGTGGCCGTTGTTGGCGCTCACCACCTGCATGCTGTGCCGCTCGAGCAGGCTGTTGAGCGCGAAGATGTTGCGGATGTCGTCGTCCACCACCAGTACCTTGCGGCCCTCGAGCGGCTCGTCGCTCTGGTGCAGGTTCTCGATCATCTGCTGCTTGGAGGGCGGCAGGTCCGCGATCACGCGGTGCAGGAAGAGCGCGGTCTCGTCGAGCAGGCGCTCGGGCGAGCGCACTCCCTTGAGCACGATGCTCTTCGCCTTCTTGCGCAGCTCGGCCTCCTCCTCCTCGCTCAACTCGCGGCCGGTGAACACGACGATGGGCGTGTCGCGCAGCCTGGAGTCCTGCTGCACCTCGCTCAGCAGCTCGAACCCGGAGATGTCCGGCAGGCGCAGGTCGAGCACCACGCAGTCGTAGGGCTTCTCGCGCATCGCCGCGAGCGCCTCTGCGCCCGTGCCGGCGGTGGTGATCTCGATGTCCTCGTGCCCCACCAGCTCGCCGATGCTCATCTGCTCCGCCGGATCGTCCTCGACCACCAGCAGCTGCCGCACACGCCTCGCCGTGAAGGTCTTGATGCGGTCGAAGGCCGCTTCGAGGCCGTCGGTGGTGAGCGGCTTGTTCATGAAGGAGAAGGCCCCCCGTTCGAGACCGTATTGCCGTTCCTCTTCCACCGTCAGGATCTGCACCGGGATGTGCCGCGTCTGCGGGTCGCGCTTCAGCTGGTTGAGCACGGTCCAGCCGAGCATGTCGGGCAGGAACACGTCCAGGGACACCGCCGTAGGCCGGTGCTTGCGCGCGAGACTCAGCGCCTCGGCACCATTCTTCGCGACCAGTCCCTTGAAGCCGCGGTCACGCGCGAGGCTCAGCAGCACCTTGGCGTAGTGCGGATCGTCCTCCACGATCAGCAGCACGAGATCCTCGGGCCGCAGGTCCTCGCGGTCGTCGGGAATCTCCTCGACGCGCGCCGCGGGCAGCACGATGGGCTGGAACGGCGGCGGCGCAATCTTGGTGATGCCGGTCTGCGAAGTGGAGGTCTTGCCGTAGGCCGGGCCTACGTAGTTGAGCGGCAGGTAGAGCGAGAACGTGCTGCCGCTGCCCGGCACGCTGGACAGGCGGATCTCGCCGCCGAGCAGGTGTGCGAGCTCGCGGCTGATCGCAAGCCCCAGGCCGGTGCCGCCGTACTTGCGCGCCGTGCCCGCGTCCGCCTGCTGGAATGCCTCGAAGATGATCCTCTGCTTCTCCGGCGGGATGCCGATGCCGGTATCGCTCACGGAGAATTCCACGACGGTCTGCGCCTGGCTCAGCACCGGATGGTCCTTGGACCAGCCGCTCGCCGCCGTCCCCACGTGCAGCCGCACTCCGCCGCGCTCCGTGAACTTGAAGGCATTGGACAGCAGGTTCTTCAGCACCTGCATCATGCGCTTCGGGTCGGTGACGATGCTGCGGCCGACGTGCGGATCGAAGCTCGTGGTGAAGGTGAGCTTGCGCGACTCCGCCTCGTGGCGGAAGTTGCGCTCCAGGGTCTCCTTCAGGTGCGTGAACAGGATGTCCTCGCACTCCACGGTGACCGTGCCGGACTCGATCTTGGAGAGGTCCAGGATGTCGCTGATGAGATTCAGCAGGTCCGTGCCCGCCCCGTGGATGGTCTTGGCGAACTCGACCTGCCGCGGCGAGAGGTTCTTCTCCGGATTCTCGCCCAGCTGCTGGCCCAGGATCAGGATGCTGTTGAGCGGCGTGCGCAGCTCATGCGACATGTTCGCCAGGAACTCGGACTTGTAGCGCGAAGTGAGCGCAAGCTCGGTCGCTTTCTCCTCGAGCGCGCGCCGGGCGAGCTCGATCTCCTCGTTCTTGCGCTCCACCTCCGCGTTCTGCTCGGCGAGCAGCTTCGCCTTGGTGGCGAGCTCTTCGTTGGTCTGCTGCAGCTCCTTCTGCTGCGCCTGCAGCTCGCCGGCGAGCTGCTGGGACTGCTTCAGCAGCCCTTCGGTGCGCATCGTGGCCTCGATGGTGTTGAGCACCACGCCGATGCTTCCCGTCAGCTGCTCGAGGAACGCGAGGTGCGAGGCGGTGAACTCGTGCAGCGAGGCGAGCTCGATGACGGCCTTCACCTGGCCTTCGTAGAGCACCGGCAGCACGATGATGTTGCGCGCCCTTGCTTCCACCAGCCCGCCACGCACGTGAATGGAATCGCGGGGGATGTCCGTGAGCAGGAAGCGCTGGCGGTCCACGGCGCATTGCCCGACGAGCCCCTCTCCGAGGGCGTAGAGGCGTGGCTGCGCGCCTTCCGCAGGGTCCGCATAGGTGGCCAGCTGCTTGAGACAGGAAGCGCCGTTGGTGCCTTCCATCACATACACGATGCCCTGCTGCGCGTTCACCAACGGCGCGAGCTCCGAGAGGAGCAGCTGACCGACGGTGACCAGGTCGCGCTGGCCCTGCATCATGCGGCTGAACTTCGCCAGGTTGGTCTTCAGCCAGTCCTGTTCGGTGTTGCGCTCGGTGGTGGCGCGCAGATTACCGATCATCGCGTTGATGTTGTCCTTGAGGTCCGACACCTCACCGCGCGCGTCCACCTGAATGGAACGCGTGAGGTCGCCCTTCGTCACGGCAGTGGCCACTTCCGCGATGGCACGCACCTGCGTCGTGAGGTTCGCCGCCAGCAGATTCACGTTCGCCGTGAGG
>JBGAIL010000238.1:0-6372 GCA_044225565.1 Steroidobacteraceae bacterium | reverse complement strand
CATCGGTTCGATAGCGGGTGCCGCCTTGCTCCTGCTGTATGTCTGCGGCGTCGCTGCGCTCTCGCGTTTCGCATCAGGCTACGTCGAGTCCCTGACCGGACTTGGCAGCAACGCGACCATCGCGATCCTGTTCTCGTTCGTCGCGCTGCTGCACATCGCCGGCGTCAGCGAGGCGCTCGGGTTCACGCTTGCCATGGCGATGGTGGAGATCGCCGGGATCGTGGCGTTCCTGGCGGTCATGGTGCCGTCGTGGTCCGTGGACCACCTCGTCGCATCCGCGCAGGGCCCGACTTTGCAGGCATTGTTTCCCGAGGGCTGGCTCGGGGTTTGGGCGGCGCTGCCGTTCGCAGTCACTTTCTTCGTGACGCTCGAAGGCATGGCATTCGCTGCCGAGGAGGCGGCGGATCCGCAGCGCAACATTCCGATCGCGATGTTCGCGACGCTCGGTATCGTGGCGGTGCTCGGATTCCTGTCCATCGTCGCAGGCGCTGGCGGCGCCGGTGTGGCGGCTGTTGCAGGCGCGGACAACCCGATACTTGCCGCGCTGGGCCGGTTGCCGGCGAGCGGTTCCTCGGGCGCAATCAAAACGGGGATCACCATCGCGGCGGTCGCCGGGCTGATCGCGAGCTTCTTCGGCGCCATCTACGGCACCTCTCGCCTCGTGTTCCATCTGGCTCGCAGTGGCCTCCTGCCGCGCGTCTTCGCCAGGACCAACCGCCGGCATGCGCCATGGGTGGCCGTGCTGATCGGCAGCGCTGCTGCGCTGGTCCTGGCGCTGTCCGGGGATGCCGCACAGCTGGTCGTCATCCTGATTTTCGAGGCCACGGCCGCATACCTGCTGTTCTTTGCGACGCACGCCGCACTGCGCCTGAAAGCCCCCGACATGCATCGGCCATTCCGATGTCCGGGCGGGCTGCTTGTCCCCGCTATCGGGGCACTCCTCGCGCTCGTGGTATTCACGGCGTGCTTTCTTGCGGACGTGCGGTGGTCGATGATCGGTCTCGGGCTGACGCTGATGGTCGCGACGGGCGTGATCGCCGTGTACCGCGTGCGATTCCGCGGACGCGACCTGGCCGAGCCCGGGTCATAACCGTGAGTAATGGATGTGAGCGATGCGGTGCGTTGTCACCGATCGTCGGCTGCGTCTAGCTTCGTATCGCGGAACCGGCAGTCTCGCTGTCAGTGAAGTCTCTGGCGGCGTGGCAGATCACGCATTCAGCGGAAGGGGGGATCATGTCAGCCAGCATCGATCGGGTGAAGTTGGACGTCGCGAACACGCCCAGTTATGGGCCTTACATCGGCGGCAAGTGGCTGCAGCGGCCGGGCGATGCGTTCGCGGACGACTTCAATCCGGCCAACGGTGAGCTGTTTGCGCGGGTCGCTCAGGCCACGCGCGAGGATGTTTTGGCCGCGGTAGACGCTGCAGACGCTGCGCGCGCCTCCTGGGCGCGGATGCTGGTGGGCGACCGTGCGGCAATCCTGCTTCGTGCGGCGGACGTGCTCGCGGCTCGCACCGACGAGATCCGTAACGTGCTCATCGACGAGTCCGGCTCGACGTTCGGCAAGGCGATGTTCGAGATCGTCTATTGCATCGACCTGCTGCGCAGCGCCGCAGGAGATGCGCGCCACATTTTCGGCGAAACGCTGCCGCATAGCATGAACGGGCAATTGGGAATGACCGTGCGCCAGCCGCTCGGCGTGATCGCCGGCATCGCGCCCTTCAACGCCCCGTTCCTGCTCGCGATGAAGAAGGTTGCGCTGGCGCTGGCGGCGGGCAACACTTTCGTGCTCAAGCCCTCGGAGGAGACGCCGGTGATCGGCCTGAAGATCGCCGAATTGTTCGACGCGGCGGGCTTGCCGCCCGGCGTGCTCAACGTGGTGCCTGGCCCGGCGCTGGTCGTTGGCGATGTGCTGATGGGGGACCCCCGCGTCCGGATGATCACGTTCACGGGCTCGACCAGGGTCGGTCGCATGCTGGCGGTGGAGGCAGCCAGGAACCTGAAGAAGTTCACGCTCGAGATGGGGGGAAAGAATCCGCTCATCGTCCTGCGCGACGCAGATCTCGATTACGCCGCACGCGCTGCCTGTTTCGGAATCTTCTTCCACCAGGGGCAGGTCTGCATGGCGAACTCCCGACTGATCGTCGAGGCGCCGGTCTTCGATGAGTTCTGCGAGAAGTTCGTCGCGCGTGCTCGCAGCTACCGGGTCGGCGACCCGCGTGACCCTGCCACGATCATCGGTCCGCTGATCCGCCGGTCGCAGTGCGCCGTGATCGACGGGCACGTTCAGGACGCGGTTGCAAAGGGCGCCCGACTGCTGCTCGGCGGGCATCACCAGGGCAATTTCTACGACCCCACGGTGCTTGCCGGGGTGACGCGCGAGATGCGCATCCATACCGAGGAGTCGTTCGGCCCCGTCACTTCGATCATGCGGGTGGCCGATGCCGAGGAGGCGCTCGCGGTCGCCAATGACACCGCGTACGGCCTGTCTTCGGGCGTGATCACCAACGATCTGCAAAAGGCCTTCGACCTGGCGCTGCGGCTGGAGGCCGGCATGGTGCACATCAATGACACGACGGTGACCGACGAGCCGCACGTGCCGTTCGGTGGCGTCAAGAACAGCGGCGTCGGACGCGAGGGTGGGCGCTATTCGATGGAGGAGATGACGGAACTGAAGTGGATCACGATCCAGCTGGGACAACGTCAGTTTCCGTTCTGACCGATGCTGCGGTCGCGGGCCAGGCCGGCCGCTTCAGCCCATACAGGTGATCCCATGGTTCGCTCTGCAAGCCCACAGGTTCCGGATTCGATCGCTGCCCGGTCCACTGCCGAGTGGCAGGCGGCGGACAATGGCCACTACCTGCATCCCTTTACCGATTACAAGGAGCTGCGGGCCGAGGGCGCCCGCATCCAGGTGCGGGCCGCAGGCGTGTATCTGTGGGACACCGATGGCAACCGGATCATCGATGCGCTCGCGGGGCTCGGGTGCGTGAACATCGGCTATGGTCGGCCGGAGCTCGCCCGCGCCGCGGCGGAGCAGATGGAGCGCCTGTCGTTCTGCCAGTCGTTCTTCCGGACGTCCAACGCCCCCGCGATCCAGTTGGCGGAGAAACTCGCGTCGCTCGCGCCGGCCGGACTGCGTCACGTGTTCTACGCCAGCTCCGGATCGGAGGCGATCGAGACATGCCTCAAGCTCGCGCGGCGTTACTGGCAGCTGCGCGGGCGGCCGGAGAAGCGCATCGTGATCTCGCGCGACAACGCATATCACGGCAGCACGATCGTCGCTTCCAGCTTGTCAGGCATCCCGGACATGCACACGTGCGGCATCGAGGCGCCGATGCCCGGCATCGCCCGGATTGGCGCGCCGTACTGGTACCGTGAAGGAGGGTCTCTGACGCCGGACGAGTTCGGCGTGGTCGCCGCGCGCTGGCTGGAGGACAAGCTCGTCGAGCTCGGGCCCGGGAACGTCGCGGCGTTCTTCGGCGAGCCCATGCAGGGCGCCGGCGGGGCGATCATCCCGCCCGACACGTATTGGCCGGAGATTCAGCGCATCTGCCGCAAGTACGACGTGCTGCTGGCCGTCGATGAGGTGGTGTGCGGGTTCGGGCGCACCGGGCGCTGGTTCGGCAGCCAGCGCTTCGGCATCGAGTCGATGGACCTGATGGCCGTCGCGAAAGGCATCACGTCGGCCTACCTGCCGCTGTCCGCGGCGCTGGTCAGCGACCGCATCGCCGATGTCCTGATCGACCAGGGCGGCGAGTTCTATCATGGCTTCACGCACTCAGGTCATCCGGTCGCGTGCGCCGTCGCGCTCGAGAACATCCGCATTCTGCAAGACGAGCGCATCATCGAGCACGCTGCGGCGCTCGAACCGCTGTTCCGCGCACGGATGGCCGCGATCGGCGATCATCCGCTCGTGGGCGACGTGCGCTCTTGCGGTTTGTTTGGCGGCATGCAGCTGGTCGCCGACAAGCGCACGAAGCAATTCTTCGAGCCAGCACGCGGTGTTGGCGATATCTGCAGCCGGGAGGCGCTTGCGCGCGGGCTCGCGCTGCGCTCGATCGGCGATACCATGGCGCTGATGCCACCGCTCGTGATCACCGCCGAGCAGATCGATACCGTCTTCGACATCGCGCTGGAGGCGCTGGATGCGACAGCGCGGCGCCTGAATTCCCGCTGACCGCGACGGCGACGGCGCAGACGAGCTAGCCCTGTTTCTCGCGATCGGACATCGGGCGTGACGGACCGGCCTCGACACGAGCGCACCCATAGGACTTACGAATACGCTCGAGGTCGGCGCGCTCGCGAACGAGCTTCTCCGACGAGCTTCCGGATTGCGCGGGCTGCGAGGCTTTCCGGCGATCGCGCTCGAGCTGCCCGATGCCGTGCTCCATCACGTCCGCCGCGCGGCACAGCCAGTCGCGCGGCGAGCGATCCCGCTGCGGATGGTCGATGGCGGAGAACAGCACCGTGTTCGCAAGCGGCGGCATCGGAGAGAAACCGGCGGAATGGGCCAGATCCGACGCGAACGAGTCGATTCGCTTCTCGCGCTCGTGCGCGTCCGGGCCGCCAGGCTGCGGCGGATCGCGCCGCTCCAGCACCAGGTGCCCCGCATAGTGCGCAGACATCCAGGCCAGCGTCTGGCGCATCATCGCCAGCCGCAACTCGCGGTATTCGGGCGTCGCCCGAAACGAGCGCGCTTCATCGGCCGGCCGGCCGATGTAGTCCGGGTACAGCCGGATCGGAACGAGGGGGGTCGACTTCTCGAGCCACTGCTCCCTGACGAACTGGCCGTAGTCCGCGGCATAGTCCGGGAGCTCGCGAAAATTCCGGGAATGGATCGCGAACGCGGTTGCATCGATCGTGATGTCGAGCGCCGCGAGGAACGCCGCGCTGATCTCGACCGAGCGCGCGCCACCTCGCGTCACGAACCCGGTCCGGAACGGATCGGTCTGCGACGTCACGGACACCTTCACCTTGCGCACGAGATCGCGCTCCCCGGCCGGCAACGCTTCCATGATGCGCGGCAGGATCTCCTGGCTCAGCAGGGATTCGCCCATCCTGCTGTAAACGCCGAGCGCGGCATCCGGGCTTCCTGCGACACCCTGCGAACGCCCGATCGGGGAGACGAACGCCACCAGCCCCAGGGCGAAGGCGATTCGCCCCAGAACGAAGCCGACCCGCCCCGGGCGCGAAGGCGATCGCCGCGTTGTCCAAGCGCCGACTTTCACTGAAACCCTTCATTGCAGATGCCAGTACCTGCTTCACTGCAGAGTCCGGCTGGTACGGCGGCCACACCTCGTGATGCCTCAGCGCCGTGGACGATACGATACCGCCGAAATTTCCCCGGCACTTCGTCTTCTGTACACTCACGCCCGGGTGTCGAGGCCACCACGCGCTTCGGCAGGCTGGAGCCGGTCGGGCCGCCGCTCGTGCAGCGGTGCGCCAATGACCCAACGACCCCATTCCCCTTCCTTGCGTTTCATGCGGTTCCTGCAGGTCGAGGCTGCGAGCGGATTCGTGCTGCTTGCGGCGGCCGCTGCTGCGCTCGCGTGGGCGAACTCGCCGGCCGCGGGCCTCTACGAGGCGTTGTGGCAAACCCCGATGGGCTTTCGCGTAGGGAAGCTCCACCTCGCCGAATCGCTGCGCTTCTGGGTGAACGATGCCCTCATGGCGCTCTTCTTTCTGCTCGTGGGGCTCGAGATCCGCCGGGAGCTGTACGAAGGCACGCTCTCGAGCGTCAAGCTCGCGATCCTGCCGGCCGCTGCTGCGCTGGGCGGAATACTGGTTCCAGCGCTGATCTACGCCGCGTTCAACGGCAACTCGGCGCTATGGCAAGGCTGGGCGGTGCCGACGGCAACGGACATCGCGTTCGCGGTGGGCGTGCTGGCCCTGTTGGGCAAGCTCGTGCCACCGAGCCTGCGCGTACTGCTCCTCGCGATCGCCATCATCGACGACATCGTGGCGATCCTGGTCATCGCCTTCTTCTACTCTCATGGCATCGGCTTCGGCGGGCTGGCGATCTCGGCGCTCTCCACGGGAGCCTTCGCGATTCTGCAGAGAATCCGTGCGTCTTCCGTCGTGTTCCCGGCGATTCTCGGCATCCTCATCTGGAGCGGGCTGCTGTCCGCCGGCGTGCATCCCGCCTTGTCCGGTGCGATCGTCGGGTTGCTGATGCCCGTCGCTGAAGCGCGGCGCGCCGAGCATGCGCTTCATCCGTGGGTGGCGTTCGGCATCATGCCACTGTTCGCGCTTGCGAATGCCGGCGTCGACCTGGGTGAGGTGAGCCTGCAGACCGGGATGGCGCACTCGCTCGTCGGTGGCATCGTGCTGGGCCTCGTCGTCGGCAAACCGGTGGGCATCGTCGGGGTGA
>JBGAIL010000237.1:0-6382 GCA_044225565.1 Steroidobacteraceae bacterium | reverse complement strand
GGCGAGAAGCTGATGCTGCAGTATGCGACGCAGCGGCCCTCGCGTATCGCCATCTTCGCCGTAGACGAGGGCATCCTGCAGGTGGCGCGCTACCGCACACCGGACCCTCTGGCGCATTTCTTCCAGAAGCGGTCGCTGGACGTGTCGACGTCGCAGATCCTCGACCTGATCCTTCCCGAGTTCCGAGGCGGTGATTCGGCAGCAGCGCCCGGGGGTGACCAGGAAGGGGCCCTCGGCCGGCATCTCAATCCATTCCGGCGCAAAGGCGAGAAGCCGGTGGCGTGGTGGTCGGGCATCCTGGATGCCGGCTCCACGGCGCGCAACGTCGAGTTCACCGTGCCGGACTACTTCAACGGGACGTTGCGCGTCATGGCCGTCGCGGTGGCGGACGATACCATCGGCGTGCACGAGGGCAGCACGGTCGTGAGAGGCGACTTCGTGCTCTCGCCCAACGCACCCACGACCGTGACGCCCGGCGATGAATTCGATGTGAGCGTCGGAGTCGCGAACAATCTCGAAGGCTCCGGAGCGGACGCGAAGCTCGCCGTGAGCCTGGCCACGGACGCGGCGCTGGAGATCGTCGGCGAGCGCCAGCAATCGCTCGCCATCGCGGAAGGCCGTGAGGATTCGGCGCGGTTCCGCTTGCGCGCGAAGGACAAGCTGGGTGCCGCCGACATGAGGTTTTCCGTGAGCCTCGGGCAGGCCACCGTACATCGCCGCATCGATCTCAGCATCCGGCCCGCGACGCCCTACATGACCTTGCTCGCCGCCGGCACGGTGCGAAACGGCAAGCGCGACCAGCCGGTGACGCGCAACGTCTACGACGAGCACCACGTGCGTCGTGCGGGAATCTCCCTGCTGCCGCTGGGTCTCGCGCATGGTCTGGTCAGCTATCTCGGCAACTATCCATATGCGTGCACGGAACAGCTGGTGAGCCAGGCGATGCCGGCGCTGCTGCTCGGCGAGCGGCCGGAATTCGGCTACGTGAAGGCGGAGCCGGGCGCAGATCTGGATGGGCTCATCGAGGAGCTGCGGCTGCGGCAGAACGACGAAGGCGCCTATCGCCTCTGGGCCGGGGGCAACGAGGTGGCGGAATTCGTCTCGGTGTATACGCAGCACTTCCTCATCGAGGCCGCGGAGCGGGGCAGGCGGGTGCCCGCCGATCTGATCCAGCGGGGGAATGCCCATCTGCGTACGCTGGCGCGCCGCGACGGGAACAATCTGGCGGAAGAGCGCAACTCCGCGTATGCGATCTATCTGCTCACCCGTCAAGGGCAGGTGATGGCAGGGGAAGCGGCAGCGCTGCGCAAGCGGCTCAGCGACCGTTACAAGGAGCAATGGCCGCAGGACCTCGCGGCGCTGTGGCTCGGGTCCGCTTTCCAGCTGATGCGACAGGAAAGCGATGCCCAGCGTGCGGTGAGCGCGCTGCGATTCGGTGTCGCCCGCACGGCGCTCGATCCCTACGACGATGCGATGACGCGCGATGCGTTCCTGCTCTACGGGCTGGCACGGCATTTCCCCCAGCGGATGACGAAGCTTCCGCCGGAGGCGCTGCAGAACCTGGTGAGCCGCATCTCGTCGAACGCCTACCATTCGCTGTCCGCGGGCACCACGCTCCTGGCCTTGGCGGCTTACAGTGCGACGACGCAGGCCGACCAGGCTCCGGGGCTGTCCATCGCCGAAGTGCTTCGCGACAGGAAGGTGCAACCGCTCGTGTTGCCGCGAGAGATCCTTCCCACGGTGGACATCAGCGCGCAAGCCTCGGCGGTCCGCTTCGGCAGCGATTCGGATCTCAACGCCTATACGCTGCTCGAGGAATCCGGCTTCGATCGCACTCCACCAAAGGAGGCCATTTCGCGAGGCTTCGAGATCCTGCGGGAGCTCACGGACGATTCCGGCAAGGCGCTGGATCGGGTGCCGATGGGGTCGCAGGTGCTGGTGCATCTCAAGGTGCGCGCGCTGCAGGACCGCGCCGTGTCCAATGTCGCGCTGGTAGATCTGTTGCCCGGTGGATTCGAGCTGGTGATTCCGCCCCAGGATGCCACCGATGGCTTCCACCAGGCCTCGCTGGGCGAAGAAATGGAATCGGGGGAGGGCGCTTATTCCGGCTGGCAGTGTGGCTTCTGCGTCGGGCGCGCTCCGAGCACGTTGAGCTATGCCGACCCACGTGAGGATCGCGTGGTGTTCTACATGACGGCAACGCGGGACGTCCAGGAGATCACGTACCGCATCAAGGCGACGAACGTCGGCCGATACGTTGTGCCGCCGGCGTATGGCGAAGCGATGTACGACCGCGAGTTCGTGGCGCGCTCGGTCGCTGGGAAGATCGAGGTGAGTCGGCCGTGAAGCTTCGCCTGCCCTGGAGGCGTAGGCTGGCCGCGGAGCGGCGCGGCATCCGGGCCATTCTGGGGCGGCGTCGGGTGCTGATGTCAGCCGCGGCGTGCCTTCTCGGCGTTGCCATCGCATTGTGCGTCGTCCGGTACTGGCCGCGCCCGTCTCTGTCGGAGCGGATCCCACATTCGGTGGCGGTGCTGGACTCGCACGGCAGGCTGTTGAGAATCACTCTCGCCGCCGATCAGCAATACAGGCTGTGGACGCCGCTCGAATCGCTGCCGCCGCAGTTCACCGATGCGCTGCTGCTGCACGAGGACCAGCATTTCTATCGTCATCCCGGCTTCAATCCGGTCTCGCTCGCGCGGGCGAGCTTCATCACGTTCAGCGGTGGTGCGCGGCAGGGAGGCTCCACGCTCACCATGCAGCTCGCGCGTCTGCTCTACGGCCTCGACACGCGCACCGTCGGTGGCAAGCTCGAGCAACTGGCATTCGCGATCGGCCTCGAGCTGCGCTACTCCAAGCGCGAGCTCCTCGAGGCGCACATCAACCTCCTGCCTTACGGCGGCAACGTGCAGGGTGTCGGCACCGCGAGTCTGCTCTACTTCGGCAAGCGCCCATCGCAGCTCGGCCTGGCCGAGGCCCTCACCCTCGTCGTCGTCCCTCAGTCTCCCTCCACCCGCCGCCCCCGCGCAGGGGAGCCGGCTGGATTGACGGCCGCGCGGGCGCGGTTGTTCGAGCGATGGCAGGAGATCCACGGCGATGCGCGGGAGGATGTAGCGCTGATGAGGGTGGGGCTTCACTACGAGGAGCTGCGCAAGCTCCCGTTCGAGGCGCCGCACGTCGCCAACGCACTGCTCGCGCGTGCGGACAGTGCGACTTCCATCTCGACCACGCTCGATCTCACGCAGCAGCGGCTGGTCGAACGGGTGCTGCAGGGTTACGTGAAAGAGCAGCGGCGCAACGGCATCTCGAATGCCGCGGCGCTGCTAGTCGATCGGCGCGACCTCGGCGTACGGGCCGCGGTGGGGTCGGCGAAGTTCTTCGATGATTCGATCCATGGGCAGGTGAATGGCACGCTGGCCAAACGCTCGCCCGGCTCCGCGCTCAAGCCCTTCATCTACGCGCTGGCCATCGATCAGGGACTGATCCATCCCCGCACCGTGCTGAAGGATGCGCCTGTGTCCTTTGGACCGTTCAGCCCCGAGAACTTCGACGGCCAGTTCGCAGGCCCGATCAGCGCGACGGAAGCGCTCGTGCGCTCGAGAAACGTCCCTGCCGTGGCGCTAGCCGCGCGGCTGGCGCAGCCCAGCCTGTATCAGTTCCTGCGCAGCGCAGGCGTCTCGCGCATGGCTTCCGAGCGTCACTACGGATTGGCCCTTGCGCTGGGAGGCAGCGAAGTCTCGATGGAGGAGATGGCGACGCTGTACGCCATGTTGGCAAACGAGGGCGTGCTGCGCCCTCTGCGCTACCGGAAGGAGGATCCCGTCGTCACCGGCCCACGGCTGCTTTCCGCCGAGGCGAGTTTCATGACGCTGCAGATGCTGCTGGAGAATCCGCGCCCGGATGATTTCGCAGTCCGTCCGCGCGCGCATCTGCCAGTGGCATGGAAGACCGGTACCTCCTGGGGTTTTCGTGACGCCTGGACCGCAGGCATTTTCGGCCCTTATGTGCTGGTCGTCTGGATCGGCAACTTCGATGGCAGCAGCAATCCAGCCTTCGTCGGTGTGCAGGCCGCAGCGCCGCTGTTCTTTCGCATCGCCGATGCGCTACAGGTTGCTCAGCCGCGGATCGCGTCGATATCTCTCGTGCAGCCCGCAGGCGTGTCGCGCGTCGAAGTGTGCGCGGCTTCGGGCGATCTGCCCAACGCGGAATGCCCGCGCACGATGAGCACCTGGTACATCCCGGGCAAGTCTCCCATCCGTATCAGCGACGTCCACCGTCGCGTATGGGTCGATACGCGGACGGGACATCAGGCCTGTCCGCCATATGATCCGCGGTTCGTGCGGGCGGAGACATTCGAATACTGGCCTTCCGACATCCTGCGGCTTTTTGCGCAGGCGGGTGTGCCGCGTCGCCGCCCGCCGCCGGTGGGCGCGTGTCTTCACGATCTGCCGGGCGGAAGCGCACCGCACATCAGCTCACCGCTCGCGAGCGTCACTTACACGTTGCGCGCGAACCGGATGGATTCGGAGGCGATTCTGCTAGCCGCGTCGGCGGACGCCGAAGTGCGCAAACTGCACTGGTTCGTCGGTGATGCCTATGTCGGCACGAGCTTGCCGGACGTCGCGGTGTCCTGGGCGCCCGCGCGCTCGGGGACGTTCATGGTGCGTGCCGTCGACGATCGGGGGCGGGCGGACAGTCGCGAGTTGCGCGTTGCCGTAGTGCAATAGCAATCGCAGCTATTGCGATGAGCGGGGTTCCAGGCCGGGCGATTCGCTCAGCGCTTCCCGCGCAGGTGCTGCAGCAATCCGGCCGAGGCGGCTTCGACGAGGTCCAGCACCTGCTCGAAGCCGTTCGCGCCACCGTAGTAGGGATCGGGCACCTCGGCGAAGCCTGCATCCGGCGCGAATTCCAGGAACAGCCGGATCTTTTCCCGCGCGCCTTTCGGCGCGCGGGAGTGCAGCTCGCTCAGGTTCTCGCGATCCATCGCCAGGATGAGATCGAAACGCTCGAAGTCCCCGTCGTCCACGCGCCTCGCACGCAGCGGCGCGAGGTCGTAGCCGCGACGCTTGCCTGCCTGCTGCGAGCGCACGTCCGGCGGATCACCGATGTGATAGCCGGCCGTGCCCGCCGAATCGATCTCGATGCCGAGATGCGGAGCATCACGCGCAATGACTGCGCGGAAGACCGCCTCGGCCGTCGGCGAGCGGCAGATGTTGCCCAGGCAGACGAACAGGACCCTCACGCCTTACTCGTCCGGTCCCCGTCCCGAGGAGCTGCCGCCCGAAGGCGCAGAAGACCACACGACGTGTGGCCGACTTTGCGACTGGTTCGGCTCGAAGTGCGCGACCGTACGCGGCTCGGCGCTCGATGGCGCTGAAGGAGGGGTCGCAGGAGTGGATCCCGCACTGCTTCCGCCACCTTCCGGAGGTGAATACGACTCACGAGGGGCAGAAGGCTCCCCGCCGCCCGAATCGTTACCTTCGAACATGTCGGCCGAGCTGTCGCTCCCTGGGCCTGCAGCAGCGCCTTCGCCGCGATTTCCACCGCCGCCTCCGCGACGGCCACGACGACGGCCACCACGGCGGCCGCGGCGAGGTTGATCGCCACGTTCCGACCTCATGCCCGGATCACCGCCGGCAGCTTGCTCGCCCACAGCACCGGATGCTGCGATCTCGTTCGTATCCGTCGCAGGAGGCGCCGCGTTGTCGGACGGCGCGGCGGCTTGCGTCGGCGCAGGGCCATGACTACCCGATGGTGCCGGTTGCGCGCTGCGCGGCTCACCGCGCGCGCGATCCCGATCCCGATTTCGGTCGCGGTCGCGGTCGCGGTCGCGCGAGCCTCCGCGATCTCCACGGTCGTGGCGATCTCCGCGCTCGGCGCGATCACCCCGATCGGTGCGCTCGGCTCGTTCACTGCGGTCGCCTCGATCGCCACGCTCATCGCGATCCCGATGCCGGTCGCGCCCGCGACCATCGCGTCGGCCATCGTCTCCGCCGCGGCCGCGGCTCGAGCGGCCGTGCCGGTGGTCACGATCCCGATCTCGATCCCGGTTTCCGGAGCCGCCACGGCTCGACCGTTCAGTGCGTTCGCGCTGTGCGCTGGACGGTACCGGTGCCGCTTCCGCAGTTTCGTCGTTGACGGGAGCGCCCGCGAGCCAGCGCTTCAGCCGCTTAAACACGCCCAGCTCCGGTGCTGGCTGAGGCGCCGCTTCGACGTACCGTTGCGAGGCCGGCACTACGATCGGCGCGGCCGTGCTCGGAAGCAGCGTGGCCACCGCCGCCGCTTCGCTGGGCGGCCTGCGGTCCCGCGCCGTGCTCGGCTCGACCACCTCGGTGGGTGTCGGCATGCGATAGCTCGCCTGCCGGTTCTCCGGCAGCTCGGCCTC
>JBGAIL010000236.1:0-6476 GCA_044225565.1 Steroidobacteraceae bacterium | reverse complement strand
CGGCAGCAGGTCGCTGTCGGCGTACAGCCTTTCCGGCTTGATGCCCACTGCGGCCAGCTCCGCGAGCCAGCCTTCCAGCAAGGAGCGCGAGACCACAGCGACCGGCGTCGTGATCGATTCGGGCGCGCGCCGGCCGACGGCGAAATGGAGCGTGTCGATGTCGTCCGCCAGCTGCTCTTCGAGCGCGTAAGGGACGATCTGGGCGAGCTTGGTGCCGGCCTTCGTGGGAAGCTCGGGATGGGCCAGCAGCACGTCCGTGCCCGGCACGAGCACACAGACCCGCTTGCCGGCCGTGCGGACCGCAGCGTTCTCGAGTGAGCCGGTCTCGGGAGGGGAGAGGGCTGCGCCCTGGGCATCCGCGACGATCCAGGAGGCGTCCCGCCCCGGCTCGCCGGGCAGTCGTAACAGCAGCCAATCCGCCATGTCGGTGTTTCCGTCTGCTCCTAATCCGGCGTGAAGCTTCGCTGTAGCACGCGCACCCTGCCCTGTGAGCCAGCGCTGCCCCCACTCCTGCTGGCCTTCTGCAGGAGACTGTACAAGGCGAAGTCGGAGCCGCCAAGCGTCATGACGCTTGTGAGGCGATAGTACCGAGAGTTCTCGGCAAATTGTGAATTGCGCCACGTCCGAGCGGTCGCTGGATCAACCCCCTCGGTGCTGATTCCCTCCAGATAGTCATCCTTGTGAGGAAAGCATTCCTTCAGCCGGTCCTTCGCCAGTTGTTCCGGATCATTGCTGTACTGGACCTGCTCGCCGTGCATCGCATCCAGGACGGGCCCTGGTGCCGTGCACACGTTGAGCGGAGTTTGCGGTGGCAGCGCGGCGACATACGGCGCGAGCTTCACATAGCGCTCGCGCCCGAAGCCGGGCAGGCCGAGCAGCTCGGAGGTGCTGGTAATGAGCGTATTGGCGACGCGGTAAGGCGGCTGCTGGCTGGTGGTGCCGCCGTCCTCGAGGCCGTCAAAACTGTTCTCGGCGATATCGCCATCCAGCCAGTCGACCATCTGGTCTGCCCATTTCGGTTCGAGGCCGAGCAGTTGCAGGAGACGCTGGAAGGCGTCGCGCGAGAGCGGATCCACCTGCCCCTGGTCGTTGAGCAGATTGTTGAGGTTGAAGCGGCCCTGCATGTCCTCGACCCGCGCCTCGAGCACCACGCCCGGCGTGATCTCGGTGGGACCGAAGGGCTGGGCCCAGCTTTCGGAATAATCGTCCGTGCTGTTCGTGTCCTCGCGCAACCCATAGGCCGCCAACGCTTCGGCGCCCTGGGCGACGAGCACGCTCTGCTCGAATGACATGCTCGCGATGCCGCGACGCGCCGCCATCGCGCTCTGGAATGCGATGGAGGCCGCGAGGATGGTGCCCAGGGCGACGAGCAGGATGGCGGCGAGCAGCGCGACTCCGCGTTGCCGCTCCATGTGCGAGCAGCCTGACGAGCTCATTGCGCGACCTCGAAGATGCGCATGATCTTGCCCCAGTCCTCCAGCTCCAGCGTGACTTCCACGGCGAGCGGCCGTGCCCGCTCGCGCGTGCCAGGCTGCGGAGGCCCTGCGACCGCAGGCTTCGAGACGAGAGTCGGTGCCGGCCACTGCTCGATCCATTTGCGGTTGCCGTCCATGAAGCGGAACTTCAGGCTCTTCACCTTGGTGAGCAGCTCCCGCTTCACGAGCTGGTTCGACAGCGTCGCATCGAGCACGGGCGAGTGATCGCGGTGCAAAGTCTTCTCTTCGAGCACGTACGACACACGCTGGAGCGTGGCCCGTTGAACACCCGCCGGGTTCGCCCACCCTGCACGAGTCAGCGTGACGAGCGCCGCCTGCTGGTCGCCTTGTGCCGCAGCCTGCGAGATGAAAGCCGGCTGCCAGCCTTCGTTCACCGGCTCACGCACCGGCCGCGGCGCGGCCTGCTCGAAATCCTGAGCCATCAGGCGCATGGTGGTCTGCACCTGCAGCAGGCGCTGGTTCTGCTCTTCGATCCCGCCGCGTTGTGCCATCGCCTGGTTGACGGCGCCATAGCCCATCGCAAACAGGATCGCGGTGATGAAGAGGGCGACCAGCAGCTCGATGAGGGTGAAGCCCGCGCAGACCCGGGCATGATGCTGTGCGCGTACCCGCATCACTGCGACTGCTCCTCGTCGGATGTCGTATCGGTGGTCGAGCCGCCTTCCGTCGTGCCGCCGGTGGTCGTGGTCTTGCCGCCGCCGCCGCTGCCGGTGGGCGTGGGAGCCCAGAACTCGGGATCGCTCCATCCGCGCTCCACCGCATCGCCCACCATGCCGCTGGCCGCCGCGCTACCACGAACGCTATGCCGCCTTCCGCGCTCTCGCCTTGCTTGAGCGGGCGCACGCTGACGTCCAGGCGGAACATTCCAGGAATCTGCAACTGCTGGACATCCTGCATCCACGCCCAGCGGCGGCCGGCGAAGTCGTCGACCGTGCCCTCCGTCTTGCCCTTGCTCGGCATCGTGTCCTTCAGACGCACCGTGGCTATCTGATTCAGCGCGACCCACTCGGCCAGTGTCTTGTCGCGCATGTAGAAAGCGTTGTCGGCTGCGGAAGTCATTGCGGCGAGCACCGCCGCCATGCCGAACGCGACGATGGCGAGCGCGACCAGCACCTCGATGAGCGTGAAGCCCTGGCCCCGCCGATTCACCTCCGGCGCTCCTCGGTCACCATCGGCTGCGCCTCGACGAGCCCCTTGTCGGTGCTGGCGATGGTGATGCTGTGCTCGCTCGGGCGCGCGAGGACGAGCTGGAACGGCGTGAGGTCGCCGTTCGAATAGATCATCACCTGGGGCGTGAAATCCTTCGAATCCGGAGGGCGGGTGAGCACGATGGGACGTCCTTCCACCTGCAGGTTGAAGGTGAGGCCTTCGGGCAGATCCCGCGCCCGCAGCGTCTCATCGGTATCGACGGTGATCCACTCGTTGCGCCGCGGGTCGAAGCTCACGAACTGGAAGCCGGTCTCGGTGCACAGCAGGCCGAACTCGCGCGTGCGCACTTCGGCCTGCTCGCGGGTGGCGTTGAGCAGGGCAAGCATGCGCTCGCTGGCCTGTTCGAGCTCGCGGTCGCGGCCCGTGGCGCCGGTGGAGAGCAGGATGGATGCGCTGATGATGGCGATGATCACTACCACCACCAGCATCTCGATGAGCGTGAAGCCCGCACCCGCTGGCCGCCGTGGGTTCCGTGCCTGACGAGGTCCTTTGATCGTGCATCTCACGCGGGCCGGCAGCATCCGCCCACTTGGCCCACGGACGGCGGGCTTACTGCTGCACATCCCAGTTGCCGATGTCGGCATCCAGGTTCTCCCCCCCGGGCTGGCCGTCGGCGCCGAGCGAGAAGAGATCGTATTCCGTGCCGTGCGTGCCCGGGTAGACGTACTGGTAGTCGTTGCCCCAGGGGTCGCGGCTCGGCTTCTTCACGTAACCGCCCGGGCGCCAGTTGCGGATGGAGGGATCGGTGGGCTGCTGGATGAGGGACTTCAGCCCCTGGTCGGTGGTGGGGTACTTCGAGTTGTCGAGGCGGAACATGGTGAGCGCCGTCTCGATGGCCTGGATGTCCTGGCGGGCCTTGGCAACGCGCGCCTGGTCCACGTTGCCCATGAGCTGCGGCACGATGACCGCGGCGAGCAGGCCGATGATGACCACGACCACCATGATCTCGATGAGGGTGAAGCCGCGCTGCCGTCTGCTACGCTCGGCGCGAAGGGAAGGCTGAGTCATGTCACGTCTTTCCAGGCTGGCGACGGGGTCCGGGATAGTACCAAAAGGCTGACAGTCCACCTGTGGGTCGGTTCAAATTCGACGCATCGTCTCTCAACTGCGACGGGTGGCGCGGGGTCGCACTGCCCGGCCTTTGTGCGCTGCTCCTGCTTCTCGCGGTCGCCGGTCACACGGCGGTCACGATGCTGCAGTACGAGCGTGCCGCGATCGCGAAGGGCGAAGCATGGCGGCTGCTCACCGCGCATCTCGTGCATCTCGGATTCGTGCATGCCGCGCTGAATGCCGCTGGCCTCGCGCTCCTGTGGGCGCTTTTTTTCCGGCAGTACTCGGTGCGCCAGTGGCTGATGGTCGGTCTGGCCAGCGTCATCGCGATCGATGCGGGGCTGTGGCTGTTCGACTCCGACGTCGAGTGGTACGTGGGCCTTTCTGGAGTGCTGCATGGAGTGATGGCCGCCGGTACGGCAGGCCGGCTGAGAAACGGTGAGCGCGACGGCTGGCCCTTCGCGGCGGTTCTCCTGGCCAAGCTCGCTTACGAGCAACTCGCCGGAGCGATGCCGCTCTCGGCAGGGGTCGGCACCGTCATCGTGAACGCCCATTTGTACGGCGCCATCGGGGGCCTGGTCGCGGCGCTGCTGCAGCCGCGGCGCCGGTCGCTATAATCCCGCGCCTTTCGCCGCCGGTGTCAGGGGAGGAGATCACAGTGAGCTTTGGATTCGTCTTTCCCGGCCAGGGATCGCAGTCCGTCGGAATGCTGGGCGAGATCGCCTCGCAGCCCGCGGTGCGCGCGACTTTCGAGCAGGCCTCGGCTGCGCTCGGCTACGACCTCGGGCAGCTCGTTGCGTCGGGCCCGGAAGAAAAGCTCAACACGACCGAATTCACCCAGCCGGCACTGCTCGCCGCGGGTATTGCCACTCTGAGACTCTGGCGTGAACGCGGCGGTGCTGAGCCCAGCGTGGTCTCGGGTCACAGCCTCGGGGAGTTCACGGCGCTGGTTTGCGCCGGCGCGCTGCAGTTCGAGGCCGCCGTCGACCTGGTGCGCCATCGTGGGCGGCTCATGCAGGAGGCAGTGCCGGCAGGCACCGGCGGCATGGCCGCCATCCTCGGCCTGGAGGACGCGCAGGTCGAGCAGGCTTGCCGTGAAGCAGCCTCGGAGGGCGTGGTCGAGGCGGTGAATTTCAACGCGCCTGGCCAGATCGTCATCGCCGGGGAGAGCGGTGCGGTGCAGAAGGCCATCGAAGCCGCGAAGGCGCTCGGAGCCAAACGTGCGCTCGCGTTGCCGGTAAGCGTGCCCTCGCACAGCAGCCTGATGCGTGGAGCAGCGGAACGCTTTGGCGAGAAGCTGAAGACGGTGCGGATTTCCACGCCCACCCTCGAATACATCAGTGCCGTGGATGCAAAGGCGCATTCGGATCCGGACGATATCCGCGCGTTGTTGGTGAAGCAGCTCGCGAGCCCCGTGCGCTGGCTCGACACGGTCCGGTCGCTTGCCGCTACCGGCATAGCCCAGCTCATAGAGTGCGGCCCGGGCAGGGTGCTCACTGGGCTGAACAAGCGCATCGATCGCGGCGGCACACTGCAATTCCTTTCTCTCGACGATGCGGCATCGCTGGATGCCTCGCTCGCCACCACCGGAGGTTCCGCGAATGCTTGAGAACGACGTCGCCCTCGTCACCGGCGCCTCACGGGGAATAGGGCAGGCCATCGCGCTCGCACTGGCGGGTGCGGGAGCGAAAGTGATCGGCACCTCGACGAGCGAGGCGGGCGCCGCCGCTTTCGGCGAGCTGCTGGCCTCGAAGGGCTACGCAGGTCGTGGCGCCGTGCTGGATGTCTCCGATCCCGCCTCCATCGACCGTCTCATCGCGGACCTGGAGGGCAGGGAAGGCATGCCCACCATCCTCGTGAACAATGCCGCCGTCACCCGCGACACCTTGCTGTTGCGCATGAAGCAGGAGGACTGGGACCAGGTGGTCGCCACCAATCTCACGTCCGTGTTCCGTCTGTCCAAGGCCTGCCTGCGGCGCATGATGAAAGAGCGGCGCGGCCGCATCGTGAACATCTCGTCCATCGTGGGCGTTACCGGCAACCCGGGGCAGGCGAACTACGCCGCCGCCAAGGCGGCCTTGCTGGGCTTCGGCAAGTCCCTCGCAAGGGAAGTGGCATCCCGGGGCATCACTGTGAATGCCGTGGCGCCGGGGTTCATCGACACCGACATGACGCGCGCCCTGAACGACGAGCAGCGCGCCCAGCTCCAGGGCCAGATTCCCATGGGCCGGCTCGGCACGGGCGAGGACATCGCGGCGGCGGTGCTGTTCCTCGTCTCGCCCCAGGCCGCATACATCACGGGCGAGACGCTGCACGTGAACGGCGGGATGTACATGCCGTGAGCGCCGCGGCTAGCAGAATTCCTGAGGCGAAACAACCACTCGCAAAAGAGGCCGGTAGCACCCTCGGGGGTGTTCCCCTACAATACCGCGCCCGTGCCGTTGGCCCGGCGCGCTAACCAAGTCAACGTCTAAATACAGGATCACTTCCTAATGAGCACGGTCGAACAGCAGGTGAAGGCTATTGTCGCGGAGCAGCTGGGCGTGAAGCCCGAGCAGGTCACGAGCGAGGCTTCCTTCGTCGACGATCTGGGCGCGGACTCGCTGGACACGGTCGAACTGGTGATGGCGCTCGAAGAGGAGTTCGAGATCGAGATCCCGGACGAGGACGCCGAGAAGATCACCACGGTCCAGCAGGCCATCAATTACATCAACGAGCGCC
>JBGAIL010000235.1:0-6499 GCA_044225565.1 Steroidobacteraceae bacterium | reverse complement strand
CCACGCTCCCAAGCAGAGTAAATCCCTCGGTTCGCGCGATTACGATCTCCGGCCTCACCCCTCCGGAGAGAACTGCGCCGTGCGTGAACTCATCGTAGCCGCCCTCGCGGCCGGCATCCTGTCGCTGGCGGCTTCCGCCGCCGACCGTTTCGACCCCATCCGTGACCAGATCCGTGCCGGGCTCGTGGAGCACTCCGTGCCCTCCATCGCGGTCGCCGTCGCACAGGACGGCCGCATCCTGTGGGAAGAGGGCTTCGGCTGGGCGGACCGCGAGAAGCGCATCCCCGCCACCGAGCACACCATGTACTCGATGGCTTCCATCAGCAAGCCCATCACGGCCACGGGGCTCATGACGCTCGTGCAGGCGGGTCGCGTCGATCTCGACAAGCCGGCGAACGACTACCTGGGCGAAGCCAGGCTGCGGGCCCGCGTGGGCGATGCGAGCCAGGCCACCGTGCGCCGCGTGGCGAACCACACCTCGGGCCTGCCGCTGCACTATCAGTTCTTCTATGCGGACGAGCCATACCAGAAGCCGTCCATGGACGAGACGATCCTGCGCTACGGCAACCTCGTGACGGCGCCCGGCGAGCACTATCAGTACTCGAATCTCGGCTACGGCGTGCTGGATGACATCATCGCGCGCGTCTCCGGCTCGAGCTACGCGGACTTCATGCGCCGCGAAGTGTTCCTGCCGCTCGGGCTCAACCGCACTTCGGTGGACATCGGTCCGGGTCTCGAGGCTTACACGGCCACGCGCTACGAAGATGACGGCCGGCCGATCCCGTTCTACGACTTCGACCATCCCGGCGCCTCGGCCGTGTTCTCCAGCGCGCACGATCTCGTGCGGTTCGGGATGTTCCACCTGAAGGCGCACCTGCGCGACCAGAAGGCGATCTTGAGCGACGCCTCGATCGACGCGATGCACCGTGCCACAGCCAAGGACGACGATTCAGGATACGGCGTGGGCTTCGGCGTCTGGGAGCGCAACGGCTACCAGGTCGTCTCCCACAGCGGCGGCATGGGCGGCGTCGCGACGCAGATGCGCCTCTACCCGCAGCAGCGTCTGGCCATCGTGGTGCTGAGCAATTCGAGCAACGGCATGCCGAGCGAGGTGGCGGACGCGATCGCGACGCGGTTGCTGCCCAAGTGGCAGGCGCGCAAGCGCGAGGAGCAGCCTGCGAAGCCGGCTTTCAACGTTCCGGAAAGCCTGCGCGGCACCTGGAAGGGCACGCTGTCGACCTACGTGAAGGAAGTGCCGGTGGAGCTGAGCTTCCTGCCGGGTGGCGAGGTCCACGCCAAGTTCGGCGATCAGCTGACGGCGCTCGTCAACGAGCCGCGCTTCGAGAACGACGTGTTCGAAGGGCAACTGGTGTCGCGCATCGGCACTCCGGATACCGAGCGCTACCAGTACGTCACGGAGTTCTCGCTGCGCCTGCGTGGGAATGTCCTCAACGGCGCGGCCACCGCCTCCGGAGTGGACGAGCGCCGCGTGCGCAACGCGCTGACGCACTGGATCGAGTTGAGGAAAGAGGCGAAGTAGGAATTCCGGCAGTCCTCGGCAGGCGGCGCGGCCTCGTGGCGCGCCACTGTCCGACTCAAAATCCATACCGCAAGCTGAGACCGTAGGTGCGCGGCCGGTTGGTGATGGTCTGCTCGAGGAGCTCGGGCGGCAGGGGGCCGACCGGCGGATAGCGCACGATGCTCAGCTGCCCGCGCTCGTCGAAGAGGTTGTCCACGAACAGGACCAGCTCGACCTTCTCCAGGAGCTGCGTGCCGACGCGCACGTTCACCGTCGTGAAGGGGTCCAGGTCGAACTCCGAAAGGCTGTCGAGCGAGCGGTCCCGGTAGGAGACGTCGGCGTAGAGATAGCCTTCGCGTCCGCCGAAGGTGGGGAACCCGTACTGCACGCTGGCGGCCGCGGTGAGCTTCGGCACCAGCGGGAGCCGGTCTCCCGCGGCAATGCCCACGGCGGGATTCGAAGCGGTGAATTTCGCATCCGTGTAGCCCAGCGAGCCGGTGAGATTGAGGCGGTCGCTCGCGTTGAAGCTCAGCTCCGCCTCGAGGCCTTCGCTCTTCGCCTTGCCGATGTTGCCGACGAAAGTGAACCCGCAATCCGAACCGAACGTGCCGAGGAACACGGTCTGCTGCACGTCCTTCCAGTCGATGCGGTAGGCGGCGAGGTTCACCGAGCCGCGGTGCCGGAACGACAGCTTGGAGCCGATCTCGTAGCTCCAGAGCGTGTCGGGCTCGTATTGCGCGGGCGCCTCGGTGAGGCCCAGCCGGGCGAGCGCCTCGGGGCAGTCGAGCGCATTGAGCGGCACCGCCGAGTTGGGGCCGCCGGGTCGGAAGCCCCTGGTGGCCGAGGCATAGACCATCCTGTCCTCGGCGGGCTTGTAGCTCACCTGCAGCTTCGGGGAGACGGCGGAGGCGGAGCTCCTGATGACGGGCTTCGGGTCGAGCACGCCGCTGTTGTAATAGCGTGCGTCCTGCGACTGCTTGCCCCGGAACCAGCGCAGGCCGCCGGTGACGGAGAGCCGCTCGGTGAAGTCGAGATGACCCTCACCGAAGAAGGCGAGGTGCTTCTCGCCGTTGGCCTGGGTCCCGTAGAAGAAATCCGGCTCCGAGCGGTCGCCGTAGGTGCGCGGGAAGTCCTGCTTGAAGAAGCGGTCCTCGTCCAGGTAGTAGGCGCCGATCACGCCGCCGAAGCGCGCCCCCTTGTACGAGACGCGGAACTCCTCGGTGAGGCGCTCGCTGCTGATCGTCTGCAGGTTGCGCGCGATCTCGTCCGCCGTCGCGAACCCGCCCTGGTAATAGCTGTCGGTGCGGTCTTCCACCGAGTCGAAGTCCGATTCGAAGTGCGCGGTGGCCGAGAAGACCTCCCAGTTGCCGCGCGTCCAGCGCAGCTCCGTCGCATAGAGCGTGAAATCGTTGTTCTCGGGGGACTGCACGCGCTTGTTGAAGACCGCGAGGTCGGAGAAGGAGCTGGTGTACTGGTTGCCGTTGGTGATGTGCGTCTTCTGCCGGAACAGGCTCGGCGTGATCGAGAAGCCCTCGAAAGGCCTGAATTCCGCCGCCACCCGCGTGCCCCAGCTCTTCTCGTCGTTGATGTCCCGCTTCAGGATGCGCGTGCCCGCGGGGTTCTGCGCGAGCACGTTGTCGATGTAGCCGCCCTCGAAGCGGTAGTAGCCCACGGCGCGCAGGGCGAGCTTGTCCTCGATCAGCGGGATATTCACCATCTGGTTCGTGGAATAGCTCTCCTCTCCCTGGCTCACGCTCGAGAGTCCGACGTCGCCGCGATAGTCGAACTCGTTCTGCCGCGGCTTGTTGAGCACCAGGCGGATGGTGCCGCCCATCGAGTTGGCGCCGTACAGCGTGCCTTGCGGGCCGCGCAGCACCTCGATGCGCTCGATGTCGAAGAGCTTCGGATCCATGACGGGGATCGGAGCGTCGTCGATGTAGTAGGCGACCGTCGGCACGCCGTCGTGGCCGGATTCGACGCCCCGCAGGTTCAGGCGGCGCCCGCCGCGGATGTCGTCGCGGCTGCCCGCGGCGGAGAGCGACTGGAAGCCGAGCCCGGGCACGCGTCGCGCGTAATCGACGAAGCTGGTCATTCCCGCGCGATAGATCTGCTGTTCGCCGATGGCGGTGATGCTCATCGGCACGTCCTGAAGGCGCTGCGCGCCGAGCTTCGTCGAAGTGACGACGATCTCATCCAGAGGTGCTTCGGCCTCCGTCGCGTATCCCGAAGGGGCCGGCCCCGGTGCGGGCGCAGTCTCGGCCTGCGCGAGCCTCAGCATGCCCGACTCGGCTAACGCAGCCACGGGCGCTGTCGTCTTCGCAGGCCGGATCGCAACGGTGTTCTCGTCTATCTTTTGATACGTGAGCCCGCTGTCGTGCAGGATTCGCGCGAGCGCCTCGTCGTTCGTGAGATTGCCCCGGATCTCGGGTGCCGTTTTCTCGGCGGCATCCTCGGACAGCACCAGCACCTGCAGGCCGGTCTGCGCCGCGAGCGTCCTCAGCGCCGTGGCGATCGGCTGGGATTCGATGTGGATCTCGTGACGTTCGGCCGCCGTCGCGCGCGCGAGAGGCAGGAGCAGCAGGACCGCGGCAGCAATGGCGCCCACGGGAGTCCGCGGTCGTGAAAGGCCCGTCGTCGGTTTGCGTCGCATGAATGGCTCCCCCTCTGCAGTCGAATCGTGGCTCGCCGAACGGCTCGCTTCGTCTACAGGACAGGGTGAGGCGCGCTTTCGGTCCCCGTCATCGCTCAACGCTCGATGAGCCAGCGGCCGTCGGATTGCCGCGAGACCTTCAGCTCTCCGGCCAGCGCCAGCGTGTCGGCGAACGCCTGCACGCTTCCCGAATCGAAGCTCGCCGTGATGCGCAGCTTGCGCAGGGCGGGATCCTCGACGTCGAGAGGCTGGCGACTGTACCGATTGAACTCGGCGACCACGTCCTCGAGCGTCGCGTCGTCGAACACCAGGCGGCGCTCCGTCCATGCCGTCACGATCCCGGGATCCGCGGATCGCCGGACCACGGCGCGGCCGTCGCCGGCATCGATGGAGATCTCCTCTCCGGGGCTCAGCGTCACGGCGTCTCCGCCCCGGGTCGCTTTCACTATGACGCGGCCCTCCAGCAGGGCGATGAACGTGCCCCGCTCTTTCACCTTCACGTTGAACTGCGTGCCCGTCGCTTCGATGGACGCTTCCGGCGTGCGCACCCGGAACGGTCGCCGCAAATCCCGCGCCACCTCGAAGAGCGCTTCTCCGCTCTCGAGCCGGATATCGCGCGCCCGGTCGTCGACTTTGGCCGTGAGCGAAGAGAGCACGTTGAGCTGAACTCGCGAGCCGTCCGCCAGCAGCAGGGAGCGCTGCTCTCCCGTTTCGGTGCGATATCGTTCCGTGTGCGCTGCAGTGCGCGCCGACACGAGCAGCACCAGCCCGGCCGCGGCGACGATCGTCGCAGCCAGGGCCGCGAGGCGCAGCGGAGCGCGCCGTTTCCGCTCACCTGCCCGTGTCGCCTGCGCTTTCCGGGTCCGGGTGATCGGATCCAGCTCGACGATCTCTCCGGCCTGGCTCCCCTCTGCGAGCAATGCCGCGACGTCGGCCCTCCCGATCTCCGGCAGGTGCGCGAGATCGCCTTGCAGCGCCGTGAGCTGCAGGAATTCCCCGACGTTGACAGGCGAGCGCCGCAGCCAGTCCGCGAACGCTTCCTGCCTTTCGCGGGAGACGTGAGGATCCTGCAGCTCGATGAACCATTCGCCGGCTTCGATCAGCGGAGTGCGTGGCGGAGTATCGTTCCGTGAGATGCTCATCGTGCGCGGCCTCAAAGATCCGCCGGCACGCGGGTGCGCAACCGGGCATAGGCCGAGAGCAGGTAGCGTTTGATCATCCGTGTGCTCACGTTCATCCGGGCCGCGATCTCCTCGTAGCTCAGGCCGTCCCGCACCTGCAGGATGAGAGCGGCCCGGATCTGCGGGCTCAGCTGCGATATCTCCGCTCCGAGGCGCTGCTCCCGCAGCTGCGCGAGCACGGCATACTCGGGATCGTCGGCGGAGACGAGCGTTTCCAGCGTCGCGGCGTCGTGGGGCCTCACCTGTCTCGCCTTCAGTCGCCACTCGTGCAGCAGGTTGGCTGCTATGCGCAGCAGGTAGCTGCGCGGCTGGCGCACCAGGTCCCCGCGATCCACCCGGAGCAGGCGCAGATAGACCTCCTGCGCGAGGTCTTCGGCGTCCGCGGGCGTGGAGGTGCGTCTCGCGAGGAACCTGACCAGGTCCTCGTGCCAGACGTCGGCCCACGTCGCGATTTTCGTCGACCAGTCCGGAGTGGTCATGGGCCCGGGTTCGGTGGCTGCCTGTCTACAGGACGGGGTGAGGGCGGTTTTCGGTCCCCCAGAAGAGGTAAGACGGATGCCGTCGGGCAACCCGCCACCGGCGCCGGTCCCCCGTGCCGGTGGCGGCCGTCGCCGCTACAATCCCGGCCGGTTCTCGCCACCACCGATCCGGAGCCTTATAAATGAGTCCCTTCGCGAGCCTTGCCCCGTCGCGGGCCGTCCTGTGTGCCGTGGCAGCCCTGTTCATGGGCTTCCTGGCCGTTGCGGCCGATGCCGCCGTGCGAGCCCCCAACCCGGACGACGATTTCACGCTGAGCGAGGCGATGATCCCGATGCGGGACGGCGTGAAGCTGCACACCCTCGTGCTCACGCCGAAAGCGCCGCAGGGCGCCATGCCCATGCTGCTGATGCGAACGCCTTACAACGCCGCCACGCGGTTGAAGGTGAAGCAGGTCACCCAGCTCGGCGCCATGCTGGGCCCGGGGCTCGCCGAGCTGCGCGGCTACATCTTCGTGTTCCAGGACATCCGCGGGCGCAACGGTTCCGAAGGCGAATTCGTGCTGGCACGCCAGACGCGCGGCCCGTTCAATGCCACCCAGACGGACGAGACGACGGACGCCTGGGACACCATCGACTGGCTCGTGAAGAACGTCTCCGGCAACAACGGACG
>JBGAIL010000234.1:0-6500 GCA_044225565.1 Steroidobacteraceae bacterium | reverse complement strand
GTCGTCGTGATCATGCAGCATCCCCCTGTTTTCCGGTTGCTTCCCGCGGCCGCGCGCCGTGGGATCAAAGATGCACCGAAGACTTGAACCCGCCGTAGATCATACGCTTCATGTCGAACGGGGTATCCTTCAGGTTCATCATGTTCGCGAGCCGCGGGTCCGTCATCACCTTTTTGTTGATGCGGTCGCGTGCGGCGCGCGAGCTGTAGAGGATCCACGAGAAGAACACCGTCTCGCCGGGTTTGATCTTCACGCTGCGCGGAAACGAGGTGCGCTTGCCGTAACTCACGTCGTCGGCGATGCATTCCCAGTAGTCGAGCGCGCCGTGCTCCTTCCATACCTTGCCGGCCTTGAGCGCCATCTTGCGATACGCCTCGACCTTCTTCTTGGGCACGGGAACGATGAAACCGTCGACGTAAGCCATGGCAGTCTCCTTCCGGTTGGTACGCGCGAATCCTGCCCGGAAGCGCGTCGCGCTGCCACCGCTGGTATAGTCCCCCACCCCCATGCACGCCGCCCGCGATATCGCCAGTTATCGTAAATACTGGGCCTCACGCTTCGGCGTGGCCCCGTTCCTGCCCATGTCGCGCGCGGAGATGGACGAGCTCGGCTGGGACAGCTGCGACGTCATCATCGTCACCGGCGACGCTTACGTGGACCACCCGAGCTTCGGCATGGCCATCATCGGGCGGGTGCTGGAGGCGCAGGGTTTCCGGGTCGGCATCATCGCGCAGCCGGACTGGCACGGCGCGGAGCCGTTCAAGGCGCTCGGCCGGCCGAACCTGTTCTTCGGCATCACGGCGGGGAACATGGATTCCATGGTCAACCGCTACACGGCGGACCGCCGCATCCGCAGCGACGACGCGTATACGCCGGGCGGTGAGGGCGGCAAGCGGCCGGACCGCTCGGTCATCGTGTATGCGCAGCGGGCGCGTGAAGCCTACAGGGAGGTGCCCATCGTCGTCGGCGGCATCGAGGCTTCGCTGCGGCGGATCGCGCATTACGACTATTGGTCGGAGAAGGTGCGGCGCTCGATCCTGCTGGATGCGAAGGCGGACCTCCTGGTGTACGGCAATGCCGAGCGACAGCTGTGCGAGGTGGCGCATCGCATGGCGGCGGGCGAGCGCATCGAGTCGATCACGGATATCCGCGGCACGGCGTTCCCGCGGCGGTCCACGCCCGAGGGATGGATCGAAATCGATTCGACGCATCTCGATGCGCCCGGGCCGCTCAACCCGCCGGTGGACCCGTATGCGATGGAGCCGGCTGCGCCGCCCGGCGGTGCGGCCGATTCCGTCTGCGGCAGCAGCGATGGAAAACGGAAGGCCGCTGGTGCGGCATCCGGCGCCGACGGCGACGCGAGCGTGACGCCGCCATTCAGCGAGCCGCCGCGCCCCAACGAGCAGGTGGTGCGCTTCGTGCGCCGCGTGAAGGCTGCGGACCGCGAGCGCAGCGTCATCCGCATGCCTTCGTTCGAGCAGGTGGCCAACGACCCCGTGCTCTACGCGCACGCCTCGCGCATCCTGCATCTCGAGGCGAATCCCGGCAATGCGCGCGCACTCGTGCAGCGTCATGGCGACATGGACGTGTGGCTCAACCCGCCGCCGATCCCTCTGCTCACCAGGGAAATGGACTGGGTCTACGAGCTGCCCTACCAGCGCCGCCCGCACCCGTTCTACGGCGACGCGAGCATCCCCGCGTACAAGATGATCCGCTTCTCGGTCGCCATCCAGCGCGGCTGCTTCGGCGGGTGCACGTTCTGCTCCATCACCGAGCATGAAGGCCGCGTCATCCAGAGCCGCTCGGAAGATTCGGTGATCCGCGAAGTGGAGAAGGTGCGCGATACCGTGCCGGATTTCACCGGCGTCATCTCGGACCTCGGCGGCCCCACGGCCAACATGTACCGCATCGCCTGCAAGAGCCGTGCGATCGAAAGTGCCTGCCGGCGGCCCTCCTGCGTGTATCCCGGTATCTGCCCCAATTTGAATACGGACCATTCTCCGCTCATCGCGCTGTATCGGCGCGTGCGCGAGCTGCCGGGCATCAAGAAGGTGCTGGTGGCATCCGGCGTGCGTTACGACCTCGCGATCGAGTCGCCCGAGTACGTGCGCGAGCTCGCGCAGCACCACGTGGGCGGCTATCTGAAGATCGCGCCGGAGGCGATCGGCGAAGGCCCGCTCTCCAAGATGATGAAGCCGGGCGTCGGCACCTACTACCGCTTCAAGGAGCTGTTCGACCGCTACTCGAAGGAGGCGGGCAAGGAGCAGTACCTCATTCCTTACTTCATCGCCGCGCATCCCGGCACCACCGATGCGGACATGCTCGAGCTCGCCCTGTGGCTGAAGAAGAACGGCTTCCGCGCCGACCAGGTGCAGGCGTTCCTGCCGGGGCCCATGGCTACCGCGACGGCGATGTACCACAGCGGCCGCAATCCGCTTAAGCGCCTCACGCGCGACAGCGAGAGCGTGCAGATTCCGAAGGGGCTGAAAGTGCGGCGGCTCCACAAGGCCTTCCTGCGCTATCACGATTCCAACAACTGGCCGGTGCTGCGCGAGGCGCTGCGGCGCATGGGGCGCGCGGACCTCATCGGGAACGGGAAGCACCAGCTGGTGCCGGCGTATCAGCCGGCAGGCACCGGCAACATGGGCGAAGGCAAGCGCGGCGGCAGCGCTGCCCGTCCGTTCAGGACGCAGCACACCGGCTTGCCGAAACCCCCGCGCCCGCCCGCCGCGAGGAAGCGGCATTGACCCGATATGGGCCAGAGGATTGAATAAATAATCATGTTAATCAACATATTATAAATATGGCATTCGATATGGCCCAAATTGGGCCATACTGGGCCACATGACCCACCAAGACCCGGACGAAGAGTCATTGCTGGTGCTGAAGACTCTGGAGGACGTACCCGGCGGGCTGAGTCTGCGTGGGCTTCACGATGCGCTCTCAGGGGGAATTTCCCGTCGAACACTGAGCCGTCGTCTCAACGTATTGATGGCCTCGGGTGCCATCCGTCGCATCGGCAAGGGGCCTTCGGCGCGCTACGAGGCGACTCGTCAAAGCATCCGCGTCGTGCCGGATGCCGCGCAGATCTTCCGTACGGCGGAGGGGCTGATCCAGTTGCCGCTGTCCAGGCAGTCCTCGGAAATTCTCGCCTATGTGCAGCAAGCCCCCGGGGCGCGTACGCCGCGAGGGTACTCCGCCGAATTGCTGCAAAGTTATCGTCCCAACCAGGACAACTACCTGGACGAGGACACGCGTGCACGTCTGCGCAGGATCGGCCAGCCCATCGTCGCGGAGCGTGCCGCAGGAACCTTCGCGCGGGACATCCTCGGTCGGTTCCTGATCGATCTGTCGTGGGCATCGAGCCGGCTCGAAGGCAATACGTACAGCCGGCTGGATACGGAGCGCCTGCTGGAATTCGGCCAGGAAGCCGAAGGGAAGGATGCGAAGGAAACGCAGATGATCCTCAACCACAAGGGCGCCATCGAGCTGCTGACGAGCGAGGACTCGGCGGACATCGGCCTCAACCGCTACACGCTGCTCAACCTGCACTCGCTGCTCTCGGACAATCTGATGGTCGATCCCGAAGCCTCGGGGCGGCTGCGAAAGCGTCCGGTCGACATTGCCGGAAGCGTGTTCACGCCGCTCGCGATTCCCCAGCTCATCGAGCAGCATTTCGACGAGATACTCCACAAGGCCGCCGCGATCGCCGATCCGTTCGAGCAGGCCTTCTTCGTCATGGTGCACGTGCCCTACCTGCAGCCCTTCGAGGATGTGAACAAGCGCGTATCGAGATTGAGCGCGAACATCCCGCTCATCCGGGCCGATCTTTGCCCGCTGTCGTTCGTCGATGTTCCGGAACGCGCCTATGTGGCAGCGACCCTGGGAGTCTACGAACTGCAGCGCGTGGATCTGTTGGCGGACCTGTTCATCTGGGCTTACGAGCGCTCCTGCCAGCGCTACGTGGTGGTCCGGGATTCCATCGCGGAGCCCGATCGCTTTCGCATGCGGCATCGTCAGGCTTTGACCGAAGTGATCGCGCAGATCGTGAGAAAGAGACAGGCGGCGACGGACGGCCGGGTGCGCACCCTGGCGCGGCCGTTGCTCGAGCCGCGCGACATCGACAGGTTCGTCGTGATGGCCGTCAACGAGCTGAAGCGACTCAAGGAAGGCAACATCGCGCGATACCGGCTGAAGCTGTCGGAGTACCGGGCCTGGCGCGAAGCGGCGTCGCCTCGAAAGTGAGACAGTGCCGGCCGCCGCGCGGATGCGACGAACGGACGGCTGCACGCGGCGAGCCGTGAGCATTCGACAGTGCGGGTTGCCGCCAATTCCCGTGAGCAACACAATGCGCGTCACCTCCTCGCGCGACGACGCGTTCAAACAGGAACCCCATTCATCATGATCAGAACGTCCCTCGCTCTCACTGCCGCGGCGCTGCTGACGCTGGCCGCGTGCTCGCAGAAATCCAGCGAACCGAAGCAGGCCGGGAAAGCGCCCGCTCCCGCGGCCCACGCGCAGATCGGCGACTTCGGCCTGGCTTCCGCCGACCGTGACGCCAGCGTCAAGCCCGGCAACGACTTCTACAAGTACGCCGTCGGTCATTGGCTCGACACCACGCAGGTGCCGGCGGACCGCGCCGTATGGGGCACTTTCTCCGAGCTCGACGCCGAATCCGAGAGGCGCGTGAAGGCCATCGTCGAAGGCCTCCCGGGCAAGGCGGACGCCGGCACCAACGAGCAGAAAATCCACGACTTCTTCGCCGCCTATGTGGACACCGACGCCATCGAGAAGGCCGGCGTCGAGCCGGCGCGCGAGACGCTTGCCGAAATCGACAGTGCGCGCACGCACGAAGACATCGCCGCACTCATGGGTCGCCCGGACCTGCCGGTGCGCTCACCCATCGGCATCCGCTTCGACATCGATGAGAAAGACCCGGACCGGTACAGCGCCATCGTGACGCAGGCCGGGCTCGGCCTGCCGGAGCGGGACTACTATCTGAAGCCGGACGCCGCTTTCAAGGAGATCCGCGAGAAGTACCGCGCGCACATCGGTCGCATGCTCGCCCTTGCCGGCGAGAAAGACCCCGAGGCGAAAGCCGGCAGGATCCTCGCGCTCGAAACGCAAATCGCCCGCGCGCACTGGCCCATCGCGAAGCGCCGCGAGCGCGAGCTGAGGTACAACGCGCGCACTCGCGCAGAGCTCGACAAGCTTTCGCCCGGTTTCCCGTGGAAGCAGCTGCTGGGCGCCGGCGGCATCGACGCGCAACCGAAGTTCATCGTCGCCGAGCTGGATGCCGTGCAGAAGCTCGGCAACCAGTTCCGCGCGACGCCGGTGGCGGACTGGCGCAGCTATCTCAAATACCACTTCCTGGCCAACACGGCGGACGTGCTGCCGAAGGCATTCGACGAGGAAGACTTCGACTTCTACGGCCGCACGCTGAATGGCCAGCAACAGCAGCGCGAGCGCTGGAAGCGTGCCGTGGACGCGCTGGACGGCTCGCTGGGCGAAGCCGTCGGCGAGCTCTACGTGAAGCAGTACTTTCCACCGGACTCCAAGAAGAAGATGCTCGAGCTCGTCGAGAACCTGCGCAAGACGTATTCGCAGCGCGTGCAGCAACTGCCGTGGATGACCGAGGACACCCGCAAGGTGGCGCTCGAGAAGCTTGCCACGTTCCGGCCGAAGATCGGCTACCCCGACAAGTGGCGCGACTACTCGAAGCTCGAGGTCAGGGCCGGTGACGCCTTCGGCAATGCGGCCCGCACCCGCTCGTTCAACTGGCATCGCGACGCGGATCGGCTCGGCGAGCCTACGGATCGCGACGAGTGGGGCATGACGCCGTACACGGTGAACGCCTACTACAACCCCACGTGGAACGAAATCGTGTTCCCCGCGGCCATCCTGCAGCCGCCTTTCTTCGATCCGGCCGCGGATCCGGCGGTGAACTACGGGGCCATCGGCGGCGTCATCGGCCACGAGATGGGACACGGCTTCGATGACCAGGGCGCGAAGTCCGACGCGAAAGGCGTGCTGCGTACGTGGTGGCAGCCGGCGGACGAGAAGTCCTTCAAGAAGCTGGGGGACGAGCTGGTGAGCCAGTACGACTCGTTCGAGGCGCTGCCGGGTCTCAAGGTGAACGGCCGGCTGACGCTCGGCGAGAACATCGGGGATCTGGGTGGGCTCAGCGTCGCGCTCGCGGCGTATCGGCTCTCGCTGGGGGACGAGCCGGCACCGGAGCTCGGTGGCCTTTCAGGCGATCAGCGGTTTTTCCTGTCGTGGGCGCAGGCCTGGCGCACCGTGTATCGCGAGCAGCTCCTGCGCAATCAGGTGATGGCGGACCCGCACAGTCCGGCGCCGTTCCGCGTGAACGGCGTGGTGCGCAACATGGATGACTGGTATGCGGCTTTCGACGTGCAGCCGACCGACGCGCTGTACTTGAAGCCGGAGGACCGGGTTCACATCTGGTGATGGAGTCAGGGGTCAGGTCTTGCATTTGTGCG
>JBGAIL010000002.1:0-58786 GCA_044225565.1 Steroidobacteraceae bacterium | reverse complement strand
GCTGGGCGGGATTCTCCGGCACCTGCAGCGTGCCGCAGTCGGCCGTGATCACCATGAGCCGCGTAGGGTGCTCGATCTGGCAGGGCTGCAGTGCCAGAAGAGTGCTCGTTCCGGGTTGCCTGGCTTCGCTTCGAGCCTGGCCCGCGGGTCCGGCGTGGGCCTGAAGGGTCGTCGATGCGGGCCCGGCCGTCAGCGCGAAGAGAAGGACGGCAAAGCCGGCATACCCCGTGGATTTCATCCGCGTACAATACGCGACCCGTTTAAGCCCTTGAAGCCGCTTGGAATCCGTCCGTGCGATACGCAGAGGCCCATGAAGTCATCGTCATCGGTGGCGGCCACGCCGGCACCGAGGCCGCGCTGGCCGCGGCGCGCATGGGCGCACGCACGCTGCTGCTGACGCAGAGCATCGAGACGCTGGGACAGATGAGCTGCAACCCGGCCATCGGCGGTATCGGCAAGGGTCACCTGGTCAAGGAGATCGACGCGCTGGGCGGTGCGATGGGGCGCGCCGCCGACCGGGCCGGCATCCAGTTCCGCACGCTCAATGCGAGCAAGGGCCCGGCGGTGCGGGCGACGCGTGCGCAGGCAGACCGGCAACTCTATCGCCAGGCCGTGCGATCCATGCTCGAGAACCAGCCGAACCTCACGATCTTCCAGCAGGAGGTGGCGGACCTCGTGATCGAAGGCGGCCGGGTCCGCGGCATTGTCACGGTGACCGGCATCGAGTTCGAGGCGCCGGCCGTGGTGCTCACCGTCGGCACCTTCCTCGGGGGCCGCATCCATGTCGGGCTGGATCACTACCAGGGGGGCCGCGCGGGGGACCCGCCTTCCAACCGGCTCGCGGAGAGAATGCGCGCCTTGCCCTTTCGCGTCGGTCGCCTGAAGACCGGCACGCCGCCCCGCATCGACGGCCGCAGCATCGATTTCCCGGTGCTCGAAGCGCAGCCCGGCGATACTCCCACGCCAGTGTTTTCGTTTCTGGGGCGCGTCAGTGAGCATCCCCGCCAGGTCAATTGTTTCATTACGCACACCAATGAGCGCACCCATGAGCTCATTCGTGAAGCGACGGACCGATCGCCGATGTTCACCGGCGTCATCGAGGGCGTAGGGCCGCGCTACTGCCCGTCGGTCGAGGACAAGGTGGTGCGCTTCGCGGGGAAGGCCTCCCACCAGATCTTCGTGGAGCCGGAGGGGCTGGGCACCCACGAGGTGTATCCGAACGGCATTTCCACCAGCCTCCCATTCGATGTGCAGTACGCGTTCGTGCGCAGCATCCGGGGGTTCGAGCACGCCCATCTGACCCGGCCCGGCTATGCCATCGAGTATGACTACTTCGATCCGCGGGACCTCGAGGCGAGCCTGCAGACCAAATGCGTCCCAGGGTTGTATTTCGCGGGGCAGATCAACGGTACGACGGGGTATGAGGAAGCGGCCGCGCAGGGCATCGTCGCCGGCATCAATGCGGCGCGCGGGGTGCAGGGGCGTGAGCCTTGGGTGCCGAAGCGCAGCGAGGCATACCTCGGCGTGCTCATCGACGACCTCGTCACACGAGGTGTGCAGGAGCCCTACCGCATGTTCACCAGCCGCGCCGAGCACCGCCTGCTGCTGCGTGAGGACAATGCCGATCTGCGACTCACGGCAATCGGCCGAGAGCTCGGGGTGGTGGACGACGAGCGCTGGGCGTTCTTCGAGCGGAAGCGCGCGCTGATCGAAGCCGGCGGTGCGGGCGAGTGCGCGGACGACCGCCTGCCAGGCCAGGTGCGGGCCGAGCTCGAGGCGCAAAGCAAGTACGCGGGCTACATCAAGCGGCAGGAGGAAGAGGTGGCGCGCCAACGGCGCAACGAGGAGACCCGCCTCCCCGCCGATCTCGACTATTCGACGCTGACCGGTCTGTCGCACGAGGTGAAGCAGCGGTTGACCGAAGCCCGCCCGGCCACCGTCGGTCAGGCGAGCCGTGTGCAGGGGGTCACTCCGGCCGCCATCTCCATCCTCCTCGTATATCTGAAGAAGCGCAGCCTCACCGCGCGGCCTCGCGTGGCATGAGCGAACGGCCTTCCTTCGTAGCGCGGCTCGCGGCTGCCTGGCGACGCAACGATTCGCTGGTCTGCGTGGGGCTCGATCCGGAGCCGGAGCGGTTTCCCGCCGCGGTGGCTGGTGAATCGCAGCCCATCTTCGCCTTCAACAAGGCCATCGTCGACGCCACGGCGGACCTCGTCTGCGCCTACAAGCCGCAGTTCGCGCACTATGCGGCGCACGGAGCGGAGGAGCAGCTCCATCGGACCATCGAATACATCCAGCGCACGCATCCGCACGTGCCGGTCATCCTGGACTCCAAGCTCAAGCGCGAGGACAAAGGCGTCATCGTGCTCTGCCGGACGTCGAATCCCGGTGCTCGGGACGTGCAGGATCTCGAGATCGGTGGACGTCGTCTGTACCACGCCATCGCAGAGCTGGCGGCGGCCAAGTGGAACTCGCGCGGCAACTGCATGCTGGTGGTGGGAGCCACGTATCCTCGTGAGCTCGCGGAAGTGCGCCAGATCGTGGGCGAGATGCCGCTGCTGGTACCAGGCGTCGGCGCCCAGGGCGGCGATGTCGCGCAGGCCGTGAGCAATGGACAGACGGCTTCCGGCGCTGGTCTGATGATCAGCTCCTCGCGCGCCATTCTTTATGCCTCGTCGTCACCGGATTTTGCCGAGGCCGCGCGCAAGGCCGCCGCCACGCTGCGCGAGCAGATCAACGCCAGCCGCGCACGCGCGTGAAGGCTTCCCCGAAAGCGCCAGAGCGCGCTTCGCGCAAAAACTACAACTCCGCGGCCCGGTATCGCGTCTTTGAGCCGGGTGCGGGCTTTCTCTGCATCGTACTGGGAGCTGCTGTCGTGCTTTCAGGCGGATGCTCGCGCGAGTCCGGAAACGGTGCCGTGCGGTCCAGCGGTGACGCACGCGTGCTGCTGAGAGGCAACGGTGCCGAGCCCGATTCGCTCGATCCCCAGAAAGCGCGCTCCATCGAGTCGCAGACCATCCTCAGGGATCTCTGCGAAGGCCTCACCACGCTCGCGAAGGACGCCAGCGTCGCACCGGGCGTTGCCAGCAGCTGGGACGTGAGCAGCGACGGAAAGACCTACACGTTCCACCTGCGCCCGCAGGCGAAGTGGTCCAATGGCGAGCGGGTGGTGGCGGCTGATTTCGTCGCCGCGCTGCGTCGCCTGGTCGATCCGGTCACGGCCTCGCAGTACGCGCAGGTCGTCGACATCCTCGTGAACGCGCCGGAAATCGTCAAAGGCCGCAAGGCGCCCGATACCCTCGGCATTTCTTCACCTGACGACTCCACGGTAGTCGTGACGCTCAGCGCGCCCGCGCCTTACGTGCCGGGCCTGCTGGCCCACCCGAGCACCTGTCCCGTCCATCGCCCCACGCTCGAGAAGCATGCGGACACGCTTTCGCGTCCCGGCGTCATGGTGTCCGACGGCGCTTTCGTGCTGAAGGAATGGGTTCAGGGCTCGCACGTGCTCGCGGAGCGGAACCGGTATTACTGGAACGATGCGCGGACGAGCCTCGACGCCGTTCGCTACCTGCACATTCCCGACGAGAATGCGGAGCTCACGCGCTATCGTGCGGGGGACCTGCACGTCACCAACGTAGTGCCGCGCAGCCGCTTCGAATGGATTCAGCAGAACATCCCTGCGGAGTTGCACGTCGCACCGCAGCTGAACACCTACTACTACGGCTTCAATCTCAGGCGGCCGCCGTTCAAGGAGCAACCCCAGCTGCGGCGCGCGCTCTCCATGGTGATCGATCGTGAGAAGCTCGCACAGCTCGTGCTCCGCGTGGGCGAATTGCCTGCCTACGGTTGGATTCCACCAGGAATCTACGACTACACGCCGCAGGCTTTCGACTACCAGGCCATGCCCATGGCGCAGCGCATCGCCGAGGCGCGCAAGCTCTATGCCTCAGCCGGCTACTCCGCGACGAAACCGCTTACCTTCGAGCTGCGCTACAACGCGGGCGAGGTGCACGATCGCCTGGCCGTGGCGGTGTCTTCGATGTGGAAGGAAGCGCTCGGCGCCGAGGCGCGCCTCACGGCGGTGGAGTTCAAATCGCTGCTGCAGGACATCGATCGAGGCGACGTCGAGATGTTCCGTTCCAGCTGGCTCGGCGACTACAACGATGCCTACACGTTCGCGCAGTACCTGAAGGGCGATTTCGGCATCAACCTGCCGCGCTACCGCAACGCGGAGTACGACGATCTACTGACGCGCGCGGTCGCCGAAGTGGATCACACGAAGCGGCGCGAGCTGCTGCAGGAAGCAGAGCGCGTCATGCTTCGCGATCACCCGTTGATCCCGCTTTACTTCTACGTGAATAAGCACCTCGTGAAGCCGCAGGTGCAGGGCTGGTACGACAACGTGATGAACGTGGTCTACAGCCGGGATCTGAGGCTGGACGCGTCTCGCTGAGGTCGCGCAGGAAGCTCGAGTACCAGTGGTGGATGTCGTTCCCGCGAACGGAGTCGTACATCTGCCGATGCCGCTGCCGGCGCTCCTCCAGCGGCATGTGCAATGCCGACTGCAGGGCGCGCGCCAGCGCGCCCTTGTCGAACGGGTTCACCTGCAGCGCGCCGCTCAGCTCTCGAGCGGCGCCGGCCATGGATGACAGCACGAGTACGCCGGGATCGGCGGGATCCTGCGCGGCGACGAACTCCTTGGCGACGAGATTCATGCCGTCGCGCACGGGCGTCACGAGGGCGACCTGCGAGGCGCGCAGGAAGCCCATCGAGGTCGTGTGGGAGAAATTGCGGTTGAGATAGCGGATGGGCGTCCAGTCCGCCTCCGCGAAGCGCCCGTTCAGCCGCCCGGCCATGCGTTCCAGCGCGGCCCGGATCTCGCCGTAAGCCAGCACGTCCGCGCGGCTCAGCGGAGCGATCTGCAGGAAGGTCACGTTGCCCTGGTTGTCGGGGAACGATTCGAGGAACTGCTCGAAGGCGGCGAAGCGCTCGGTGAGCCCCTTGCTGTAATCCAGCCGGTCGATGCCCACGATGAGCTTGCGCCCGAGCAGGCTCGCGGTGAGACGCTGCAGCGTCTCGTCCGCGACGGCCGCATCCGCCTTGCGCCGGATGTCTTCGACGTCCACGCCAATCGGATAGGCGCCGATGCGCACCGCGCGGCCGTCGATCTCCAGGCCGTCCTCCGTGCGGCGCGCCGTGCCGCGCATAGCCAGGTCCACACAAGACAGAAACGACTGTGTGTCGTCCGGCGTCTGGAAGCCGAGCAGGTCGTAGCGACACAGGTCGAGCACCAGATCCTCGAAGTGCGGCAACAGGCGCAGGATCTGCGCATGCGGAAACGGAATGTGGAGGAAGAAGCCGATGGGGCCTTCGAATCCGCGCTCCCGCAGCTGGCGCGCCAGCGGAATCAGGTGGTAGTCGTGCACCCAGACCACGTCATCCGGTGAGAGCAGCGGCGCGAGCTGGCTCGCGAATTGCGCGTTGACGTTCTGGTAGGCATCGTGCTGCGCCTGCTCGTGCACGAAACGGGCGGTGAAGTAATGGAACAGCGGCCAGAGCGTGCTGTTGCAGTAGCCGTTGTAATAGAGCTCGAAGTCCTGCGGCCGCAGATCGATGGTCGTGAAACGGATGCCATCCCGGGAGAGGATTTGGGGCGCCGGGGCGGGATCGACACTCGTTTCACCACTCCAGCCGAACCATGTGCCGCCCGTGTGGCGCAATGCGGCGAGCAGGCCAACGGCCAGGCCGCCCGCCGCCGCTCCGCGGCACCGTGATGCGATTGGATACGCAGACCAGACGCCTCTCCATGAAGGGAATATAACTCCTGGCGCGGATAATGGGTTCCGCGGGCGTGTGGAGGGCTCGTGTAGACTCGTCCGGCATCGGTGGCGCGATGTCGCCATCGCCAGCGGGATTCCAGCGTTTGAGTTCTCCATACCGCGGCCGGATCGCACCGACGCCTACCGGACTGCTGCATTTGGGCCACTACCGTACGTTTCACACGGCGTGGTCGCGCGCTCGGGCTGCCCGCGGCAAGCTCGTGCTCCGGATCGAGGATATCGACTCTTCACGCTGCCGCCCGGAATTCGACCAGGCGTTGATCGAAGATCTGCGCTGGGCAGGGCTCGATTGGGACGAAGGCCCGGATGTCGGCGGCCCTTTCGCGCCCTACGAGCAGAGCCGGCGGCTCCCGGACTATCGAGACGCATTCTCGCGCCTGAGGAGGGCAGGCCATCTGTTTGCATGCTCATGCAGCAGGCGCGACGTCGCATCGGCGGCGCTTGCACCGCATGCCGAGGACGCCGAGCCGCTGTATCCGGGAACGTGCCGCGAGCGGACGGAAGCCGCTTCCGGACCTGTGTGCTGGCGTTTCCGCGTGCCTGCGGGGCAAGCCTCGAGCTTTCACGATTCGGGTCTCGGGCCGCAGGCGTTCATCGGCGGCCGCGATTTCGGCGACTTCATCGTCTGGCGCCGCGACGATGCGCCCGCCTATGAGCTCGCCGTGGTGGCAGACGACGCCGCGATGCAGATCACCGAGGTGGTCCGCGGCGCGGATCTCCTGATGTCGACGGCGAGACAGCTGCTGTTGTACCGGGCCCTCGGGCTGGAGCCGCCGGCCTTCCACCACGTGCCGCTGGTGAGGGATGCGCAGGGGCGGCGTCTCGCCAAACGTCATGATGCGTCGAGCCTGAGCCACTTGCGCGAGCGAGGGGTCAACCCTGACGAGCTGCTTGCCCTCGCCGAATCTCCGGCCGCATGATGCCGTCGCGCTGCTTCCAGACGGCGCAGAGGAGGCCGCGATGATCGATCACCTGGGCATCTCCGTGAAGGATCACGCCGAGTCGCGTGCGTTCTATCTGGCTGCGCTCGCGCCGCTCGGCATCACCGTGGTGATGGAAGTCCCCAGGAGCGAGAGCGGCGCAGCCTCGGACTACACCGGCCTGGGCAGCAACGGCAAACCGTACTTCTGGATCGGCGAAGGACGGCCTGGCACCGGCATGCATCTGGCCTTCGTCGCGCGGACGCGGATGCAGGTGGATGCCTTCCACGCGGCCGCGCTGAAGGCTGGTGCCAAGGACAACGGGCCACCCGGCCTGCGCCCCCACTATCACGAGCACTACTACGGCGCATTCGTCATCGATCCGAACGGCGTCGTCTCATAAGTCATAATTGACGCAATGAAGATCGTCATCCTGGGCGCGGGTCAGGTCGGGCGCACCGCAGCCTCGCACCTCTCCCGCGAGGAAGCCAACGAAGTCACCGTGGTCGATACCAACGAGGAGGCCCTGCGCGACCTGCAGGACCGTCTCGATATCCGTACGGTGGCGGGCAATGCCTCCTTCCCCACCGTGCTCGAGGCCGCCGGCGCGGCAGAAGCGGACATCGTCGTGGCGCTCACCAGCAGCGACGAAGTCAACATGATGGCGTGCGAGGTTGCCTACACGCTGTTTCGCACGCCCACCAAGATCGCGCGCATCCGCGCCGCCGAGTACACCAGTCGCCCGCAGCTCTTCAGCGAAGAGGCAATCTCCGTCGACGTGTTCATTAGCCCGGAGCAGCTGGTCACCGAGTACGTGGAGCGTCTCATCCGCTACCCCGGCGCGCTGCAGGTGCTGGATTTCGCCGACGGCAAGGTGCAGCTCGTCGGCGTGCGCGCGCTGAAGGGCGGCCTGCTGGTCGGGCACCGCCTGCGCGAGCTGCGCGAGCATCTGCCCAAAATCGATACACGCGTGGTCGCCATCTTCCGCGGCGGGCGCAGCGTCATTCCGGACGGCGACACCGTCATCGAGGTCGGCGACGAGGTTTTCTTCCTCGCCTCCAGCAACCATCTCCGCCGCGTCATGAGCGAGCTGCGTGCGCAGGACGGCCCGGTGCGCCGCGTGGTCATCGCGGGTGGCGGCAACATCGGCTTCCGGCTCGCGCGCGCGCTCGAGAAGGACAACCAGGTGAAGCTCATCGAGCGCGACCCGCGCCGTGCCCGCCGCATCTCGGAGCAGCTCGAGAACACCATCGTGCTCAACGGCGACGCCGCGGACGAGGAGCTGCTGGTCGAGGAGAACATCGACAGCGCCGACGTGTTTGCGGCGCTCACCAATTCCGAGGAAGCCAACATCCTCTCGGCCATGCTGGCCAAGCGCCTCGGTGCCAACAAGGTGATGGCCCTCATCAACAAGCCGTCCTACGCGGAGCTCATGGAGAGCGGCAGCATCGACATCGCCATCTCGCCGCAGACGGTGACCATCGGCTCGCTGCTCGCGCACGTGCGCCGCGGCGACGTGGTGCGCGTGCACTCACTTCGGCGCGGCGCGGCCGAAGCGCTGGAAGTCATCGTACACGGCAGTGATCGCAGCTCGCGCGTGGTCGGCAAGCGGGTGGACGAGATCAAGCTGCCGGAAGGTGCGTCCATAGGCGCCATCGCACGCGGCGACGAGGTCATCATGGCCCACCATGACACCGTGATCCAGCCGGACGACCACGTCATCCTGTTCCTCGCGGACCGACGCCACATCGAAGCGGTCGAGCGCCTGTTCCTGGGCGCCCCTCGCTGAGCCGGATCCGTGCTGGGAGTCGCGCACGTCCTGGGTCTGATGCTCGCCGTGTTCGGCGTCACCTTCTCCTTGCCCGTGCTCACGGCGCTGATCATGCGCGACGGTCACGCGCTGCATTTTGTCACTTCCGGCGCGATCAGCATCTGCGTCGGGCTTGCCATCGCGGCGCTCACAAAGCACAAATCCCGAGAGCTGAAGCCTCGCGATGGCTTTCTGCTGGTGACGGTGGGCTGGATGCTGATGTCCGTCTCGGCCACGGTTCCTTTGATGCTCGCGCTGCCGAGTCTCTCGTTCACGGACGCATTCTTCGAGACCATGTCCGGTCTCACCACCACCGGCTCGACGGTGCTCGTGGGGCTCGACGGACTGCCCCCGTCGGTCAATCTCTGGCGACACGCGCTTCACTGGTTCGGAGGCCTCGGCATCATCGTGCTGGCGGTAGCGATCCTGCCGCTGCTGGGTGTCGGCGGCATGCAGCTCTACAAGGCGGAGACCCCCGGGCCCGTGAAGGACGAGAAGCTCACGCCGCGCATCACGGAAACCGCCAAATCCCTGTGGCTCATCTACACCCTGCTCACGGCCATCGGAATCGTCGCGCTGCGGGCATGCGGCATGAGCTGGTTCGACGCCATCTGCCATTCCTTCTCCGCGCTTTCGCTCGGCGGCTTCTCCACGCATGACGCTAGCGTGGGCTATTTCAACTCGCGATCCATCGAGTTCGTGCTGATGGCGCTGATGGTGATGGCCACGCTCAATTTCGCACGTCATTTCACCGCGCTGCGCCGCTTGACGCTGCGGCCCTACGCACAGGATCCGGAGGCGCGCGCGATCTTCGTGCTGCTGATCGTCAGTGTCCTCGGCATCGCGCTGCTGCTCGATTGGACGCACACCTATGACGGCTTCGCGGACGCGCTGCGGCACTCCGCCTTCAACGTCATCTCCATGGCGACCACCACGGGCTTCGTCTCGCAGAACTACGAGAAGTGGCCGGTGTTCGCGCCCATCTGGATGCTCTTCCTCTCGTCCATCATCTGCAGCACCGGCTCCACAGGCGGCGGTATCAAGATGTTCCGCACGCTGCTGCTCGCGCGGCAGGCAGGCAGGGAGCTCAAGCTGCTGGTGCATCCGAGCGCGGTGGTGCCCGTGCGCGTGGGGGGCAAGGTGATCCCGGACCGCGTGGGCGACTCGGTGCTCGCCTTCATCTTCCTCTACTTCATGACGGCGGCCCTGCTCACCTTCGCCATGCTGGCGACGGGCCTCGATTTCGACTCTTCCTTCAGCGCGGTGGTGGCCTCCATCAACAACGCCGGGCCCGGCCTCGGCAGGGTGGGGCCTGCCACCACCTATCAGCAGCTCACGGACGTGCAGACGTGGATCTGCACGCTCGCCATGTTGCTCGGCCGCCTCGAGATCTTCAGCGTCCTGGTACTCCTGACGCCGGCGTTCTGGCGCAAGTAGCGGTCGGGAGCCACGCCTCCGGCCTGCGGGCCGAAAGGGCCGCAGGCCGCTTTCGGCAGAGGGCCCGGACGGCTCGTCGCCCGGGCGCGGCATTTCGTCGCAGGGGCATGCAACCAAATCCCGCCGGCCGGCATCTTAGGGGGGCCCCAACCCGAACCCCTTCCGGAGGCCCCTGTGAACGCGGACTCTTCCATGGTGAACGACCAGGCCGTCTCGAGCCTGATGGATCGCATCTCGAGCATGGTGCGGGACACGATGGCTTCCGCTGCGCCCCGCCGCCTCGTCGCGGAGCGGGACGGCAAGCACCATTTCATCGACCCGGCAGACATCGACAGCCTCGAGGCGGACCGGAATTACGTCAACATCCGCGTCGGGGAAGACACCTTCACGCTGCGCTGGACCATGCTGCAGGCGCAAGCCACGCTGGACCCGGCCCGGTTCCTGCGTGTCCACCGCTCGGTCATCCTGAATCTGGACAAGGTGCGCGAGATGGAGCGGGGGCTGCACGGCGTGTACGTCATCACGCTCGGCAACGGCCAGCGCTTCACGTCCGGCCGGGTGTACCGACCGCAGATCCAGGCTTATCTCAAGAACGGCAAGTGAGCCTGCCCGCCGCGCGACCGTCCCGGCGAGGGCCGGGCCGTGGCGCCGAGGCGTCTTTCAGCGGTGGATGTAGCTTTCCAGCTGCTCGATGGTGCGCTGCTGCTCCTCGATGACCGCCTTCACCAGGTCACCGATGGAGATCATCCCCACCACGCGGCCCGTCTCCACCACCGGCAGGTGGCGGATACGCTTCTCCGTCATGAGCCGCATGCACTCCTCCAGCGTGCCGTCGGGGGAGACCGAGTGCACCGGCGAGCTCATGATCTGCCAGGCCGGGGTCTCGTCCGAGGAACGGCCCATCAGGATCACCTTGCGGGCATAGTCGCGCTCGGAAAGGATGCCGGCGAGCTCACCGTTCCTCAGCACGACCAGCGCGCCGATGTGGTGGTCCGCCATCAGCTGGATGGCTTCGAGCACGGGGTCTTCGGGCCCGATGGCATACACGGCCCGGCCCTTGCGATCGAGCAAATGGCGCACGGTGATCATGGCTTCGCCCTCCTGCAGGGCCGATGATACACAGTTCAAAGTTTGAGCACCCCAATGGGACCGCCGGAGGCGGCTCCCGGTATACAGCCGCCATGTCCACGCCTCAACGCGAAGTGGTGGTCGCGCCGGATCGCTTCGAGATCGTGGCCGACGATGCCCTGCTCGTCGCCCGCCTGCAGTCGGCGATCGCGGTGTGCATCTACGACGCCGTCGAGGAGGCGGGGGCCCTGCTGCACCTGCGGTTCATCGTGCGGGCCTCACGCCCGGCTGAGCTCACCGACACCACGCTGGCCACCGAGCTCCTGTTGCTGGACCGTTGCGTGGAAGGTTTGCGGGAGACCATGCCCGGTGCCCGGGACCTGCAGGCCCGCGTCGCGGCACAACTGCCCGAAGATCCGGAAGCCCAGCGCGGCTGCGAATCCGTGCTGGTGCTGGTGCGCCACTATCTCGAAGATGCGGGCATGACCGTGGCACCGGCCGACACCGCCGCCGGCGCGGCGCGCGAGCTGCGCTTCAGGCCATCGATGGGGTGGCTCGCGCTCAGATAGCAGACCGGGCGCAGGCTGGAGTCGACATCGCCCGAAATCGACATCGCCGGCCGAGCGTCATACCGGCTCGAGATTCGCGTACTGCACCATGAGCCACTTGGTGCCTTGCCGCTCGAAGCTCACCTGGACGCGGGCGTGCGGGCCGTTGCCCTCCACGGTGAGGATCACGCCATCCCCGAACTTGCCGTGGCGCACACGGGCGCCGAGCCGCATGCCGGGCACCACGGGCTCTTCGGCGGCAGGGCGGAACCGGCCCGCCGTCACGGGGCGCGACACCTGGATGCGCGGCCGTACTTCCTCCACCAGGTCTTCCGGGATCTCCTTGATGAAGCGCGAGGCCATGCCGTAGTTGTCCACGCCGTGCAGGCGCCGCTGCTCGGCGTAGGTGAGATACAGCTGCTTCATGGCGCGAGTCATGCCGACGTAGCAGAGACGGCGCTCTTCCTCGAGCCCGTCGAGATCGTTGAGTGAGCGCTGGTGCGGGAACAGGCCGTCTTCCATGCCGCACATGAAGACCACGGGAAACTCGAGGCCCTTGGCCGTGTGCAGCGTCATCATCTGTACGCAGTCTTCCCACGCGTCCGCCTGGCCCTCGCCGGATTCCAGCACGGCGTGGGCGAGGAACGCCTCGAGCGGCGGCAGCTCGCCCGCCTCGCCTTCCGGCTGGAAGTTGCGCGCGGCGGTGACCAGCTCCTCGAGGTTCTCGACTCGCGCCTCGCCTCGCTCGGCCTTCTCGCGCTTGTAGTGGTCGATGAGCCCGCTGGCCTGGAGCATGTGGTCCACCTGCTCGTGCAGCGGCAGGTCTTTGATTTCCCGCGCCAGGCGCTCGATGAGATTCAGGAAGCCCTGCAACGCGCCGACGGCACGCGCGCCGAGTTCTTCGCCGCCGCCCTTCGCGCCACCGCTGATGCAGGCCGCTGCCGCTTCCCACAGTGACACGCCGGCGCCTTTCGCATACTCGCGGATCACATCGAGCGTCTTCGCGCCGATGCCGCGCGTGGGCAGATTCACCACCCGCTCGAACGATGCATCGTCCAGGCGGTTCGTGGAAAGCCGCAGATAAGCCAGCGCATCCTTGATTTCCGCTCGCTCGAAGAACCGCAGGCCCCCGTACACGCGATAGGGGATGCGCGCCGAGATGAACGTCTCTTCGAACGATCGCGACTGCGCGTTGGAACGGTACAGCACCGCGATCTCGCGCCGCTGCCCGCCGTGCTGCACCCATTCGCGGATGCGCTGTGTGACGAAGTCCGCCTCGTCGCGCTCGTTGAAGGCCGCGTAGATGCGGATGGGCTCGCCCTGGCCGTCGCTCGTCCAGAGGTTCTTGCCGAGACGCCCGGCATTGTGCGCGATCAGCGCGTTCGCCGCCGCGAGGATGCCGCCGGTCGAGCGGTAGTTCTGCTCGAGCCGCACCAGCTTCGCATGCGGAAAGTCCCGCTGGAACTGCATCAGGTTCTCGACGCGGGCGCCTCTCCACCGGTATATGGCCTGGTCGTCGTCCCCCACGGCGAACGGAAAGCCTTCCGATCCGACCAGCAGTTTCATCCACTGGTACTGGATCTCGTTCGTGTCCTGGAACTCGTCGACCAGCACGTGCCGGAAGCGTTGCCGGTAGTGCTGCAGGATCTGCGGGTTGTCGCGCCACAGCTCATAGGCGCGCAGCAGCATTTCCGCGAAATCGATGACACCGGCACGCGCGCAGGCGGCTTCGTAATCCGCGTAGAGCTTGATCTTGAAGCGCAGCGTGGGATCGCCGCCGTCCTTGAGGTCCTTCGGCCGCTTGCCCTCGTCCTTGTGATGGTTGATGAACCACTGGATCTCGCGCGGCGCCCACAGTGCCTCGTCGAGCTCCTGCGCCTTGAGCATCTTGCGGATGAGGCGCTGCTGGTCCTCGGAATCCAGGATCTGGAAGCTCTGCACCAGGCCCGCTTCCCGCCAGTGGCGGCGCAGCAGGCGATGCGCGATGCCGTGGAAGGTGCCGATCCACAGGGCGGAGCCCGGGATGCCGAGCAGGTTCTCGATTCGCCCCCGCATCTCGCCCGCGGCCTTGTTAGTGAAAGTGACCGCGAGCACGCCGTGTGGAGAGACGTTCTCCACCTGCGTGAGCCAGGCGATGCGATGGATGAGCACGCGCGTCTTGCCGCTGCCGGCCCCTGCGAGCACGAGTGCCGGGCCGAGCGGAGCGGTGACGGCTTCCCGCTGAGCGTCGTTCAGCGGGGCGAGGATGGGCGTGAGATCCATGGGGGCGCGCATTGTAGCGCCTCGGCGATGGATCACGAGCGCTTGGTGATTTCCTCTTCCGCGAAGCGCAGCAGCGCCACCACCAGGCTGAGCAGCACGGGCCCGACGATGAGGCCGATGAATCCGAAGGCGGCGACACCGCCGATGACGCCGACGAAGACTGCGAGCGGCGAGATATCCGCCTGCTGCGCCGCGAGCAGCGGCCGCAGGAAATTGTCCGAGAATCCGACGAGCACGCTCCACAGCCCGAGGAAGATCGCGCTGCCCCAGCGGCCCATGATGGCGAGCGCGATGACCGCCGGGATGAGCACCACGCCCGTGCCGGCTGCAGGAATGAAGGCCGCGAGCCCACCGAGCACGCCGAACACGACGGGCGAAGGCAATCCCGCGATCGCGAAGCCGATGCCGACGAGAGCGCCCTGGATCAGCGCCGTCATCGCGGTGCCGTACACCACGGCACGCGTCACGTCGCCGAGATAGCGCATGAGCTCCGTGCGCCTGCGCTTTTCCATCGGCACGAGGCGCGTGAGATGGTCCAGCATCGTGGGTCCGTCGCGCAGCAGGAAGAACAGCAGGAAGAGCGTGAGGAAGAACGCGACCAGGCTGCCGACCACGCCCAACACCACGCCGCCGCCCATCGTCGCGGCCGAATGCAGCAATGACTGCACGCCTTGCGTGAGCCAATCCCGCACCTGCTCGGCGGACACTTCCACGTTCTCGCGTATCCAGCTCGCCGCAGGTCCGACCACTGGATAACCTTCAAGCTTCTCCAGGATCGTGGGAAAGGGCACGAAGGTGCGCCCGCGCAGGTACACGATGAGCGCGCTCACCTGCTTCGCGAACACCACGCCCAGCAAACCCAGGGGCGCGATGACGAAGATGGGGGTGAGGCCGGTGATGAGCCCGGCGCTCGCGCTGGCCGAGCCCTTGAAGCGCTTCGTGAGGCGCTCGTGCAGCGGGTAGAAGAGGAATGCCAGCACCGCCGCCCAGGCGAGGGGACTCCAGAACGGGTCCATCAGCTTGAGCAGCGCGAGCCCCAGGATGAGGATCGTGCCGATCACGAAGCCGCGGCGGTAGAAGCGCGGATACATGGCGGCGAAGCCTAACAGGCAGACGGCACCGGCGCGCGGCCTTAAGATCCAGCCCCTCGTCGCGCGCCCGATGGAGCGCTGGAGCCTGCCATGCCCACCCTCTACGACTACATGGATTCCGGCAACGGTTACAAGATCCGCCTGGCGCTGGCGCAACTGGGCCAGGCCTGCCGCTGGGTGGAGCTGGATATCCTCGCGGGCGCGACGCGCCAGCCAGGCTTCCTCGCCAAGAACGCGAACGGTCGCATTCCCACGCTCGAGCTCGATGACGGCACGTGCCTCGCCGAATCCGACGCCATCCTCTGGTATCTCGCCGAAGGCTCGCCATTGCTCCCCGGCAGCCGGCTGGAGCGCGCCAAGGTGCTGCAGTGGATGTTCTTCGAGCAGTACAGCCACGAGCCTTACGTGGCCACGCCGCGCTTCATCGTGAAGCACCTGCCTGCGGACTCACCCCGGCAGGCAGAACTGCCCAAGCGGCTCGAGCAGGGGCGAGCCGCGCTCGCGGTGATGGAGTCTCATTTGAAAGATCACGCGTACTTCGTGGGCGAGCGTTACACCATCGCGGATATCGCCCTCTATGCGTATACGCACGTGGCCCATGAAGGACATCTGGATCTCGCGCCTTATCCAAAAGTGCGCGCGTGGCTGGAGCGCGTGGCGAAGCAGCCCGGACACATTCCGATCACCTGGCGACCGCCAGGCTGAGATTCAAACGGCAGCAGCTTTCGCGAGCAGTACCCCGAGCACCTGCTCCATCTGCTGCAGCGTGCCGGGCTTGGAGGCCACGTCCATCACGCCTGCGGCGTGGGCGGCCTCCACGTCTTTCGGGTCGGCATGACCCGTGAGCACGGCCACGCGGGCCGTGTGCCGGATGGCAAGGATCTGCTCCGCGAACTCGATACCGCTCATCGTGGGCATCGAAAGATCGGTGAGCACTAGGTCGAAGCTTTCCGGCTGCGCACGGAAAGCCTCGACGGCTCGCGCCGGCGCCGTGAACGCGCTCGGCTGGTGGCCCAGCAGCTCCAGCATGCGCTTCACGAGGAAGGCGAGAGGCTCTTCGTCGTCGAGGTACAGGATGCGTGCCACGCGAGCGGGCTACCAGCGGTTGCGCAGCTGGCGCAGCTTCAGGAAGACGGTGCGCGCATCCGGTCTCTCGCCGATTTCCGGAAACTTCTCGCGCAGGCCCGCGATGACCGTCGGGCTCTGCAGGCGCAGGAACGCATTGAACTGCTTCTCCTGGGCCAGCGTCGTCACTGGCGCACTTGCCCCGTTGCAGGCACGGGACTTCGCGAGCCAGTCGGCCGCATTGCCGTTGTCCGGCTCGCGATCGAGGGTGAACTCGAGATTGCGCGCGAGATACTCGTGCCCCGGGTAGAGCCGGGTCGAATCCGGCAGGCGGGCGAGCTGCGTGGCGAAAGTGTCGTAGAGCACTTCGGGATCTCCGCCGTTGTGGCAGTTTCCCGCTCCGGCGTTGAACAGCGTGTCCCCGCTGAACAGCGCGGGCTGCTCGGTGTGCGCGAAGAGGCATACATGGGTCATCGTGTGGCCTGGAGTGTCGAGGCACTCGAGCTCGACGGTCCTGCCGACGCGGATGACGTCGCCTTTGCCGAGCCCGCGATCCACGCCGCCGATCCGACCGGCGGCACCGGCATGAGCGAGGACTTTCGCGCCGGTGGCGCTGACCATTCCTGCGTTGCCGCCCGTGTGGTCGCCGTGCTCGTGCGTATTGAGCACCTGCGTGATCTGCCAACCTTTGCCTCGGGCCGCATCGAGGCATCGCTGCCAGACGAGTGGATCGATGGCGAGCGCCTCGCCCGTTTCGGGGCAGGCGATGAGGTAGTGGAAGTTGCGGTAGTCGTTCGCAGCCCAGATGCGCTCGATCAGCATCGCCTGTCCTCCGGGGGCAAGACTATACCCGTATGTAGTGGTCCACCAGCAGCGCGGCAAACAGCCACATGAGGTACTTCACGGAGAACTTGAACACGCGCATGGGAAGATCCTCGCGCGTGGTGATCTTCAGGGCCAGCGCGTAATACAGGAAGCCCGCATTGAGCACGACCGCCGCCGCCAGATAGATGAGGCCGCTCATGCGCGTCAGGAACGGCATGATGGTCACTACGGTCAGCAGCACTGTGTAGAGCAGCACCTGCAGGCGCGTGTATTCCACTCCATGCGTCACCGGAAGCATCGGGATCCCCGCTCGCGCGTAGTCGTCCTTGCGCGCGATGGCCAGAGCCCAGAAGTGCGGCGGTGTCCAGATGAAGATGATGAGGAACAGGAGCAGCGCATTGGGATCCACGGTGCCGGTGACCGCGGTCCAGCCGAGCACGGGCGGTGCCGCGCCGGCCGCTCCACCGATGACGATGTTCTGCGACGTCGCGCGCTTCAGCCATACGGTGTAGATCACTGCGTAGCCGATGAGCGAGGCGAACGTGAGCACCGCCGTCAGCAGGTTGATGAGGAACGCGAGGATCGCCATCGACGCGACGCCCAGCACCGCGGCGAATGTGAGGGCCTGCTTTTCGGTGAGCTGGCCGGTCGGCAGGGGTCTGGCACGGGTGCGGGTCATCTGCTCGTCGATGCGCCGGTCGAGCACGTGATTGATGGTCGCCGCGCAAGCCGCGGCGAGCGCGATGCCGAGATTCCCCCACAGCAGCGCATCGAGCGGCGGCAGCCCGGGGCTCGCGAGCAGGGTGCCGACGATCGCCGTGAAGACGATCAGCACCACCACGCGCGGCTTGGTCAGTTCGAAGTAGTGCCGCCAGGTCGGCACATGAGCGGGCGTCGACACGATGTCAGCCACTGCGCCGGGTCTGTCGATAGAGCGCGAGCGAGGCGAGCAGCAGCAGCGCCGCTCCGGCGTTGTGCGCCGTCGCGAATGAGAGCGGGAAGGCTTCCACCACCATCGTGATGCCGATGGCGAGCTGCAATGCCAGTGCGATCAGCACGGAGATGGCCGCGACGCGAGCATGCGAGAGCGAGCGCCTTCTCAGCACACTGAAGGCCGCGAGCAGCAGCGCGAGGCTCGCGATGATGGCGCCGATGCGATGCGTGAGATGGATCGCGACGCGCGCGGGATGCGCGAGCACGCCGCCTTCGTAGTTGATGTCGAGCCCGCGCCAGAGTACGAACGCATCGGGGTAGTCCGTCTCGGGCCACCACTGCGCCTGGCATTTGGGAAAGTCCGGGCAGGCGACGGCGGCGTAGTTGCTGCTCGTCCATCCGCCGAGCGCGATCTGCAGGCCGAGCGCGATCAGTGCGACCAGCACCAGCCGGCGAGGCGCGACCGTGCTCCATGCGCCGGTGGGTCTGGCAGGAGCGAGAAACCGCTCCCGCGAGACGGCGCTCGCCCGCAACGAAAGGTACAGCCACCAGAGCAGCCCCAGCGTCGTCAGCCCGAACAGCAGGTGCAGCGTGACGATGAGTGGCTTGAGATTCCACGTCACCGTGAGCATGCCCAGCATGCCCTGCACGACGACGATGCCCAGCAGTGCGAACGCGTGGCCCATGGGTACGATGCGCTTGCGCCGCGTGGCAATGGCGAGCGCGGTGATGACGACGATGATCAATCCCAGTGTCGCCGCGGCATAGCGATGCACCATCTCGCGCCAGGCCTTGCCCACATCCAGCGGTGATGCGGGGAAAGCTGCCTGCGCTGCGGGGTTCTGCTGCGCGCCGGTCGGCGTGAAATGACCGTAGCAGCCCGGCCAGTCCGGACAGCCGAGGCCCGCCGCGGTCAGCCGGACATAGGCGCCGAGCACGACGACTACGCAGCACAGCAGGAATCCTGCGAGCGCGAGACGCCGAATGAGATTCGCAGTGGCGGGAGCGGCGTTCATCCGATGTGGGAGAGCTTCAGCAGTTTCTTGAGGTCCTGCAGCAGGCCCTTAGGATTGCTGCGGTCGTCGTAGCGCAGCACCAGGTTGCCCAGAGGATCGACGAGATAGATCGAGTGCGCGGGGTCGTCCGCGGGGAACGCTTCGAGCACGTCACGCGCGGGGGCGCTGCCCGCATCCAGCACGATGAGGCCGGTATGCTCGCGTCGGAAGAACTCTTCGTCGCAGCAGCCCGCGTGCGCGATGAGCACGCGGTTCACGCGATGCATCTCCTGGTTGAGCGAGAGCCGCGTCTGGCGCATCACGAGCAACGCATTCCGGCAGGGTTCGTCACAGCTTCCCCGGGCCACGAAGAGCAGCGCCCACTTTTCCGCCAGCGGCTTCGCTTCAGGCCACCGGTCCAGCGGCAAAGGCCGCACGGGCTGCAACAGCTCTCCGTGGTTCGTGCGCCCGGCCGGCTGCCAGCCGCCGCCGTAGTACATCCAGAACGACAGGGCGAGCGGTAGCACGAAGAGGGCGGCGAGCGCGCCGACGGTGCGCAGGTTGCGGGCACGCAGGGAGCGGGTGGTGTCGTTCATACGGCAGCTTGCTTTCGGCGCAGGCCCATCACGATCCAGAGCACGAAGGCCACGATGGCGAACGCCCACCACTGGATCGCGTAACCGAAGTGGCGCGAAGGCGGAAGGCCTGGGGGCTGCCATTCGCGCCGATAGCCTTCGGGGTCCTGCGAGTCGAGCAGCAGGATGCGCGACTCGAGCTCGCGGCCCAGCGAGGCGCTCAGCTCGGAAGGGGCGGGGAAGCTGGTGAGTCTGGGCCAGGCGTCCTCCCGCGAAGGCGCCGCACGGCCCTGCGCCAGGCCGGCGCTGGGCAACTCATCGACGCGCGCGACGATCCTGCGGGCGCCGGTGGTTTTCAGAGAGACCTCGGGAAGCCGGTCGCGATAGCCGGACGACGGCAGCCAGCCGCGATCCACCAACGCGACACGGCCGTCGGAGAGCTGGAACGGCGTCAGCACCTCGTACCCCGCCCGGCCGTCGAGCACGCGATTGTCGAGCAGAAACTGGTGTCGCCCATCGAATTCGCCCACCACCGACACGCGCTGGAAGCGCTCCATCTCATCCAACCCGAGCGAGCCGAGCTCGCGCGGCGGGCTCGCGCCCTTCTCGAATTCTTCCCATTGCGCTGTCCGCGCCTCGCCGCGTTCCCACTGCCAGCGGCCCAGCGAGATGAACGCGACGATCGCCGCCAGCGCGAGCAGGGTCGCGAGCCACGAAGGGGCGAAGGCACGGCGGTCGGGAGCCAGGCGCGGGGGCACGGGACGAGACGACTCCTATACACTCGGCGCCGATGGAACCCCTGATCCGTCTGCTCATCATCGGCATCCTGATCGCGACGGTCGCGAGCCTGGGCTCGGCGCTGTTTCATCTCTCCCGCGGCGGCGACTCCCCGAAGCTGGTGCGCGCGCTCACGGTGCGCATCGTGCTGTCGATCGCGCTCTTCGTGCTGCTGATCCTCGCGTGGCGCTTCGGCCTCATCTCGCCGCATGGCTGCCTCGAGATCCAGTAGACGAACACGAACAGGCCGAGCCAGACCACGTCGACGAAGTGCCAGTACCACGCCACGGCCTCGAAGGCGAAGTGCCGGTTCGGCGTGAAATGCCCTTTCAGCACGCGCAGCCAGATGACGAGCAGCATGATGGCGCCGATCGTCACGTGCAGGCCGTGGAAGCCGGTGAGCATGAAGAACGTCGAGCCGTAGATGCCCGTCGAGAGGCGCAGGCCGAATTCCTTGTACGCCTCGCCGTACTCGTGCGCCTGCAGGCCCACGAACAGGAAGCCCAGGATGAAGGTGGCCGCCAGGAAGATGGTGAGGATCTGCCGGTTGCCGGCGCGCAGCGCGTGATGCGCGATGGTGACGGTGAGGCCGCTCGTGAGCAGGATGAGCGTGTTGATCGCCGGCAGCCCGAACGCCGGGATGACGCTGAACGTGGAATCTTCGTGCCCACCGACGCGCGCCGGCCCGTTGGTGGGCCAGTGGCCCTGGTAGTCCGGCCAGAGCACGAGGTTGGTGAAGTACTTCACGCCCTGCCCGCCGAGCCACGGCACGGACAGCGACCGCGCGTAGAACAGCGCGCCGAAGAAGGCGGCGAAGAACATGACCTCGGAGAAGATGAACCACATCATGCCCATGCGGAACGAGCGGTCCACGTCCATGTTGTACATGCCGCGCTGGTTCTCGCCGATCACCGTGCCGAACCAGCCGGCGAACATGGCGGCCAGCATCAGGAAGCCGGGAACCATCGCCCAGCCGCCCGCCCAGTGGTTCAGGAAGGCGATGACGCCTGCCATCAGCACGAAGAGCGTGAAGGAGCCGAAGATCGGCCAGTGACTGCTTTCCGGAACGTAATAGCGATTGGCGTCGTGAGCGTGTGCGTTGGCCATGTTCAGGTCCGTTTTCTCGGGTCGGGCGTCAAGGCGACGACCCGGGTCGAGTCGTCGAAGAAAGTGTAGGCGAGCGTGATGCGGTCCACGTACGGCGGCAGTGCGGGGTCGACGATGAAGCGCACCGGCAGGGCGCGCTCCTCACCCACCGCGAAGGGCTGCGGCGTGAAGCAGAAGCATTCGGTCTTGTGGAAGTATGCGGCAGCCTTCGAGGGCGCCACGTTCGGGATGGCTTGCGCGACCGTCGCGCGGCCGGTGAGGTTGCGGGCGATGAAGTCCGCCGAGTAGAGCTGGCCCGGATGGATCTTCATGGAGCGCAGCACGGGGCGGAACTCCCAGTTGCCGACGCTCGGCAGGTCCGCCACGAAATCCACCGTGATGGTGCGGTTCCTGTCCGGATGCTCGGTCGCGATGGCCCGCTCGGCGAGCCGCTTCTGGTTGCCGAAGCCGGTGACGTCGCACAGCACGTCGTAAAGCGGCACCAGCGCGAAGCCGAAAGCGAACGCGCCGACCGCCATGGCGCCGAGCTTCAACGCCATGCCGTTGTTGCGGCGTTTGCGGTCGACGTCGCTCACGGCGCGTTGCGCACCACAGCCATCACGATGAAGCCGACATAGAACGCCGCGGCGATCAGCCCCAGCACGATGGCCGTGCGGCGGATCTGCGAGCGACGAGAGGCGTCAACGTGTGGCGACAACGAAGTGCTCTCCCGTCAATGCGCCGCGCCGCGTGCGACGACATCCGCAGACGGCGGCGTCTCCCAGGTATGGAACGGCAGCGGCGTGGGCAGCTCCCACTCGAGACCGTGCGCGCCTTCCCATGCGCGGCTCGGCGCCGGCGCGCCGCTGCGCACGCACTTCCAGATGATGTACGGGAAGAGCAGCTGCGAGAGGCCGAAGCCGAAGGCGCCGATGGAGGAGATCATGTTCCAGTCCGTGAACTGTACGGCGTAGTCGGGAATGCGGCGCGGCATGCCGGCGAGGCCGAGGAAGTGCTGCGGGAAGAACAGCACGTTCACGAAGATGGCCGAGAGCCAGAAGTGCCATTTGGCGAGCGTCTGGTCGTACATCCGGCTGGTCCACTTCGGCAGCCAGTAGTAGACGCCCGCCATGATGGAGAAGATGGCGCCCGGCACCAGCACGTAGTGGAAGTGCGCCACGACGAAGTAGGTGTCGTGGTACTGGAAGTCCGCCGGCACGATCGCGAGCATCAGGCCCGAGAAGCCGCCGATGGTGAAGAGGAACAGGAAGGCGAGGGCGAACAGCATGGGCGGCTCGAAGGTCATCGAGCCTTTCCACATGGTGGTGCTCCAGTTGAACACCTTCACGCCCGTGGGCACCGCGATGAGCATCGTCGACAGCATGAAGAACAGCTGCCCGGCGAGCGGCATGCCCACCGTGAACATGTGGTGCGCCCACACGATGAACGACAGGAACGCGATGGAGGCGATGGCGTACACCATGGTCTCGTAGCCGAAGATGGGTTTGCGCGAGAACGTCGGGATGATCTCCGAGACGATGCCGAAGGCCGGCAGGATGAGGATGTAGACCTCGGGATGCCCGAAGAACCAGAAGATGTGCTGGAACATCACCGGGTCACCGCCGCCCGCGGCCGTGAAGAAGGTGGTGCCGAAGAAGTGATCGGTCAGCAGCATGGTGACGGCGCCCGCGAGCACCGGCATCACCGCGATCAGCAGGTAGGCCGTGATCAGCCAGCTCCACACGAAGAGCGGCATGCGCAGCAGGCCCATGCCCGGCGCGCGCATGTTCATGATGGTGACGATGACGTTGATCGCGCCGAGGATCGAGGAGGCGCCCATGAGATGGATCGCGAAGATCGTCATGGGGAAGGACGCGCCGCCCTGCAGCATGAGCGGCGGATACATCGTCCAGCCGCCGGCAGGGCCGCCGCCCGGCACGAACAGCGAGGCGAGCAGGATGGTGAAGGCGAACGGCAGGATCCAGAAGCTGAAGTTGTTCAGGCGCGGCAGCGCCATGTCCGGCGCGCCCACCTGCAGCGGGATCTGCCAGTTGGCGAGGCCGGTCCACGCCGGCATGACCGCGCCGAAGATCATGAGCAGCGCGTGCATGGTCGTCATGGAGTTGAAGAACTGCGGGTCGACGAACTGCAGGCCGGGCTTGAAGAGCTCCGTGCGGATCACGAGGGCCATGATGCCGCCGAGGAAGAACATGATGCCCGCGAACACCAGGTACATCGTGCCGATGTCCTTGTGGTTGGTCGCGTAGACCCAGCGACGCCAGCCGTGCGGCTTGTGGTCGTGGTGGTCGTGAGCGGCGGCGTGAGCAGCGTGATGGTCGGCCATTTCTGTGATCTCTCGAGTGTTAGCCGGCAGTGGGCGACGGCGCGGGCTGGTTGGCGTTGGCGGCAGCGGGCGAGGCGGCCTCGCCGGCAGGCTTCCGTGCGGCGCCGGCCTTCAGCCAGGCTGCGAAGTCCTCGGGGCTCTTCACTTCCACCACGATGGGCATGAAGCCGTGGTCGCGGCCGCAGAGCTCGACGCACTGGCCGCGATAGGTGCCGGTCTTGTCCGCGTCCACCTTGAACCACATCTCGTTCACGTACCCGGGGATGGCATCCTTCTTCATGCCGAAGTCGGGCACCCACCAGGAATGGATGACGTCGGCCGCGGTGACCAGCAGTCGCACCTTCACGCCGGCCGGCACGACCAGCGGGTTGTCGACGTTGAGCAGGTAGTTCGGGATGGTGGTCGGGTCGACCCCGGACATGAGGCGGCGGGCGGCGTCGGCGTCCCGCGCGAGGCGCGAATGGAAGGCGACGCCGTCGTCGAGGTAGTCGTAGTGCCAGCCCCACTGGTAGCCGGTGACCTTGATGGTGAGCTGCGTGTCGCGCGTGTCCTCGATGGCGACCAGGGCCTTGGCGGCCGGCACGGCCATGGCCACGAGGATGACCACCGGCACCACGGTCCACACGATCTCCACCTTGGTGTTGTGCACGAGGGTGGTGTCGGCGACCGCGCCCTTCGACTTGCGGTACTTGACGAGCGACCAGATCATGAAGCCGAACACCGCCACGGCGATGACCACGCAGACCCAGAAGATGAGCATGTGCAGGTGGTAGATCTGCCGGCTGATCTCGGTGACGCCCTCGCGCATGTTGAGCAGGTGCCAGCCGGAATCGTCGGCGGCGTGGGCGGGCACGGTGAAGCCGGTCGCGAGGGCGGCGAGCGTGAGGAAGGTTCTGCTGATCGTCATTTGATGTACAACCCTGTGTGTTCGTCCCCGGCCGGAATGCGCTTCAGGCCAGAGAGGGAGACTCGTCGATACGGCCAATCAGCCGCGCGAGGCGTCTGGCCAGGCCATGCCGCTCCTGCTCGGTGAGAAAGCTTCCAACCTCGCACCGGCGACCGTGCGACTCGATGGTGAGGCAGCTCGGATGCAGGCCTGAAACGGGGCGGCGGAGTTTAACCTGCGCCCAGTGGCGCGGGAACACGACTTCCGCGGAATGTTCGCGGTCGCGCGAGTCGATGCGCACCTCGGCGTCCGAGATGGTGACGATCTGGCGGTGGAAGCGCCGGCTCATGCTCGCTCTCAGCGCCCAGGCCAGCACGGCCATCTCCAGCCCCGCGAACGGCAGGACGGGCCAGTAGCCGCGCGAGGCGACGAAGCCGGCGAGCCCGAAGGTGGCCAGGCACAGGCTGGCGAAGAATCCCACGGCGCCGCGCGGGGTGAGCGAGCAATGCGGAGCGATCTCGATGCGGTGCGGGGCGATCACGGCGCCGCATGGTAGCGCAGCGAAAATATTATTCAAGACAAAAGCTTAGGCGGCATTCTGCATCGGCTGAGAGCCGCCTGGCGGCGCTTTCGGCGCAATCACCGCAAGCGCTTCGCCGGGCGGCTGGCAAAAAGCGCGGTTTTTGCCAGCTAGGGGGTGGCGGGCGCCTGGAGCGCGGGCTGGAAGTCGACGATGGCCAGCGGCGCACCGCCGAGGCGCACGGTCAGGGTGTCGAGATTCTCCGTGGCGCGTGCGAATTGCGGGTCGATGCGGTTCGCGACCCAGCCGGCGAATGGCAGGCCGCTCGCCACGATCGAGTCGCGGGTCAGCAGGCTGTGGCTCAGGCAGCCGAGGCGCAGCCCCACGACCAGCAGGACGGGAAGCTCGAGCGCGAGAGCGATGTCGGCCATCGTGCGATCCGGCGAGATGGGCGCGAGCCAGCCGCCCGCGCCTTCTGCCACCACGAAATCCGCGAGCGATGCCAGCCGGCCGAAATGGCTTTTGACGAAGAGCGGGTCGACCGTTACGCCCTCTTCCGCCGCCGCTATGTGCGGCGAGACGGCCGCGACCAGGCAATAAGGGTTGATGCTCTCGTAAGGCGCCGCCACGTTCGATGCCGCCGCGAGCGCCAACGCATCCTCGTTTCGCAGTCCCGCCGCCGTGGCCTCGGCCCCGGCAGCGACCGGTTTCATGCCTGCCACCCGCAGGCCTTCGCGGACCAGGGCGCGGGCGAGCGCGCTGGAAAACACGGTCTTGCCCACGCCGGTGTCGGTTCCGGTCACGAACACGCCACGGGCTTCGCCGAGCCTGGCGCGAAGGGCGGGCAGTTCGAGATTCACGGCGGGCGTCACTGGCTCAGCTCCGTCGCCGGATGTCCGAAGGAGAGATCGATACTTCACCTGCGATGGAGCCGGCCGTGGCGCGATTCGACCCGCCCCACGCCGTTCCATAGACCACTTCGTAGGTTGCAGGCAGCCGTCCGTCGCGTCGCTCTTTCTCGTAAGCCGCTTCCATGCGGCGCAGCTTCGTGCGTGGCGTGAGCCCGCGCGCACGGTCGATTGCCACGTTGTGCGCCCCGATGGCCTTGAGGTCCCGCATCAGGCCCAGCACGTCCGGATAGGTGAGCTGCATCCGCTCGAGGTCCAGAACCGGCTCGGACAGTCCCGCCCGCATCACTGCGTCGCCGACGTCGTGCATGTCCACGAAGCGGTTGACGTGCATGCCTTCGTCCACCGCGCTCCAGGCCGCGCGCAGCTCCTTCAGGGTGTCCGGCCCGAAAGTGGAGAACATGAGGAGCCCGCCCGGCCGCAGCACGCGGCGCACCTCGGTGAATGCCACCTGCAGCGGCTCGCACCACTGCAGCATCAGGCTGCTGAATACCAGATCCACGCTGGCGGCCGCGATGGGAAGGCGCAGCGCATCGGCACAGATGCGCTCGAACCGGACGCCCTCGCCTTCCATGCGACGGCCCGCTTCGCGCAGCATTCCGGGAGCGAAGTCGAGAGCGAGGATCGTGGCCTGCGGGTAAGCACGTTTGAGTGCCGCCGTGGCCCGGCCCGGCCCGCAGCCGAGATCGAGGATCACCCGCGGCTCGAGCCTGAAGAGCGCCAGCCGGTCGACCAGCTCGTCGCTCACGCGCGCCTGCAGGATCGCCGCCTCCTCGTAGCGGGTGCTGGCGCGGTCGAAGGATTCGCGGATGCCCGGGCGGTCCAGCAGGAAGCCGTCGTTCGAGGAGGAGCTCATGACGTCGGGATCGCCCCTGCGGCGCGCCCGGTTGCTGCGACGGATTCGCAGGCCCCCGCCAGCGCATCCAGCAGCGCGTCCACGTGAGCTTCGGAATGGGCGGCCGAGAGCGTCACACGCAGCCGCGAGCTGCCCGGTGGGACGGTCGGCGGGCGGATGGCCGCCACCCAGAAGCCGGCTTGCAGCAACTGATCCTGCGCGCGCAACGCGGTTTCAGGGCTGCCGAGGATCACGGGCTGGATCGGCGTAGCGCCCGTCAGTCGGGAAGTCGCGAGCGGGATGCCTCTCTCCGCCGCGCCTTTCCGGAATCGCGCCGTGAGCGTAGCGACCCGTTCGCGCCGCCAGCTTTCCCGATCCGCCAGCTCGAGCGCGCGCCGGGTCGCGGCGGCCAGAGCCTGAGGCAAGGCCGTCGTATAGACGTAGGGACGCGCTTTCTGCACGAGCAGCTCGATCACGTCCCGGTCTCCCGCGACGAAGGCGCCGAAAGTGCCGAAAGCCTTGCCGAAAGTGCCGACCAGCAAAGGCACGTCGGTGGGAGCGAGGCCGAAATGCTCCAGCGTCCCGCGACCCGTGCTGCCGACCACTCCGAGCCCGTGGGCGTCATCGACGACGAGCCAGGACTGGTGAGCAGCGCAAGCCCGCGCCAGGTCGGGAAGCGGGGCGAGGTCGCCATCCATGCTGAAGACGCCATCCGTCGCCAGCAGGCAGGTCCGCTCGGGGTCGCTGGCGCCAGCCTGGAGCTCACGCCCGGCCGACGCCGCGTCGTTGTGGGGGTAGCGCTTGAATCGGGCACCCGACAGGCGTGCGCCATCGATGAGCGAGGCATGGTCCAGCCGGTCGAGCAGCACGAGATCACCAGGTCCGGCGAGCGCGGTGATCACCGCCAGGTTCGCCATGTAGCCCGTCGAGAACAGCAACGCCCGCTCGCGTCCGGTGAATGCAGCTACCGCTTCCTCGAGTCGCGCGTGCTCGATGCCATGACCGCTGACCAGATGCGCGGCGCCACTGCCCGTCCCGCAGGCGCTGGCCGAGCTCGCCAGGGCAGACGCGATCTCGGGGTGGTGCGCGAGCCCGAGATAGTCGTTGCCGCAGAAGTCGACGAGGTGCTCGCCATCCACCTGCGCTTCGACGCGGCTGCCCGCCTGCAGGTAGGACTCGACCGTCCGCCGGCGGCGTCTCAGGTGCTGCGCGTCGAGCCCGGCGAGCGCGGCCTCAAGCGTTCGCGGGTCGCGCCGCATGGCGGGTGTGGGCACCATTTGCCGCCTCGGGGAGCCGCTGCTGGGACAGGCGGAATTCGAGCCAATAACAGCCTCTGACGCCAGAATTGTTTCATTGGTAGGGCAATTGCCGTCCAGAGCGCTCACAGCGCCCTCGGTCTTGAGCCCCAGCCGGGCGAACAGGCGCTGGTCCTTCTCCACGTCCGGATTGCCGGTCGTCAGCAGCTTCTCGCCGTAGAAGATCGAGTTCGCGCCGGCCATGAAGCACAGCGCCTGCAGCTCGTCGCTCATCTCTTCGCGACCGGCCGACAGCCGTACGTGCGAGCGCGGCATGAGGATGCGAGCCACCGCCAGGGTGCGCACGAAGTCGAACGGGTCGATGGGGTCACGGCCATGCAGCGGCGTGCCAGGCACCTGCACCAGATTGTTGATGGGCACGCTCTGCGGATGCTCCGGGAGATTGGACAGGGTCATGAGCAGGCCGGCCCGGTCGGCAGGCTTCTCGCCCATGCCGACGATGCCCCCGCAGCACACCTTCATGCCCGCATCACGGACGGCGGTGAGCGTGTCGAGCCGGTCCTGGTAGGTGCGCGTGGTGATGATCTCGCCGTAGAACTCGGGCGAGGTGTCGAGGTTGTGGTTGTAGTAGTCGAGCCCGGCCGCTTTGAGCTCGTCCGCCTGGGCGGGCGTGACCATGCCCAGCGTCGCGCAGGTCTCGAGGCCCAGCGCACGCACTTCGGAGATCATCTCCTTGATCACGGCGAGGTCCTTCGCCTTGGGGGAGCGATAGGCAGCGCCCATGCAGAAGCGGGTCGCTCCGGCGGCCTTGGCGCGAGCCGCCGCTTCCCGCACCTCCGCCACCTGCATCAGGGCTTCGCGGCCCACGCCGGTTTCATAGCGGACGCTCTGCGGGCAGTAGGCGCAATCCTCGGGACAGGCCCCCGTCTTGATGGACAGCAGCGTGCTCATCTGTACCGTGCTCGAGGGGTGATGCGCCCGGTGCACCTGCTGGGCCTGGAACAGGAGGTCCACGAACGGCAGTGCGAACAGCGCCTGCACCTCGGGCAGTGTCCAGTCGTGGCGGACGGCGGGCGGCACGGATGCGGTCATGGGCGAATCTCGATGTTGACGACAGATAGTTGGCTCGACGCCCACGGGACTGCGCGCAGACACTGGGCCGTACGGGATGGTCGCGGCCCGGCCGCGGCCTTGTCAACCAAAAGGACGACAGGATGTCGACAATGATCATGGCAGCCCTGCTGCCGCCGATCTGCTGCCTGTGCGGGTATCCCGGAGAGCGGCGGGGCCTGGATCTTTGTGGATACTGCCGGCGGGAGCTGCCGGACCGGGGCGGTGGACCACTCGCCTGTCCTTCGCTCTTCAGCCGGGCTCTGGTGCCTTACGTATACGACTACCCGATCGACCGCTTCATCCGCCAGCTCAAGTTTCGTGGCGAGCGGCAGTATGCGCGGGTGCTCGGACTGCTGCTCGCGCAGGCCCACGTGGCTTCGGGTGCGCCGCGGCCTCAGCTGCTGATTCCGGTGCCGCTGCATCAGGACCGCTATCGATCCAGGGGATTCAATCAGGCCGCCGAGATCGCCCGCTTCGCCGCGGCGGAACTGGGAACGCGCGTCGACGACCGCTGCCTCGTGCGCGTGATCGCCACGAAGGAGCAGAGCGGTCTGCCGCTTGAAGAGCGGATGCGCAACGTGAGGGGCGCATTCCAAGTGCGGCAACGGCCGAAGGCGCGGTACATCGCACTCGTAGACGACGTGCTCACGACCGGCAATACGATGGGCGAGGCCGGCCAGGCGCTCGCGGCGGCGTCGCCGGAAAGCCTGGAGCTGTGGGCCGTCGCACATGTGCCGGATCCCGGCAGCCGACGGTAGCCGTGGACGGTTATTCCTGCGATCCCGCGGGGTGCTCGAGCATCCTCAAAAACCGTTCTCCGTTCCAGATCAGAGGATCGAGCTCCAGAGCACGGCTGGCTTCGCGACGCGCAGGCACCAGGTCGCCCCCCGACTCGAAAAGCATGACCGCCAGGTGCCAATGTCCGCGGGCGAACCGGGGTTCTTCCCGTGTGAGCTGACGCAGCATGTCGAGAGCCTCCGGCACCCGTCCTGCTTGCTGGAGATAGAACGCATAACTGACGGTCAGCTCGCCGTCTTTCGGCCAGCGCTTCAAAGCGCGCCGGTACACCGCGCCCGCTTGTTCCTCGCGACCGGTCTTCCTGAGCAAGTCTCCTTGAAGGTTGTAGCACTCCAGGAACGCCGGATGTTCATCGATGCAGGAGGCGAGCTCCCGTTCCGCTCCGACGCTACCGTCCATCATGTGGATCAGCCCGTATGCCGCGCGCGTCCATGGGCCTGTCGGGGCGATCTGCATCGCGCGGGCGAGCGCTTCTTTCTTGGCTTCACGCGCCGCTGCGGGCGCCATGCCGAGGAAGTCTACGGCGTTGGCATAGACGAGCGCCCGGACGCCGGCAGCCGTTCCATCCCCGGGATTGGAGGACAGATGGGCCTCGGCTGCTTCCAAGGCCCGGCTGAAACCTTCACTGCAACGCAACGCCACCATGGATTCGTAATCGGGCTGTTGCGAGCTGGCATCCCGAGCCGAGAGCAGGAGGCCGACGGATGCGAACGAACACATTATCCCGGCTCGCCGACGGGAGGGATGTCGCGACGGAGCGCGCGTGCCGGCGAAGCCAACCGTGCGGTGACCACTGCCCGTCGCGACTCGTGGATTCATGCTCCGAGAATATCAGCAGCCGCCCGGATCGAAATGGCATCGGAACGGCATTCTCGTGACCGGTGCCCGCGGGAAACGGCGATGAGGCGTACACTTCACAGGCCTCCTCACACGAGGTCGCGCAGTGCATGAAGACCACCCTCATCGATCTCGCCGCGGCGCTGGCCAAAGGCCCGCCGCCCCCCGGCAACCTCGCGATTCCCATCTACTCGGACGCCACGCTCGAAGTGGAGCTGTATGCGCCGCAGGGAAGCGATACGCAACAGCCTCACGACCAGGACGAGGTGTACATCGTGGCACGCGGCCAGGGCACGTTCTTCGATGGCGCAGCGCGGCGGCCCGTCTCGCCGGGCACTTTCCTCTTCGTGCCGGCGCATCAGCTGCATCGCTTCGAGGACTTCTCGGCGGATTTCGCGCTGTGGGTCTTCTTCTACGGACCTCGACGCGCCCGTCAGGACTAGTTCGGTCAGTCGTCCAGCAGGCTCATCTGCGGGCTGGGCGGCTTGGGCGGCGTCCGCCGGATCGTCTGCTGTTTCAGCAGCTCGGATTCGATGTCCGAAAGGAACGGCGAGGGCTCGAGTGTGCGTATCCGTCCCCGCCAGACGCGTTTGAGTGCACGGCTGAGCACCAGACGATTCCGCGCACGCGTCATTCCCACGTAGAAGAGCCGTCGTTCCTCTGCCACTGTCTGCGCATCGGGAGCATGCCAGTAGAGCGGCAGCACGCCGTCTTCCAACCCGACGATGAACACGACCTCGAACTCGAGGCCTTTCGCGGCGTGCAGGGTGAGGAGCGCCACACGATCCGCGCCCGCGTCGAACGAATCGATGCTCGGCACCGCACCGGTCGGAGAATCCTCTGCGTCTTCATCAGCGGATGGCGTCTGCGTGCCGGCGGGCTCCAGCTGCGCATCGTGCCCGTGTTGCTTGAAGGGCATGCCCGAGCGCTCGAAGGCCTCGCGCAGCGCGACGCCTTGCGCGTTCGTGCGATAGAGCACGGCGAAATCTGCGAAGCCCAGGGATTCCAGGCCATGGCCGCTCGAGCGGCCGCTGTCGATCGAGAAGAAGCTGTGGCCGCCGATGAGCCGCTCGATCGTCTGGATGACGAATTCCGCCTCGGCGCGCTCCGTGGGCGCGGCGTGGATCGTGATGCGCTCGTGCATCCCTCGCACCACTTCGGCGAGGGGCTCGCGATCGCCCGGGGCGATCACCTGGGCCGCCGCGGTGACGATGGTGCCGCTCGAGCGGTAGTTGCGTTTGAGCGCCACCGTGGTGGTGCCGGGGTAGTCCTCGAGGAAGCGCTCGAAGCACGAGGCGTCCGCGCCGCGAAAGCCGTAGATGGCCTGGTCGGGATCGCCGATCGCGCACAGGTTGGCCTGGGGCGGCGGCGCCAGCAGGGTGAGCAGACGGTATTGCTGCTCGTCCACGTCCTGGAACTCATCGACGGAGATCCAGCGGAAGCGGTCGCGGAGGCGCGCGGCGAGCTCCGCGTCGCTCGTCAGGGCATGCACGGCGAGGCCGACGAGATCGTCGAAATCGATCCAGTTCCGCAGCGCCAGCAGCTGCTGGTAGGCGGACATCGCGGCAGCGATGCCTTCTTCCAGCTTCTGGGTGCGCTTGGCCTTCGACAACGCCCGCAACAGGCTGGAAGCCTTGCGCGGCGAGACCTGCAGTGCCTCGGCGAGCGCGGTGGCGCGCTGCTCGTCATCCGCCACCTCGAAGCCCCGATGGAGACCGGCGGCCTGGGGGCGGGCGCGCAGGATCTCGAGCCCCAGGGAATGGAAGGTGTGAACCGCAGCCGTCTCGCCGTTTGCCGGCAGCAGTGCGCGAAGTCGCTCTTCCATCTCCGCCGCGGCACGGCGTGTGAAGGTGATCGCGAGACAGGAGTCGGCGGAAACGCCGCGCCCGGTGATCAGATGGGCGATGCGGTGCGTGAGCGTTCGTGTCTTGCCGGAGCCCGGACCGGCCACGATCAGCAGTGAGCCTTCCCCGGCGTCGATCGCGGCGCGCTGCTCGGAGTCGAGCCCATTGGCATGCTCGGGGAAGGCCTTCTCGATCCGGTTTTGCGCGGCAGGTGGCGTATCGCGCGTGGCTGGTCGTGGCGTCTCTCGCACGGGATCGCGTTGCCGTTCCGGCATGGCCATGTCGAACAACGTGCCCCCACGGGCGCGACCGCGGAGCTCGTGTTCCTCGAACAGCCGGATCACGCCGTATTCGCCGTCGTAGCCCGCGTCCCGGATCACTTTTCCTGCGCGCAGGCGTGCGAGACCTTCGGCGAGGAGCGACGAGCTGGCCCGCGCGACGTCCTCGAGGGGCGCCGAGCGCAGGATCCACAGCTCGGGCCCGAGCGACTCGATGAGGCGGTCGTAATGACGCGTGACCGCCTTGCTCGAAGCGCCCGTCGCTTCGATCTCCGAGAGCACTTCGGACAGCGGCACCAGGCTGGTCACTTCGCCTGCCGTCGCCGGGGGCCGCACCTCGGCCTCACTGCGATCGGCGAGCGCATCGATGCGATTCAGCACGCCCACGGTGACGGGCTGGCCGCAGATGGGGCAACGGCCTTCGTGCGCTGCCGTTTCCTCCGGCGTGAGCCGCACGTTGCATTTACGGTGACCGTCCAGATGGTACTTGCCCTCCTCCGGGAAGAATTCCACCGTGCCCACGTAGCCTGCGCCTGTCTCGAGCGCGTGGCGGATGGAGAAATAGTCCATCGCGCAGTCGAACTGGGTCGCCTCGCGCCCGAGCTTTGCCGGCGAGTGCGCGTCCGAGTTGGAGACGAGCCGGTAGCGATCGAGCTGCGAGAGGCGCCAGTTCATGGCGGGATCGGAGGACAGGCCCGTTTCCAGCGCGAACACGTGCCCCGACAGGTCCCGGTAGCAGTCGTCGACGGAATCGAAGCCCGCCTTCGAGCCGAGCACGGCGAACCACGGTGTCCAGATGTGGGCTGGCACGAGATAGGCCTCGGGATGCGCCTCGAGCGTGATCTCCAGCAGGTCGCGGGAATCGAGCCCGAGGATCGGCCGGCCGTCGGAGGCGATGTTGCCGATGCGCGCGAGCCGCGCATTGATCCGCTCCGCGGCGGCGAGGTCCGGCGCGTACAGCAGGTGATGGATCTTCCGGGTCAGCGGCCCCTTCTTGTAGATCGTGGAGATCTCCACGGAGAGCATGAATCGCACCGGTGTGTGGCAGGCCGTGGGCAGGCGCGAGCCGATGCCGGCTTCGATGTCGTCCCGCAGCCGGTACAGGCCCGGCTCGGCCGGCACCAGCTTCTCTTGCAGCTCCGCCATCCAGGCCGGATGGGTGAAGTCGCCGGTGCCGACCACGGCGATGCCCTTGCGCCGCGCCCACCAGGCGAGGTTCTCCAGATCGAGGTCCCGGCTCGTCGCGCGGGAATGTTTGGAATGGATGTGCAGGTCCGCGTGGAAAGGCATGCAGACGCCCGCTCCGCGCTACCGCGCGTACACGTATTCGAGCAGGATGCCGATGAAGATCGCCATCCCCACGTAGTGGTTGTTGAGGAAGCCGCGCATGCAGGCGGCCGGCTCCCGATTGCGGATCAGCCATTGCTGGTACAGGAAGAACACCGCCGTCGTGGCCACTCCGGCGAAATACCAGCGGCCGAACTCGAGCTGCCGGCCCATGAGCATCAGCGCGAACAGCATGATGGCCTGCATCGTGCCGATGAGCAGGCGGTCCATGTCGGCGAACAGCACGGCGCTCGAGCGCACGCCGATCTTCAGGTCGTCGTCGCGGTCCACCATGGCGTAGAGGGTGTCGTAGATGACCGCCCACAGCACGGCGGTCACGAACATCACCCAGCCGAGCCTGGGGACCACGCCCATCTGCGCGACGAAAGCCATGGGCACGGCCCAGCCGAAAGCCAGGCCCAGATAGAACTGCGGCAACGGGAAGAACCGCTTCAGCAGCGGATACGACACCGCCAGGATCGCGCCGACGAACGCGTAACGGATGGTGAGCCAGTCGAGCTTCGCGACCAGCCACAGCGAAGCGCCGGCGAACAGCGCGAACAGCACCAGCGCTTCGGTCGGGCCGACGCGCCGCGCCGCGAGCGGCCGGTCGCGCGTGCGGCGGACGTGCGGGTCGATCTTGCGATCCAGGAAGTCGTTGATGATGCAGCCCGCCGAGCGCATGGTCGCTGTGCCGAGCAGGAACACGATGAGCACCCGCGGGCTCGGGCGCCCGCTGCCGGCGATCCACAACGCCCAGAGCATCGGCCACATCAGCAGCCAGATGCCGATGGGTCGGTCGAGCCGCGCGAGGCGCACGTATTCCTGGATGCGCCGCGCCAGCCGGTAACCGAAGGGCGCCTCGACCGTCGGTGGCGCGAAATCCAGATCCAGTTGTGAGGTGGCCATGGTCAGCCCTTCGCGCTCAGCCCACTCGTCCGTAGCGTTCACCCGAGGCGATCCATCGGGCGGTGAGGGGTGCAATGCTATCCGGATGTCGCGCGAGGATCAGCTCCGCCGCTTCCTGCACGCGCGGCAGCAGGTCCGAGTCCCTCACGAGATCGGCGACGCGCAGCTGGGCGAGGCCGGTCTGCCGCGTGCCCAGGAGCTCGCCCGGGCCGCGCAGGTGCAGATCGCGGCGCGCGATCTCGAAGCCGTCGTTGGTTTCGCGGATGGCCTTGAGCCGCTCGCGTGCGAGCTGGGACAGAGGCGAGCGGTAGAGCAGCACACAGGTGCTCGCCTGCGCTCCGCGCCCCACGCGCCCGCGGAGCTGGTGCAGCTGAGCGAGGCCCATCCGCTCGGAGTTCTCGATGACCATCAGCGTGGCGTTCGGCACGTCCACGCCGACTTCGATGACCGTAGTGGCGACCAGCAGCTGGATCTGTCCCGCCTTGAAGGCCTGCATCGCCTGATCTTTTTTTGCCGGAGGCATGCGGCCGTGGACGATGCCCACCCGGACTTCAGGAAGCGCCTCGGCCAGCGCCGCCGCGGTCTCTTCGGCAGCCTGATAGCGCAACTCGTCCGACTCGTCGATCAGCGGGCATACCCAGTACACCTGGCGTCCTTCCCGGCAGGCGGCCTGTACCCGCGCGACCACCTGATCCCTGCGCTGCTCGGGAACGACTACCGTCTGGATCGGCGTGCGGCCCGGCGGCATCTCGTCGATGACGGAGATGTCGAGATCGGCGTACGCAGTCATCGCGAGCGTGCGCGGGATGGGCGTGGCCGTCATGATGAGCTGATGCGGGAACATCCCTTCCCGGCGGCCTTTCTCCTGGAGCCGCAGCCGTTGCTGCACGCCGAAGCGATGCTGCTCATCCACGATGATGAGCGCGAGCTTCGCGAAATCGATGCCTTCCTGGAACAGCGCGTGCGTGCCGACGATCAGCCGCACTTCACCGGAGGAGATCGCTTCGAGCGCGCTGCGGCGGGTGCGCGCGGGCTGCGAACCGGAGACGAGCGCTACCGGTAGCTGCAGCGGATGGAACCAGTCGCGGAAATTTCTCCAATGCTGCTCTGCCAGCAGCTCGGTCGGCGCCATCAGCGCGGCCTGCATCCCGGTGCCGGCGGCGCGCGCCGCAGCGGCGGCTGCAACGATCGTCTTGCCGCAGCCCACATCGCCTTGCACGAGCCGCACCATCGGATGCGCGCCGCGCAGGTCCGCATCGACCTCGGCGAACGCCCGCGACTGCGCGCCCGTCAGCGGAAAAGGCAGGGACTGGATGAACCGGCTGGCGAGCTGCTCGCCGTCATCGAGCGTATACGCCGCATCGCGCGCCGCGGAGCGTTTGAGCAGCCGCAGGCTCAACTGGTGGGCGAGCAGTTCCTCGAAAGCCAGACGCCTCTGCGCCGGATGCCCGCCGGCCGCCAGGACATCCAGCTCGGCCTCGCGCGGTGGGCGATGAACGTACTGCAACGCTTCCTGCAGCGAAGGCAGCCCCAGCGGTGCGAGCACCTCGGGCGGGATCCAGTCGCGCGCGCCGGAGCCCGAGAGCTCATGGAGAGCCTGATCGACGAGTGCCCGCAGCCGACCCTGCGCCACGCCTTCGGTGCCCGGGTAGATGGGTGTCAGCGTGTCTTCGAGGGGCGGCTCCTTCGCCAGGGTACGCCGGTACTCCGGATGGACGATCTCGAGCCCCAGCGGCCCGCGCCGCACCTCACCGAAGCAGCGCAGACGTGTGCCTCGAGCGAGCCCGTTCTGCTGTGCCGCGGAAAAATAGAAGAAGCGCAGCGTGAGGAATCCCGAGCCGTCGGATATTCGTGACAGCAGCTGCCGGCGCCGGCGATACACCACTTCCGTCAGTTGCACCTCGCCTTCCACGGCGACGCGCATGCCCGGCGACAGCGCGCCGATGGGCACGACGCGCGTACGGTCCTCGTAGCGCAGGGGCAGGACGAAGAGCAGATCCTGCACCTGCGCCACGCCGAGGCGTTGCAATCTTTCCGCGAGCGCAGGCCCGACGCCCCGCATGGCCGTGACCGGCCGCTGCTCGGCGCGGGCACTGCGCTGCACGGAAGGCTCAGCCAAGGTGGAGCACGCACTCCACTTCGAAACGCGAGCCCTTCGGAAGCTGCGAGACTCCCACGGTCGAGCGGGCCGGGAAGGGTTCCTTGAAGAAGGAGGCCATCACCTCGTTCACCTTGGGAAAGTGCGCGAGGTCGGTGAGGAACAGCGTGAGTTTGACCACCTGGTCGAGCCTGCCGCCGGCGGCCTCCACCACGGCCTTCAGGTTCTCGAAGGCGCGGCGCACTTCCGCCTCGAAGTCGCCGGACACCAGCTCCATGGTCGCCGGGTCGAGCGGGATCTGCCCCGAGAGGAAGACCAGGTCGCCCGCCCGCACGGCTTGAGAGTAGGGGCCGATGGCCTTGGGCGCTCGGTCGGTGTGAATGATCTGGCGAGTCATCGTCGGAGGTCTCCTGAGGTTGAGTTCATTTGTCGCGCTCGTCGCGCGCATGGGAAGCGAGCGTTCGCGTGACGCGCTGCACGTCGGGCATGCGGCGGATCATGCGGATGACGCGCGCGAGATGCTTGCGATCCCGCACCCGCAGCTCGAGGACGAGCATGGAGGTGCCGCTCTCACGCTCGTCGAGCGTGACGTGATCGATGTTGGTGTCGGTGTTCGCGATGGTTGCAGCCACCGCGGCGAGCACGCCGGTGCGGTTGATCACGTCGACGTGGATCTCCGAGCTGAACGTGCGGTCGTGCGTCGCCTGCCAGCTGACCGGCAGCCACTTTTCCGGGTGCTTGCGATAGTCCTCGACATTCACGCACGCATCGCGGTGAATGACGATGCCGCGACCGGCCGAGAGGAACGCGAAGATGGGGTCGTAGGGAATCGGAAAGCAGCAACGCGCGTAGCTCACGAGCAGGCCTTCCGCTCCTGCGATGGCGAGCGCGGCGGGCGTCGAGCTTCCATCCACCGAGGGAGTCGCCGGCAACAGGCGCCGCGCGATCAGCGGAGCGAGCCGCTCACCCAGCCCCGCCTTCTCGTAGAGCTCGTCCACGTCCTTCATGCCGAGCTCGCCCAGCGCGGAGTGCAGCGTCTCCGGGCTCACCTCATCGAGCGACAGCTTGAACTCGCCCAGCGCCTGGTCGATGAGCCGCTGGCCGAGCGCGATCGCCTCGGAACGGCGCAGGCCCTTGAGGTAGTGCCGGATGGCGCTGCGGGCCTTCGCCGACACCACGAAGTTGACCCACTGCGGGTTCGGCTTTGCGCCCTTGGCGGTGACGATCTCCACGGTCTGGCCGTTGTGCAGAACCGTGCGCAGCGGCATGAGCCGCCGGTCCACCTTCGCGGCGACGCAGCGGTTGCCGATGTCGGTGTGCACCGCGTAGGCGAAATCGACGATGGTCGAGCCACTCGGCAGGCGCAGGATCTCGCCTTTGGGCGTGAACACGTAGACCTTGTCGGGGAACAGGTCCACCTTCACGTTCTCGAGGAACTCCTCGGAGCTGCCGCCTTCCTGCAGCTGCACGAGGTTCGAAAGCCACTCGCGGGCGCGCTCCTGCTCCATGGTGTCCACGTCGTCGCCCGTCTTGTACTTCCAGTGCGCGGCGATGCCGGATTCGGCGACGCGGTGCATGTCGTCCGTCCGGATCTGCACTTCGATGGGCACGCCGTTCGGGCCGAACAGCGTGGTGTGCAGCGATTGATAGCCGTTCACCCTCGGGATCGCGATGTAGTCCTTGAACCGGTTGGGCATCGGCTTGAACACGCTGTGCACCACGCCCAGCGCGCGATAGCAGGTGTCAGGCTTGTCCACCACGACGCGCAGCCCGTAGACGTCCACGATCTCGTTCAGCGTGGCGCGCTTGCGCCGCATCTTGCGGTAGATGCTGTAGAGGTGCTTCTCGCGCATGGCGACGCGGGCCGCGATGTCGTTCTTGAGGAGCGCGGCCGTCAGCTGCTGCTCGATCTTCTTGAGGAATTCCTTTTGATTGCCGCGAGCGCGCTTGAGAGCGCGCTCGAGCACCCGATAGCGTTGCGGATACAGCGCGCGGAAGCCCAGGTCTTCGAGCTCGAGCTTCAGGTTGTAGAGACCGAGGCGCTCGGCGATCGGCGCGTAGATGTCGAGTGTCTCGCGGGCTATGGCGCGGCGCCGCGGCGCGGCCATCGCGTCGATGGTGCGCATGTTGTGCGTGCGATCCGCGAGCTTCACCAGGATGACGCGGAGGTCGCGCACCATGGCGAGCAGCATCTTGCGGAAGCTTTCGGCCTGCGCCTCCTCGCGGCTCTTGAATTTGATCTGGTCCAGCTTGGTGACGGCGTCGACCAGCTCGGCGACGTCGGCGCCGAAGCGCACGGCGAGCTGCGCCTTCGGTGTGGGCGTGTCCTCGATGACGTCGTGCAGGATGGCCGCGATGATGGTGTCCGCATCCAGGCGCAGGTCCGCCAGGATGGCCGCCGCGGCCACGGGATGCGCGATGTAGGGCTCGCCCGAGAGGCGCTTCTGGCCCTTGTGGGCGGAGGCGCCGAATTCCGCAGCCTCGCGGATGCGCTCCACCTGGTCGGCAGGCAGATAGCTCTCGACGCTGCTCAGCAGCTCCTTGAGACCGGGAGTGCGTCTGCCACCCGGAAGGAATCCCAGGAGCGAAGACGCATAGTCCATGGCGCTAGTCGATCAGGCGGGGCTCGCCTCAGTCTCCGAGACCGAACTGCGGGGCGCGGAAGGTCGACTGGGCTTCGGGCTCGGGGGGCGGCGCTTCCTGCGGCTCCGGCTCGCGGAGCATCTCGGCGGTGATGTTGCCCGCGGCGATCTCGCGCAGGGCGAGCACGGTAGGCTTGTCGTTCTCGAGCGGCAGCGTGGCTTCTGCGCCGTTCGCGAGGCGACGGGCCCGCTGGGCAGCCAGGACCACCAGCTGGAACAGGTTGTCGACGTTGTGCAGGCAGTCTTCGACGGTAATGCGTGCCATGATTCAAACAGCTTCGGAAATGCCCGCAACCGCGGGCGCGAGGGAGTGGGACTATAAGGCAGAGCGGCTTTTCAGGCCAGCAGCTCCGCCAGCAGGGGCTCGAGCGCCGGGCGCGGGGCTCGCAGGTCCTCGGCCCGGCCGTCGATGATGCGGGCGAGATCGTCGGTCGCGCGCTCGAAGTCGTCGTTCACCACCACGTAGTCGAATTCGGCCCAGTGCGACATATCCCCCACGGCGTCGCGGAGGCGGCGGGCGATGACCTCGTCCGCATCGGTCCTGCGGTTGCGCAGCCTTTCCTCGAGCGCCAGGCGGGACGGCGGCAGGATGAAGATGGACAGGCAGCCCGGCATCGTGCGGCGCACCTGGCGCGCGCCCTGCCAGTCGATCTCCAGGATCACGTCGTGGCCCTGCGCCAGCTGCGCTTCGACGGGCCCGCGGCCCGTGCCGTAGTAGTTGTCGAAGACCTGCGCATGCTCCAGGAACTGCTCGAGCCCGATGAGGCTGCGGAATTCCCCGATGGGCACGAAGTAATACTCGCGCCCGTGCTCTTCCGTAGGGCGACGCGGGCGCGTGGTGTGGGAGATGGAGAGGCGCAGCTGCGGCTTGCGGGCGAGGAGTGCCTTGACCAGCGAGGTCTTGCCTGCTCCGGACGGGGCGGCCACCACGAACAGGCGCCCGCCGCGCACTGGAGCAGGATTTCCGGGATCTGAGGTCAAAGGAATGGGCTACCGGCTGACGGGCGGCGATTCTATCAGCCGCACGGCGTCGGCTGCGGTGTCCACGTCGATCGACATGCCGGGAGGAGCCGGGATCGAATGGGCATCGAATGCGCGCAGCAACCCTCGTGCACCGACGTCGCCGCGAAGGTTCTGCAGCGCTGGGAAGTGCTCGCGCGAGAAGCAGGCTGGTGGCCCCGAATGGTCTCCATAGTGTGTGGCCACTATGGAGCGGCCGCTCGAGCGGCGTGCCTGCTCGATGTTCGCGAGATGAGTCGCAGTGACGTGAGGCTGATCCGCCAGCATCACGATGGCGCCGTGCACGTGGGGGGCCTGCTGCAGGACTGCAGAGATTCCGGCGCGCAGCGAGCTCGCCATGCCTTCTTCCCAGGCCGGATTCTCCACCAACTGGAGCGGGAGATCTGCGAGCACGGCGCGGATCTGCGCCGAGTGCGCCCCGAGCACCACCACGCTCGGGAAAAGTCTGGCCTCGGTGGCGATACGGGCCATCCGTCGAATCAACGGCTCTCCGGCAACTTCCAGCAACTGTTTGGGTCGGCCGAGGCGAAGGGACGCGCCGGCCGCGAGCAGCACGAGCGCGCAGCCGCCGTCAGCCATGGCCATGATGAATGGGGAGCGGGCTGTCGCGCAGGTGCCGGGGCTTGCGCTTCGAGTGGAACGCCTGCAGCTCCGCCACTATGGAAAGCGCCACCGTCTCGGGTGCCGCGCCGCCGAGATCCAGTCCCACCGGCGAGTAGATTCGCGCTTGGGTGCCGGAGTCGATCGGCACGTCTTCGGCTTCCAGCTCCGAGAGCATGCGCTGGGTGCGCTGGCGTGGGCCCAGCACGCCTACGTAGGCGAGAGGCCGCGGCAACAGCGCGCGCAACAACGCGACATCGTCGCGATAGCGGTGAGACATGACGATGACGTGGCTGCGGTCGTCGATGAGCGGATGTCGGGCCGCGGATGCCGCGTCCACCGTTTCGACGTGATGCGCTTGCGGAAAGCGGCTCGAGGTGGCGTACGCGGAACGCGAGTCGAGAACGACGATGTGCCATCCCAGTTCGCAGGCGAGTCGCGTCAGCGGAGCTGCGTCATCGCCGGCTCCGAAGATCACGAGCGAAGGGGGCGCCGGCACCTTTTCGCGATAGATGTGCGAATCGGCCGGGACCGATGCCTCTCGCGCCAGGCGGGTGCCCAGCGACCGCGCGTCGGAACCTGCGTAGATGACTTCGAGGAGAGTGTCGCGCCGCAGGCGGAAGTTCTCGCGCAGCCTCCCGACCCATTCGGGAAGCGGCTGCGACAGGCGCTCCACGAACACGCGCACCTCGCCCCGGCAGCCGAGCCCCGTTCCCCAGATCAGATCGTTCTCGGTGGCGGTGTCGTACACCGTGAGCTGCGGATTGCCGTTCGCGAGGACTTCGGCGGCGCGTCGCCCGATGTCTTCTTCGAGGCAGCCGCCGCTGATCGAGCCGATGCGGGTGCCGTCCGGCAACAGCAGGCAGCGCGCGCCCGGCTGGCGGTAGGAAGAGCCGCTGACGCCGATGAGGGTGGCGAGCGCGGCAGGCCCTTCGTCCAGCGCGGCGAGTATGGTCTGGATCTCTCGCGAGGAGGACATCTCGGACGACTTCAGACCGGTCTCACGACCATCCGGCCTTCCCGGTTGTTGACCCTGAGAGTGAATGGCATCCAGTTCCCCCGCACGGACCGGCGCGCGAGCTGGGCTGCCGGCCGAGTCGTCGACCGCGGCCAAGGTAATACGGCCGCGCCGGACTCCGCAACCGAGTGGCCGGGGATATCGAATCGCGGCAGCTCCATCCGGTGGAGCGGGGAGATGCGGCCATTATCCATAGACGAGCCGGATTGGCGTTTCCGTGAGGCATCCCTGCGCTTTATTTTCAGGCTCTTGCGCGTGTGGATCGTTGCGAGCATAAGAGCACGCGGAGGTGAAATGTGGACGGTCCGGCGGAGGAAGAGTGGTTCATGCAGGACGTGCTTCCCCATGAGCACAGCCTGCGGCGTTACCTCTCGCGCTTCCTTCCGCAGCCGACGGATATCGCCGACGTGGTGCAGGACACCTATGCGCGGCTCCTTTTGCTGAGTACGGAGGAACGCACTCGCATCCGCTCGGTGAAGGCTTTCCTGCTGCGCACCGCCCGCAACGTCGCGCTGGATCGCCTGCGTCGCCAGCCCGTGGTCTCGCTGGATGCCATGGTTGAGATCGATGAATGCTGGGCCGTCGATGAAGCGCCGAGCGCGTACGAAGAGATCAGCGCACGGCAGGAGCTGGCGCTGCTGGCGCGCGTCATGGCAGGTCTGCCGGAACGGTGCCGGCAGGTCCTGACGTTGCGCAAGGTGTTCGGCATGTCCCAAAGGGAGATCGCTGCACGCCTGAGGATTTCCGAGAACACCGTCGAGACGCACGTCGCGAACGGGATGCGGCTTTGCGCCCAGCGCGTCTTCGCGCTGTCGGAAGGCGGACCGGGCACTCGGGATGCGGCGTGCGGCGTCAGGGGTTGGCGAGGAACCGGCGATGTCGAGTGAGCGCATCGAGATCGAAGCGAGCCAGTGGCTGGCCCGGCTGGATGCGGCCGGTGATTCCGTGGAGCTGGCCCGTGACATCGGGGCATGGCGGGCTGCGGATCCCCGGCACGAGGCTGCTTTCCTGCGCCTCAAGGCGCTCTGGGGAAGGTTCGACCGGCTTCAGGCACTGCGTCCGCCGGCGGCACGGGGCGTCGACGCCGGGCTGTTCGCCGGCGAAGCCGTTTCCGCGCCGGCGATCGAGCGGCGAGCGCCATCGGTTCGCGTCGGCACGCGCGGCCGATATGCTCTCGCCGCCGTCCTGCTGCTGAGTGCGGGAGCGACCTGGTTCGCGCTGCGCTCGGGATCCGTGCCGCAGCGTTTCGTGACGGGCGTGGGAGGATTCGAGCGTGTCCTGCTGGCCGATGGCTCCCAGGTCGAGCTCAACACCGACACGGAGCTGCGCGTCTCGCTGAGTCCCCGGGCGCGAACCATCGAGTTGCTGCGGGGCGAGGCGAATTTCAGCGTGGCTCCCGATCCGGGCAGGCCATTCGTGGTATCGGCCGGCGAGGCCGCCGTGCGCGTGCTCGGCACGCAATTCAACATCCGCAAGCGCGAATCTTCCAGGGTCGAGGTCATGGTCACCGAAGGCAGCGTGATGGTCGGGCCGCGGCAGTCGAAGGCAGCTCACTTCGGACACGCGCAGGGCAGCGGGTCGCAGCTGCAGGCGGGACAGGGTGCGATGGTCGGCGGGGATGGCGATTTGGTGGTGCGTCCGGTCTCCCCCGCCGTGATCCGCCGCGCGCTCGCCTGGCGCGCGGGTATGGTGTTGTTCGATGGTGAGCCGCTTTCCGAGGTGGTGCTGGAGTTCAATCGCTACAGCGTGCAACGCCTCGTGATCGCGGACCCGCGGCTGGCGTCACTGAAGATCGGCGGCTACTTCAAGGCCACGAACCCCGATCTGTTCGTGCGCGTGTTGCAGAGCAGCTTCGCGGTCCAGGCCCGTCGGGATGGGGACACCATCGTCCTCAGCGCCGTATCCTCGTCGCAATAGTTTTTCGAAGGCGGTTCACGGAAGCGCCCTTCCCGGACGTCTGTGGGTTGTAACGCCGCGCGAATCCATGCGCGCCGCAGCCACGACCTCACGAGGAGAGCCAGAGCCATGCCTTCGTCCCCGAGCACCTTTGCCGTACGCTCGCGGCTTTTCGCGGCGGCGTTGCTTGCCGCGATGGCGAGCCGGATCGCATCGGCCGAGCCGATGCCTTTCTCGATCGAAGCGCAGGATGCCGCCACGGCGCTCACCGAGTTCGCGCGTCAGGCCGACCGCCAGATCCTGTTTCAGTTCGAGCGGGTGAAGGGGGTGAGGACCCGGGCGCTGGCGGGCCAGTACGAGCCGGCGGATGCGATCCGCATGCTGCTCGAAGGAACCGGGCTCGTCGTGTCGATCCGCGAAGGGGGTGTTCTCGTCGTGGATACCGCCAGCGCGGTTTCCTCGGGTGAGAAACTCGCGCCAGCGCCGGACGCTGCGGACGACGTATCGCGATCCCAGTTGCGCCTGGCCCAGTCCGATACGGGCTCGGCCGCGCCGGCGACGACGGCTGATCGTGTTTCGGGCGAGGCGGCGCCCGAAGAGGTCGTCGTGACCGGCCTGCGCCAGAAGACGGTCGCCACCAAGCTCAACGTGGAACTGCGGGACCTGCCTCAGTCCGTCACCGTCATTCCGCGCGAGGTCCTCGACGACCTGGTCATCACGCGGGTCGAGGACGTGAGCTATGCGACCGTCGGGGTACAGCCCGTTTCGCCCTACACGGGCGGCGTCAGCCTGGGCTTCTTCGTTCGCGGCTTCCGCGGCGCCGCGATTCTCGTCAACGGCTACGATGCGGGCGTCATCAGCGGCAGCAGCTCCTCCGTCATCGATTTCTCGACCGTCGAAAGGGTGGAGGTGCTGCGGGGCCCGGCGTCGGTTCTCTACGGCCAGGGTAACCCCGGCGGCATCGTCAACGTGACGACGAAGCGGCCGCTCGAGCGCTTCGGTATGGCCGTGGATGCGATAGTTGGAGACGGTCGGGACGGTACGCGGCGCGCAACGCTCGACGTGGCAGGCCCCATCGTCGCGGATCGTCTGCTGTTCCGGTTGAACGGTGCAGTCGAGAACTCCGACAGCTTCCGTGATTTCGTGGAGAACGACCGCGCGCTCATCGCGCCTTCGCTGGAATGGCGTCCCGCCGAGGACGTCACGGTGAACGTCGACTACGTGCACGACCGGTTCGAGTTCCTCGTGGACCGGTTCGCAGGCACCTCCCAGGACTTGATCGAGAACCTGCCGCTGGGGCGCAATCTCGCGGAGCCCTGGCTGGGCGATACCGAGATGGAGATCGACACCCTGCGAGCGCAGGGTGAGTGGCGCTTCGCGCCGGGCTGGGCCCTGCGCGCCAGCCATTTCAGCTACCGCCACGAGCTGGTGGATGGGTCACCGGAGATCGGCATCCTCGGGCCCACCGCGCCGGGAAGCAGTCTCATCAACCGCTACTACATGGATTATCCGGATTCGGATCGCAACCGCCGCAAGGATTCGACGCTGAGCCTGCAGGTTGCCGGCCATGCCGCGACGGGCCCGCTCGAGCACGATCTCCTCGTGAGCTACGACGAGGTCGATGCGTACTTCAATTACAACGCGACCATCGGCGCGATCGGGCCCATCGATTATCTCGATCCCGTCTACAGCTCCGGGCCGATCGCGCCGGCGACCAGTCCCTACTATCAGGGAGCGTCATCGTCGGACTACCGAGCCGTGTACGGGCAGGACCTGATCTCGATAGGCGAGCACTGGAAGCTGCTCGCCGGAATCCGCCACGACAGCATCGTCACCAATTCCTACTTCGACGCCGACCGCACGGTCGTGGGCCGCACCCAGCGCGATCGCAAGACCACGCCACGCCTCGGTCTCATCTGGCGGCCCGTCGCGCCCACGACCTTCTATCTGAGTTGGGGGAAATCCTTCCTGCCCAATGCCGGCCGGGGCGATCGCTTCGGCAACCAGTTCCCACCGGAGGAAGGCGAAGCGCTCGAGGGCGGCATCAAGCAGGAGCTGCGCGAGGGCCGTCTGGCGCTGACCGCTGCCGCCTTCCACATCGAGAAGTCGAACGTGCTGACCATCGACCCCGAGGACATCAGCTTTTCCGTGAATGCGGGCAAGGCGCGCAGCCGGGGCTTCGAGGTGGAGCTCGATGGCAGGCTCGCGCCCAACTGGCGCGTGCGCGCCGGCGCGGCTTACGTGGATGCAGAGGTCACGCGCTCGCTGAACTTGCTCAACGGGCGCGAGGGCGATGGCCTTGCCGGCGTGTCACCCTGGACGGCGAATCTCAACTCGCGTTACGACTTCACGGGCGCGCTGGACCGGTGGAGCATCGGCGGCAATGCCTCATACGCGAGCTCGAGGCCTTCGAGGCTGCCCAATCCCGACTGGAAGCTCGACTCGCACCTGAAGCTGGACGCCTTCGTCGCGTATCGTTTCGGACGGGCGCAGGCGCAGCTCAATCTCGAGAACATCCTCGATGAGCGCATCCTGCTCGCGAACGGTCTCGGCCTCGTGTCCTTCGACAATCCTCGACGGGTGATGCTGAGCCTGCGCTATCGATTCGGCGGCCTGGAATAGTGAGGCGAAGTCGCGAGGGCGCGCGACTCAAGGTCTTCGCGGCGATTGCCGGATCGGCGTGGTGCGCGATCTCCCTTGCGGGCGACGTTGACTGCGCCGCCGACGCGAGCTCCGCTGAATCGCGACAGCAATGCGCGCTGGATTGGCTCGATGCCAACGCGGTGCCTCTGAGCGGTCTCACGGGTGCCGACGAGCGCAACGCCATGCGGCGAATCGTCGGCGCTGCCGAGGTCGTAGCGTTCGGTGAGGCCAATCACAATGCCCATGAATTCCTGACGTTTCGCAACGAGCTGTTCCGATTCCTGGCCGAGGAGCTCGGGTTCACGGCGATCGCTGCAGAAACCGACTATGTACGGGCGCTCGACGTCGATGACTACGTTGCAGGAGTCGGTGGCCCGGTCGAGCCACCGGCGCACGCCGTGTTGTCCTGGGCGTACGGGTCTTTCCGCGAGAATCGCGAGCTCGTCGAATGGATGCGCACGCACAATGCCCGGCCCGGGACGCAGCGCAAGCTCCGGTTCTACGGCCTGGAGGCGAGTGGCAACCTGGATCACGACGGCCGCGGGATTCTCGCCTACGTCCTCGCCTACCTGCGTCAGGCCGATCCTTCATCCGCCGGCGAGTTCGAGGAGCGCTTCGCCGCCTGGCGTGGAAGCTTCACGCTGGCAGGATATCGCGCCCTCGCGCCCCGCCTGCAGGATGCAGTGGTGGTGGATCTCCAGGATGCCATCACCCGTTTCGAGCGCTGGCACATCCCCTGGCGGGAGCGCACTTCGAAGCAGGCCTACGACCGGGCATACCGGGCCGCCGTCACCGCTCGCCAGCTCGCGGCCAGCCTGCGCATCGGGGGCGACGGGCGCGACCTCGCTTCGTTCGACAATCTGCGCTGGGTGCTCGAACAGGAAGGCCCGCAGGGGCGGGTCCTGGTGTTCATGCACAACATGCACGTGAGCCGGTGGCGCAAGTTCGCGCCACCCGCGCATCCGCTGCACAGCCCGCTCGGCGAGCACGCCGACGATCTGCTCGCGCGGCGGATGGTCGTCATCGGCTCGGCACACGACGGTGGCAGGGCGCGCAACTGGCTGGATCTGCCGGGGTTCGACAACTGCGAGCGGGCGCTCGGCGTTTCGCGGCCAGGCAGCCTCAACGCGTTGCTGGCCAGGGCTGGACACTCCTCGTACCTCATCGACTTCCGCGGCCCCGCCGGGCCTGCCGCCGAATGGTTCCGCGAGGAGCACGCCAGCCGGAACATCAACATCGTGGACGGGTACAGTGTCGTGAAGCCCTCGGTGTCCTTCGATGCCCTCGTCTTTTTCAGGGACATCAGCCCGCTCGTGCCGTTGGGAGAGGTGAGCAGGCCCGCGTCGATCCGTCCACCCCGCGCCCCCTGCTCCTGTCGGACGGCGGTGCATTGCCGCAACCCGGGGGGTCGTGCGTCATAGCGTGTAATCGAAACCACTGCCGCTTCTGAAGGGGAGTCATGGGAATCGGATTGCGCGAGCACGACGTGCAGGGACGGGAAGCGGGCATGGCGGTATCCCGCAGGGCCCTCCTGCGCGGGACGTTCGCCGCCTCAGCCGCGCTGGGTCTCGGCCGCTTCCTCGTCGCGGAGGCCGCGACGGGGAGTGGCACGTACCAGGCCATGTACTCGCAGCTGGATCGCTTCGCCGAAAGCTACCTGCGCGAAGCGCATGCCCCGGGGATGACGCTGGTGCTGGCGGATCGGGATGGAGTCCAGCGCGTCGCGAGCTACGGCTTCGGCGATCTGCAGGCGCGCCTGCCGGTGCAGGATCACGAGCTCTTCCAGATCGGCTCGATCAGCAAGTCCTTCGTCTCCGCCTGCCTGCTGCAGCTGCACGGAGAAGGCCGTCTGGACCTGCACAAGCCGTTGCAGGACTACCTTCCCTGGCTTCCCGTCGATTCGGCCTACGCGCCCATCACGGCGCATCACCTGCTGACCCATTCCGGCGGACTGGTCGGGTACGGCGGGCTCTTCCAGAGCGATCCCCACTATCGTCATCGCACTGCGTATGCGCCGGGAGAGCGATTCAACTACAGCAACACCGGGTTCGACATCCTGGGACATCTCGCCTGCGCGCTGGACGGTCGGCGGCTGCCGCAACTGTTGCGCGAGCGGATGTTTGCGCCACTGGGCATGCGGGCAGCGGAGCCGGTCATCACATACGACATCCGCGACCGGCTGGCCAGGAGTTACGTCGGCCTTCGCACCGACCGGCCCGTGCCGCGCGTGGGGCCGCTCTGCGAGGCGGGAGGCATGTTCTACACCTCGGCCGCCGGGTGCATCGCCTCGAACGCCCGCGACATGGGAGCGTACATACGGATGATCGCCCGGCACGGCCAGGGTCCCAGGGGCCAGGTGCTGTCCCGACAGGCATTCGACCTCTGGTCCTGTGGCCACATCCCGGCCTCCTCGTATGGACAGGAAGCCCGCTACGGGTATGGGCTGGTGGTCGACCGGCTCGATGGGAACCGCCTCGTGTTCCATCCGGGCCGCATGTATTCGTTCGTCTCGTACCTGGCCGTGGACATCGATGCGGGCGTGGGGGCGTTCGCGGCGATCAACTCGCTCGGTCCTGCGCCCGGCGCCGTCGTGCGGCATGCCTGCCAGCTCATGAGGGCATCGCGCGAGCGGCGCCCGGCACCCGCCCCTCCCGAGCTGCCCGAGCCGTGGTGGCGAGCGGAGAATCCATCGAGCTACGTCGGCCTCTACCGGCGAGCCAATGGCGAGACGCTGCGGATCGTGGCCGAGGGTGAACGGCTCTTCGCCGTTCACGGCGACTTGCGCATGCCGATGGAAGCGCTCGGCAGGGACCGGTTTCTCGTCTCGCAGCCGGGATTCGATCACTTCGCGATGGCGTTCGGGCGCAAGGACCCCGCAGTGAAAGACAGCCCCGTGGTGGAGATCGGCTGGGGAGACCGCTGGTACGTCACCAGCGCCTATGAAGGTCCCCGGGAATTCGCCTGGCCGGCAGCGTGGCGCGCTTACGCGGGGCATTACAACGACGGCGGGACCATGAGCCGCAGCGTGCGCATCGTCATCCGCAAGGGCCGGCTCTGGCTGGACGGCGTCACACCCCTGCAGGCCGTGGAGGGCGGATTCGTCCCCGAAGGAGGCGAGCCCGGAGCAGAGCCCATGTGGTTCGGCCAGGTGGTCAACGGGGACTGCATGCACCTGAAATCGGCCGGCCGGGACTACTTCCGCGTGGAGGCGGCATGAAGTCGATGCGTCGGGTCGGCTGGGCGGGCCTCGTGCTCGTGTCTTTCGGCACGGGGCTTTCGGTTGCCGAGGAGTCGAAGTATCCGGCGCCCGAAGTGCCGCAATACAAGCACGAGCTCGACGTGCTCAAGCGCAAGATCGACGTGCTGAACATGTACCAGCGGCTCGGGGACCTCGCCACCATCGAGGAGATCAACATCACCTCGGTGCCGCCGAGGAACGCCAATCCCACCGGCCTCGGGGCAGGGAACCCGCTCATCGTCCCCGCCTACACGTTCGTGCCGAAGGCGCTGGGCGGGCGCAAGGCGCCGCTGCTGGTGTTCGTGCACGGGGGCGTGCACTCGAACTTCAGCGGATTGCTGATCCCGATCGCCCGTGAGCTGTTGCTGGAAGGCTATGTGCTGATCGCGCCGGAGTATCGGGGCAGCAGCGGCTTCGGGCGCGGCATGTATGACGAGATCGACTACGGCGGAGCCGAGATCGACGATACGCACGCGGCGCGCGACTGGGCGGTGGAGAACATGCCGAACGTGGACGGCTCGCGGGTGGGCATCCTGGGATGGAGCCACGGAGGCTTCCACGCGCTGATGAACGTCTTCCGCTGGCCGCAGGACTACAAGGTCGCCTATGCGGGCGTTCCGGTGAGCGACCTGGTGCAGCGCATGGCCTACCAGCCGGATTATCCGCAGATCTTCAATCACTTCATCGGCAAATCGGTGAACGAGGATCTGGCGGAGTACCGGCGCCGCTCGCCCGTGTATCACGCGGACAAACTCCGGACGCCGCTCCTGATCCACAGCACGACCAACGACGGGGACGTGCACGTGATGGAGGTGGAGTCCCTGATCTCCGCGCTGAAGGCGGCAGGCCGGAAGTTCGAGTACAAGATCTACGATGCCGCCCCGGGCGGCCACGGCTTCAACATGATCGACACGCGGCTGGCGAAGGAGTCGCGACGCGAGGTGTACCGGTTCCTGGCTCGCTACCTGAAGCCCGAGGGTGCCACCTGAAGCCGGCTGGTGCTTGCCGGCGCGGCCCGCGCCGGCGGCACAGGCTACTCGATGTTCTGCACCTGCTCGCGCATCTGCTCGATGGTCACCTTCATGTCGACGGCGGCGCGCGTGGTTTCGAGATCCTGGGATTTCGACGAGAGCGTGTTCGCTTCCCGGTTGAGCTCCTGCATGAGGAAGTCGAGGCGGCGGCCGGCGGGCTCGTTGCCCGAGACCACGCGGCGGATCTCGGCGACGTGGCCGGTCAGACGGTCCATCTCCTCCTCGACGTCGAGCCGCTGCAGCAGGATCGCGAGCTCCTGCTCGAGCCGCTCCTGATCGATCTGCGCTTTGAGCTCTGCGAGCCGCTCGATGAGACGCGCGCGGATGCGCGCCTGGACTTCCGGCAGACGCGCTCTGACCTGCGAGACCAGTGCTTCGAGCGCGGTGCAGCGCTGTTCGATGAGCTCGCGGAGGCGTGCGCCCTCGCGGGCGCGGGTGGCGGCGAGCTCCGTCACCGTGGTCTTGAAGAGTTGAATGGCCGCGGCGAGCAGGTCCTCTCCCGCGGCGCCTTCGTCGCGGATGACGCCGGGCCAGCGCAGCACGTCGACGACGTTCACCGTCTGGTGCTCCGGCAAGGCGCTCGACACTTCGCGGATGCGCGCGAGCACCCGCTCGAGGGCCGCGGAGTCGATGTTCAACGCGAGCTCGCTCTCGCGAGCGGCGCGATATGTCAAGGTGCAGTCCACCTTGCCGCGCTTCAACTCCCTGGCCAGCGTCTGGCGCAACTCGGTTTCGGCTGAGCGCAACTCTTCGGGAAGCCGGAAGCCGCTCTCGAGGAAGCGGTGGTTGACGCTGCGCAGCTCGCAAACGAGCGAGCCCCAGGGGCCGGACGCCTCGCGGCGCGCGAATCCGGTCATGCTCGCAATCATGCGGAAGGTATTGCCGGCCGTGATATAAAACGCGCCCAGTCTAGCAGAGCGCGGACGCTTCCTTGCACGTCGATCACGCCGACATCAGCCTCCTCGGAGCCCGGGAAGACAACCAGGACAAGGCCGTTGCGGTAGTGGCCGAGGACGCCGCGCTGCTGCTCGCGATCGATGGCATGGGTGGCCATGCCGAAGGCGCGCGCGCCGCGGAGATCGCACAGAAGGTCATGGTCGAAGCCTTCCAGGGCATGCCGCATCCCGTGTTCGATCCGCTCGGTTTCCTGCATCTCAGCATCGGCCGCGCTCACGAGGAAGTGGTGCGCCTCGGGCTGCACCTGCCGCTCGAGCACCGGCCTCGTGCCACTTGCGCAGTGTGCCTGGTCCAGCAGGGCTCGGCATGGTGGGCCCACGTGGGGGACAGTCGTGTCTATCACATGCGTGGCGGCTCGATACTCCAGCGGACGCGCGATCACAGTCACGTCGAGCTCCTGTTGCGCGAAGGCCTGATCACCGCCGACCAGGTGCGCAACCATCCCATGCGGAATTTCGTGGAGTGCTGCCTCGGCGGCGATCCCATCCTCCCCGACATGACGTTGAGCATGCGCCGCAGGCTGCAGCCGGGAGACGTGCTGCTCGTCTGCACCGATGGGCTGTGGGGCTCGCTGGAAGACGAAGTATTGGCTTCGGGGCTCGCCGGAACCGAAGCGATGCGGCCCACGCTGCAGGCGCTCGGCAAGCGCGCAGTCGCGCGAGGTGGCCCGGCGAGCGACAACACTTCCGCTGCGGCGCTGAGGCTCATGCGATGAGCGCGCGTCCCAGCGGGCGTCAGCCGGGTCAATTGCGGGCCGTGCGCTTCGTGCACGGCTTCGCGCGTCACGCCGAAGGGTCGGTGCTCGTGGAATTCGGCGACACGCACGTGCTGTGCACGGCCAGTGTCGAAGAAGGCGTGCCGTCTTTCCTGCGCGGGAAGGGCCAGGGTTGGGTCACTGCAGAATACGGCATGCTTCCACGCTCCACGCATACGCGCAGCGCCCGGGAAGCGGCTAGAGGCAAACAGACCGGCCGCACGCAGGAGATTCAGCGACTCATCGGCCGCTCGCTGCGCGCCGTCGTCGATCTGAAAGCGCTCGGCGAGCGCACGATCACCATCGATTGCGACGTGCTGCAGGCGGATGGTGGCACGCGCACGGCTTCCATCACGGGCGGCTATGTCGCGTTGAGGCAGGCCTGCGAGCGGTTGCTGCATCGCGGCCAGATCCGGGCGACGCCATTGCATGGACAAGTCGCCGCAGTGTCCGTGGGCATCGTGGCCGGCATGCCGGTGCTGGACCTCGATTACGCGGAAGACTCGCAGGCCGAGACGGACATGAACGTCGTGATGAACGACGGCGGCGGATTCATCGAGGTGCAGGGCACCGCCGAGGGTCACGCCTTCCGCCGGCACGAGCTCGACGCGCTCCTCGCGCTCGCGGAATCCGGGCTGCGGGAGCTCTTCACGCTGCAATCGCAGGCCCTGGCGCCGCCACGCCCGTGAAGCTGGTCCTCGCGAGCGCGAATCCGGGCAAGCTGCGCGAGCTCGTGGCGCTGCTCGCGCCGCTCGGGCACGAGCTCATCGCCCAGTCGCAGCTCGGCATCGAGTCGCCGCCGGAGACCGGCGATACGTTCGAGGCGAACGCATTGATCAAGGCGCGCCACGCCGCGCTGCATGCAGGGCTTCCTGCGCTGGCCGACGATTCCGGCATCGAAGTGGACGCGCTCCGGGGCCGGCCCGGCGTTTACTCCGCGCGCTACGCTGGTGAGGGCGCGAGCGATCTCGCGAACCTGGGGAAGATGCTGGAGGAGCTCGAAGGCGTGCCTGCAGAACGGCGCACCGCGCGGTATCGGTGCGTCATCGCGATGGTCCGCCACGCGGACGATCCCCATCCTCTGCTGGCTGCGGGTCGTTGGGAAGGCCGCGTCCTCGATGCGCCCCGAGGCGCAGGCGGGTTCGGCTACGATCCCGTTTTCCAGCCGGCCGGCGACCATCGCTCGGTGGCGGAGATCCCGTCCGCCGAGAAGAACGCATCCAGCCATCGTGCGCTCGCGCTGCGCGAGCTCGCCTCGCTGCTGTGCCGGCCTTAGCACCACCGCCGCTCGCGCTCTACGTCCACTTCCCGTGGTGCGTGCGCAAATGCCCGTACTGCGATTTCAACTCGCACGCCCTGCACGGCGAGCTGCCTCAGGAAAGATACATCGAGGCGTTGGAGAGGGACATCGAGGCGCAGGCGGGCGCCGTCCCCGGCCGGTCGCTCGTCAGCATCTTCATGGGGGGCGGCACGCCGAGCCTGTTCGCGCCGGAGTCCATCGCGCGCGTGCTGCAGGCGGCGCGCCGATATCTGGTGGTGCCCCGGGACGTCGAGGTCACCCTCGAGGCGAATCCAGGAACCATCGAACGTGGGCGCTTCGCGGAATACGCTTCCGCAGGCGTCAATCGCGTCTCGCTCGGCGGGCAGAGCTTCGATGACGCTGCGCTCTCGGCGCTGGGACGCATCCATTCGTCCACGGATACCGCGACCGCCGTCGAAGAGCTGCATGCCGCGGGCCTGGGCAATTTCAATATCGACTTGATGTACGCGCTGCCGGGCCAGGATGTCGAGAAAGCCGTCGCCGACGTCGAGCGGGCGATCGAGCTTTCACCGGCGCACATCTCGCACTATCAGCTGACCATCGAACATGGCACGGTGTTCGCCGCCGCTCCGCCACTGCTGCCCACGGATGATCTTGCGACGGAAATGCTCGCCCGGTGCGGTGAGCGTTTGCGTTCGTCCGGCTTCGGGCAATACGAGATCTCGGCCTATGCACGGCCGGGTCGCCGCTGCGCGCACAATCTCAACTATTGGACTTTCGGCGATTATCTGGGCGTGGGCGCGGGCGCGCACGGCAAGTTGACGCTCGAAGCGGCAGTGACGCGCAGCGTGCAGCTGCGCGAGCCCCGCCGTTATCTCGCGTCCGAGCCGCGTAGTCTGGAACGCAAGGTGGTGGAGGGTGCGGAGCTGCCGTTCGAGTTCATGTTGAACGCCCTGCGGCTGGTGGATGGATTCGAGCCAGCCACGTTCACCGCGCGCACCGGATTGGCGTGGGAGTCGATCCTTCCCAGGCTCGAGTCGCTGGCGGCACGAGGTCTCGTGGAGTTCGGCCCTGAACGCTGCCACGCCAGCGCCCGAGGCCTGCGTTTCCTCAACGATCTGCTGCTGGAGTTCCTGCCGGAAAAGCCTGCGGCGCCGCGCTTTCCGGCGTTGTCAACGGGCTCCTGACCACCGCCGGGAACGGGTTTCGCGCTCGTTATACACAGGCGAAATCGGGGTCATCGGCAAATGAGCGAATTACGTGCAATACCGGTCAAGTTGCTCAATGACAACGCCATAAGATATTGTTCTTTAAAGTAAAAATACCCTGATCATTTTTTAGCCAAGTTAATAAATATGCAATCTTTCGCGGAAATCGGCCGCCCTCGCGGCTTGAAGTCCACAGAGTTATCCACAAGTTCTGTGGATAACGATTTGCCCGCAGCCCGGCTTGAGGATGATCCGCCTGCCCGGTAGACTGCGCGCCCTTTTTGGTGTGCCGCCATGAAATCCGCAACCCACCCCGACTACGCCGAAATCACCGTCACCTGCACCTGCGGCAACGCGTTCAAGACGGGCTCCACGCTCGGCCACGACCTGCAGGTCGAGGTGTGCTCCAGCTGCCATCCGTTCTACACCGGCAAGCAGAAGATCGTGGACACGGCGGGTCGCGTCGACAAGTTCCGCAAGAAGTACGCCGCGGCCACCGCGGCCAAGTAAGCCCCCGCTTCGCCAAGCCTGCGCTGCGGCCGGAACTTCCGTTCCGGCCGCCTCATCCTATATAAGTTCCACGCGTAGCCGCCCGGGCCTCCCGCGCCCGCGGGGAGTGTCCGTCATGATCCGCAAGCTCGCCATCGCCCTCACCGCCGCGCTCATGGTCGTGGGCTGCGCCTCGAACCCCGCCACCGGCGGCCACAACGTGGTGCTGTCCTCGACCAAGAGCGAGATCGAGCAGTCGCGCCGCCTGTACGAGCAGATCGTGCGCGCCTATGGGCTTTACGAGGACCAGGCGCTCCAGGACTACGTGAACTCCGTGGGCCAGAAGGTGGCCAGGAACAGCGAGCTTGCCGACTGGACCTTCCATTTCACCGTGCTCGACGACGAATCGGTCAACGCTTTCACCACGGGCGGTGGCTACGTCTATGTGCATCGCGGGTTGCTTGCCTATCTGACCACTGAGGCCGAGCTCGCAGCAGTGCTGGGGCATGAGATCGGCCACGTCACCGCGCGACATCCGGCTCGTCGGCAGACCCGCGGCGTGCTCGCCTCGGTACTGGCCACGGGTGCCGCGATCATGACGGGCTCCAGCGCCATCGCGCAGATGGCGAACGTCGGCGCGACGGCCTGGCTCCAGGGCTACGGCCGCGAGAACGAGATGGAGGCGGACCGCTTCGGCATGGTCTACGCGACCAAGACCGGTTACGACCCGGAAGCCATGGGCGAGGTGTTCAAGGTGTTCCGCAGCCAGGAATCCTTCGAGCTGCAACGCGCCAAGGACGAAGGCCGCGAGCCGCAGATCTACCACGGCGTGTTCTCCTCGCACCCCGCACCCGATGAGCGCGCGGTGCAGGCGGCGAAAGGCGCGGCCAGCATCACCGAGACGCCCGAAGGAGGCTGGATCGAGAATCGCGAGGCCTACCTCAAGGCCATCGACGGGCTGCCTTACGGATCGAGCCGTGCGCAGGGCATCGTGCGCGACAACCGCTTCTATCACGCGGACATGGGCATCACGCTCGCTTTCCCGAAAGGCTGGACCATCGAGAACCAGCACGACCGCATCCTGGCCTACAGCAAGGGCCGGCAGATCAAGACGAAGGATGAGGACGCGGCCCAGAATCCGACTCTCGGGAAGGATTCCATCATGCAGGTGACGGTGAAGCCGCGTCCCGAGAAGCAGGGGCCACGGGAGTTCCTGCTGGAGAATCTGCGTGGCGCCTCGCTGGCGCACGGCGAAGAGATCGAGGTCAACGGCATGTCCGGGTACACCGTCGTCACGCGCAACGGCTCGCCGCTCGATGGAGGCGAAGGCCCGGTACGCTGGGCAGTCTTGTACCGCGACAAGAGCGCCTTCCTGTTCGGCGGCGCGAGCCGCTCCGGCGCGCGCGGACTTCCCGCAGACGATGGATTGTTCCAGTCGACGGTGCAGACGATGCGGAATCTCAAGCCGTCCGAGTATCCGCTGGCGCAGCCGTACCGCCTCAAGATAGTGCAGGTCACGGACCAGACGCGCCTCGAGGATTACGCCAGGAACGTGCCGGTCGAGCGCTACCAGAAAGAGGAGCTCGAGCTGCTCAACGGCATCTATCCGAAGGGCAAGCTGACGCCGGGCCAGTCGCTCAAGGTGGTCGAGTAGGGTGAAGTCTCCGCGGAGTGGTTTTCGCGGCCGTCCCACCTTGATTCAGCGCGCCGGGCGTGTAACCCTCGCGCGCTCATGACCGATTCGAAACTCCAGCTGACCGACCCCTCTTCCGGCAAGAAAAGCGAGTTGCCGGTGCGCACGGGGACCATCGGTCCCGCAGTGGTGGACATCGCTCCGCTGCACAAGGACCTCGGCGTCTTCACCTACGACCCGGGCTACGGCTCCACCGCCTCGACGGAGAGCAAGATCACCTACATCGACGGCGACGCCGGCGTGCTCCTGCACCGCGGCTACCCGATCGAGCAGCTCGCCGAGAAGAGCAGCTTCATGGAGGTGGCCTACCTGCTGCTGCACGGGGAGCTGCCGAACCGCAAGCAGCTCGAGGAGTTCACCGGCAACATCCGTTATCACACGATGATCAACGAATCGTTGCTGCGCTTCTTCAACGGCTTCCACCACAACGCGCATCCCATGGCCATGGTGTCCGCGGTGGTGTCCTCGATGTCGGCGTTCTATCACGACACCATGGACATCCATAACCCGCGCCACCGCGAGATCTTCTCGCACCGCATCGTGGCGAAGATCCCGACGCTGGCGGCGGCCGCGCACAAGCATTCCGTCGGGCAGCCGTTCATCTATCCGCGCAACGATCTCGACTACTGCAGCAACATGCTGCACATGTTCTTCGCGGTGCCTTGCGAGCCTTACAGGCTCGATCCCATCGTGGCCAGGGCGCTCGACCTGCTGTTCGTCCTGCACGCGGACCACGAGCAGAACGCCAGCACGTCCACCGTCCGGCTCGCCGGCAGCACCGGCGCGAACCCGTATGCGGCCATCTCGGCGGGCGTCTCGGCCCTGTGGGGCCCGGCGCACGGCGGAGCGAACGAAGCCGTGCTCGCCATGCTCGAGCAGATCGGTAGCGTCGAGAACATCCCGAAATACCTCGCGATGGCGAAGGACAAGTCCAGCCACTTCCGGCTGATGGGCTTCGGCCATCGCGTCTACAAGAATTTCGACCCGCGCGCCAAGATCATCCGCGCGATGTGCCACCAGATCCTCGAGAAGCTCGGGCACACCGACAATCCGCTGTTCGAGCTGGCGCTGCGGCTCGAGGAGATCGCGCTCAAGGACGAGTACTTCGTCGCACGCAAGCTCTATCCGAACGTGGATTTCTACTCGGGCATC
>JBGAIL010000233.1:0-6595 GCA_044225565.1 Steroidobacteraceae bacterium | reverse complement strand
GAGCCTGCGAAGAAGTGCGCGAGCTCGCGCAGATGCTCCAGGCACCCGTGGTCTCGTTTCGCAGCGGCCGGGGAGTCGTCCCGGACGATCACCCTCTCGGCTTCACGCTGCCCGCCGGTCACCGGCTATGGCCCAAGGTCGACGTCGTCATCGGCATCGGCTCGCGCATGATGGAGCCGCTCCTGCACTGGGGGGTCGATCGGGACCTGCAGGTGGTGAGGATAGACATCGATCCGCAGGAGATCGCGCGCGCCGGGCAGCCTGCGGCTGGAATTCTCGCGGACGCCGGCGCTGCTCTGCGCGCGCTCATTCCAGCGGTTTCGAAACTGCTCGCGCCGCGAGGGAAAGCGGAAGACTTCGCCGCCATTAAAGCTTCGGTGGCCGCCGACATCGAGCGGGTACAGCCGCAGCTGAGCTTCCTGAAGGCGATCCGCCAGGCGCTGCCCCGCAACGGCATCTTCTGCGACGAGATCACCCAGTGCGGCTATGCCTCCTGGTACGGCTTCCCGGTGTCGCGACCGCGCGAGCACATCAACTGCAGCTACCAGGGCACGCTCGGCTACGGCTACGCGACGGCGCTGGGCGTGAAGGTGGCGCACCCGGACGTGCCGGTGGTGTCCATCGCCGGCGACGGCGGCTTCATGTTCAACGTGCAGGAGCTCGCCACGGCCGTACAATACGGCATCGGGCTGAAGACCATCGTGTTCAACAGCAACTCCTTCACCAACGTGCAGCGCCAGCAGCGCGAATGGTTCGGCAATCGGCTCATCGCCTCGGACCTGCGCAATCCCGATTTCGTGAAGCTGGCCGAGTCGTTCGGCGCAGCCGGCTATCGAGCAGCATCACCCGCCGAGCTGCGCGGCACGCTCGAGCGCGCGCTGGCCGAGCCGGGGCCGGCGATCATCGAGGTACCCGTCGGCGACATGGCGACGCCGTGGGAGTTCATCATCCTGCCGCAGCTGCGCGGAACGCGGCCGGCGATCGCGTGAGCCCATGAAGATCGTCGAAGCACGAGTCATCGTCACCTGCCCGGGGCGCAACTTCGTCACGTTGAAGATCGTCACGGACCAGGGCGTGCACGGCATCGGCGACGCCACGCTGAACGGGCGCGAGTTCGCGGTGGCGGCCTATCTGACGGAGCACGTGATCCCCTGCCTCATCGGCCGCGACCCGCACCAGATCGAGGACACCTGGCAGTACCTTTATCGAGGCGCCTACTGGCGGCGCGGCCCCGTCACGATGTCGGCCATCGCCGCGGTCGACACGGCGCTCTGGGACATCAAGGCGAAGGTCGCGAACCTGCCGCTGTACCAGTTGCTGGGCGGCAGGTCCCGCACCGGCGTGATGGTGTACGGGCACGCCAACGGCCGCGACATCGGCGAAGCGGTCGAGCAGGTGGGCCGCTACATCGAAATGGGCTACAAGGCGATCCGGGCGCAGTGCGGTGTGCCGGGCATGGCTTCGACGTACGGCGTCTCGCGCGACAAGCTCTTCTACGAGCCCGCGGACGCGGCGATGCCCACCGAGAACGTCTGGTCGACCACCCGCTATCTCGACCACGTGCCGCAGCTGTTCGAGGCGATTCGCGAGACGTATGGCTTCGATCCGCACCTGCTCCACGACGTGCATCACCGCCTCACGCCCGTCGAGGCGGCGCGCCTCGGCAAATCCCTCGAGCCGATGCGGCTCTTCTGGATGGAGGATGCGACGCCGGCGGAAAACCAGGCGAATCTTCGCCTCATCCGCCAGCACACGGTCACGCCGCTCGCCATCGGCGAAGTGTTCAACACGCTGTGGGATTGCAGGCAACTCGTCGAAGAACAGCTCATCGACTACATCCGCACGACCGTGGTTCACGCCGGTGGCATCACGCACCTGCGCCGCATCGCGGACTACGCAGCCGTGCACAACGTGCGCATGGGCTGCCATGGCGCCACGGATCTTTCCCCCGTCTGCATGGGCGCCTCGCTGCACTTGAATCTGGCCATTCCGAACTTCGGCGTTCAGGAATACATGCGCCACACCGACGAGACGGATGCGGTGTTCCCGCACGCCTACACGTTCGATGACGGCTATCTGCATCCCGGCGAAGCGCCGGGACATGGCGTCGACATCGATGAGAAGCTCGCAGCCACCTTCCCGTATCGGCGCGCCTACCTGCCGGTGAACCGGCTGGAGGACGGCACGCTGTGGCACTGGTGAGCGCTTCCCCGAACCGTTTCGAGAATGCGCTGGCCGCGCTCTACGCCGCGCGACTGCTGCCGGTCGTCACGCTGCCGGATGCGCAAAGCGCGATCCCTGTTGGCCAGGCACTGCTGGCCGGTGGCCTGCCCCTCATCGAGATCACGTGCCGGACGGCTGCGGCCATTCCAGCCATCCGCAAGCTGCGGCAGGAGTGCCCGCAGCTGCTGGTCGGCGCCGGAACGGTGCTGAGCGCGACACTCGCGCAGGAAGCCCTCGACGCCGGCGCACAATTCCTGGTCGCGCCGAACTTCGATGAGACGGTATTGAGCGCGGCCGAGAGCCGGGGCGTTCCGATGCTGCCCGGCGTGCTCACGCCCACCGAAGTCGGGCGGGCGCGCAGCCGCGGGCTCGGCATCGTGAAGGTGTTCCCGGCTTCCGACGCGGGAGGCCCGAGCTACCTGCGCACGCTGGCGAGCGTCTTCCCGGAAATGAAGTTCGTGCCGACGGGTGGCGTAGGCCCGGCGGAGCTTCGGGATTACCTGTCATCCGCCGCGGTCGCGGCCTGCGGCGGCTCGTGGCTGACGCCGTCGGAGCTGCTGCGCGAGAGGCGCTTCGATGAGATCCAGGCGCTCGTGGCCGAGGCGGTGTCCTCGGTCCGGCAGGCCGGAGCGCCGCGGAAATGACCGGCGCGGCCGGGCCCGTCGTGGGTTTCGGTGAGCTGCTGCTGCGGCTCAAGTCTCCCGGCGCCACCCGGCTCCTGCAGGAAGGCTCTCTGGAGGCCGGCTTCGGCGGCGCGGAATTCAACGTCCTCGCCTCGCTCAGCCGCTTCGGCCATCCGACGGAATTCGTGAGCCTCCTGCCGCCCAACGCGCTGGGAGTCGCTGCGCTCGAGAGCATTCGCCGGCACGGCGTGGGCACACGGCACGTACGGAGCCACCCGGGGCGCATGGGACTCTACTTTGCCGAAGCCGGCGCGGACCTGCGTCCGGGCAGCGTCGTCTACGACCGCGAGGGGAGCGCATTCTCGAGACTCGTCGCGACGGATCTCGACTGGGCCGGCATCCTGAAAGAAGCGGGCTGGCTGCACGTCACCGGCATCACGGCCGCGCTCGGCACCGGCCCGGCAGCAGCGATGCTGGCCGCGATGCGCGTTGCGGGCAGCCTCGGCATACCGGTCTCGCTGGACGTGAACATGCGCCCTTCCCTTTGGGCCGCATCCGGTCGCAAGCCGCGCGAAACCCTGCAGCCCCTGCTGCAACACGCCACGCACCTCTTCGCGGGACTCGACGACTGGGAGGCCTGCTTCGACGCGCCACCCCCGCAGGGCGATCGCGAAGCCGCAGTCCGCCAGTTCCTCGCTCTGCTGCTGGAATCGAATCCTCGCGCACGGGTCGCAGTGAGCGGCACGCGAATATCGAACGGGGCCGATGATCAACAGCTTTCGGCCTTCGCGGCGGCGCGCGATGGCAGCTTCGCGCAGGCGCGAACGGTCCGGGTGCGTCACGTCGTCGACCGTATCGGCGCTGGGGACGCGATGGTAGCGGGCTGCCTGCTGCTAGCGCTCGAAGGCGCTTCATGGCAGGAAGCGCTCGACTTCGGCGTAGTCGCCGGCGCGCTCAAGCACACCGTGCCCGGAGACGTCAGCCTCGTCTCGCGCGCCGAGGTCGAAGCTGCGCTGGCCGGTGTGGATGGTGGAAGGTTGCGAAGGTAGATCCATGAAGGCGACGCAGAAGGTGGCAGTCGTGACCGGGGGCGCCGCGGGCATCGGTCGCGCCTGCGTCGAACGGTTTCTGGCGGACGGCATGGCCGTCCTCTTCACCGACGTGAATCGCGAAGACGGTGAGAGAGCCCTGCGGGAGCTCAGCGCCTCCCATGAACAGGTGGCTTTCTCGCACGGCAACGTACGCGACCCCGCGCACAGCGACGCCGTCGCCCGCTCCGCTGCCGAGCGCTGGGGTCGCATCGACGTGCTGGTGGCCAACGCTGGCGTTCAGACGCGTGGCCGCCTCGTGGACTCCTCCGACGAGGATCTGAAGACCATCCTGGACATCAACCTGCTCGGCGTTGCCCGCATCTGCCGCGCGGCGCTGCCCGTGATGATCGAGGGCGGCAAAGGCTCGGTGGTCGCCATCTCGTCGATCAACGCGCTGACCGGATTTCCCGGCATGGCCGCCTACGACGCCTCGAAAGCCGCAGTCATCGCGCTCATCCGCCACATCGCGGTGGAGCACGGCGGCGCCGGAATCCGCGCGAACGCGGTGTGCCCCGGGGCGACGCTGACGGACTTCCATCTGCGCCAGGCGGCCGAGCGTGGCGTCACGGCGGAGGCCATCCGCGAGAGCACGAAGGGTTATGGCCTCGTCGGCCGGGTTGCCGAGCCGGCGGAGATCGCGAACGTCGTCGCCTTCCTGGCCGGCGAGCAGGCCTCCTTCATCACGGGCCAGGCCATCGTCGCCGACGGCGGTTACACGGTCGCCGCCACCTTTCCGAAGAAGTAGGGATCTCATGACCGAACCGCGCACCGTATTGATCTCCGGCTGCTCGAGCGGACTGGGGCTCGCACTCGCCCGCCGCCTCCAGAGCAGTGGCTGGAACGTGTATGCCGGCATCCGCAACCCGCAGGACGCCTCGCAGCTGCCTGCTGGCGCCACTCCCGTCACGCTCGACGTCACCAATGACGAGCAGGTCGCTTCCGCCGTCTCGAGGATCCAGAACGAAACCGGCCGGCTCGATGCGCTGATCAACAATGCCGGCGTGAACGCCATCGGCCCCTGGGAAGTGGTGCCGCTGGAAACGGTGCGCGCCGTGATGGAAGTGAACTTCTTCGGCGCCTTGCGGCTGACGCGTGCTGCGCTGCCGCTGATGCGAAGGCGCGCTGCGGGCACAGTCGTGATGGTCTCCTCGCTCTCCTCGCTCATCGGCCTGCCGGGCGACGGCGTGTACGCGGCGAGCAAGTTCGCGCTGGAAGGTTTCGCCGAAAGCCTTTCGCACGAGGTGAAGCGCTGGAACATCCGCGTGGTCATCGCCAATCCCGGCGGCTATGCCACCGAGCTGGCGCGCAAGGCGTGGCGGCCGCAGCGCTCCCAGGCCGGCGACTACGCGCCTCTGGTCGATGAGCTGTTGTCCGCTGGCGCGGGTGAAGGCAACCCGGACGATGCGGCGGGGCAGATCGTCGCACTGCTCGAGCGACAGCAGACCGACCTGCGCAATCCGCTGGACGCGACGGCCCGCATGGTCTTCAGCGTGCTCGGCTTCGACCGCCAGGCGGAGCGTCACTCGCTGGCGCGCAATGCTTCAGGCCTCGCGTGGTGGAGCGACGGCGAGGACAAGCCGGCGTAGCCTGGATTCAGGCATACCGCCAAGTGGGACTCCCTTGCGATCAAGGATCCGAATCCGATTTCAAATCATCCAAAACGCGGCTTACAAACCGAACAAATCCAAATACATCCTGAAAATTCCCATCGCCGCCTGCTATTTTCAAAGCTATTTTTTCTGCGGTTCGCAATCTTATCGAGATGGTCGAGTCAGAACCTTTGCGTTCAGGGCCGTGCACAGATTCCATTTCGGAGAATCCGATCCACAGATCCTTCTTCGAACCCATTAAGAGCATCCCGCGTTCAGTGACAGCGATGATATGGGGCTCGGTTCCGGCAGGGTTCTTATAGAGACCTATGAGGTCACCATATTCTTCCTCTTTAAGCATCTTTGTTTGATGCTCCGCTGGTATCTGACCGGACAGAGAAGAGAATTGAAATCTACCTATGTCGCGAAGCGCTCTCTTGGCGCGGCTGCGCACGGATATTCTTGGCACACACCATCTCTACGCTTGTATTGGCTCCGGTGGGCCTCGATGAACCGGTAGATCTGCCTGACTCTGCCAGCATTGAACCTTGCAGACATCGCTTTCCCTCCATTCGTAGAAGTAGCCTAACTTACTGTCCACGAAATCCTGGGAACTCCAAATCGCTCCACGTATACGGTATGCGCTCTGCGGGAGGATTGCACTCACAGAGGTTCTCCTGCGCATTCTCGAAGTGCGGATGCCAGGTCGGAACTGCCTCGTTCAGCTTGGAAGGCCCAAAGCTGACGTAGTGAATCATCATCTCTTGGCTTCATGCAAACAAGTTCATGCAGGAGATCATTCGCCTTTCTCATATCAACTCGCTCAGATCTTTCTCGCGCTTGGGACATCCTTTCAGATAGATACTCAATGTATCTGTTGGACTCAAGGTTATCAGCGATCACCATTTTACGGCCTCGCAGCTTCCAATACGCATCCGTTATCGGGCCGGCAATCGGAAAGTAGACCGGGCTGGCGGACGAGTTCGGCTCGGCGATGACTTGAGTGATCAGCGTCAGCGAATCCAACTTACTAAGGATGTGAATGCAAGATGCAAGGTAGGAACACACC
>JBGAIL010000232.1:0-7132 GCA_044225565.1 Steroidobacteraceae bacterium | reverse complement strand
CACCCATGGTGGGCAGCAGCGCATCCGGGCGCTCCTTCTCGATGATGCTCGCGACGGTGCGCCAGTTGACCGGCTCGATGTAGATGGCATCCGCCATCTCCGGATCGGTCATGATCGTGGCCGGATTCGAGTTCACGAGGATGACGCGGTAGCCTTCCTCGCGCAGCGCCTTGCAGGCCTGGGCGCCGGAATAGTCGAACTCGCAGGCCTGGCCGATGACGATGGGGCCGGCGCCGATGATCAGGATGGATTGAAGGTCGGTTCTCTTGGGCATGTCTTGCGCGCGGGCTCTCCAATGCTAGGGGTCGTGGGATCAGGCGGTGCCGCGGTCTCCCGCCGATCGCTGGGCCAGTTGCTCGGCGGCCCGCAGCTGCTTCTGCAACCGCTTCAGCATCAGGTGATTGAACCTGTCGAAGAGCGGCTTGAGGTCGTGCGGGCCGGGGCTCGCCTCGGGGTGGCCCTGGAAACTGAACACGGGCCGGTCCTTGAACGCGAGGCCCTGCAGGCTCCCGTCGAACAGCGAGCGGTGCGTGGCGCGCACGGTCTGCGGTAACGTGGCCTCGTCCACGGCGAACCCGTGATTCTGGCTGGTGATGAAGACCTTGCCGCTGTCGAGGTCCTGCACCGGATGGTTCGCGCCGTGGTGGCCGAATTTCATCTTGTGGGTCTTCGCACCGCTCGCGAGGCCGAGGATCTGGTGGCCCAGGCAGATGCCGAACACCGGAATGTCCGTGGCAAGCAGCTCGCGCGCGGCGCGGATCGCGTAATCGCAAGGCTCCGGATCGCCGGGGCCGTTCGAGAGGAACACGCCATCCGGCGCGAGCTCCAGCACTTCGTTCGCGCTCGTCTGCGCCGGCACCACGGTGACGCGGCAGCCGTGATCCGAGAAGAGGCGCAGGATGTTGCGCTTCACGCCGAAGTCGTACGCCACCACGTGCAGGCGCTGCGCGGAGCGGATGAGCGGGCGCTTGCCCTCCTGCCAGATGCTGCCCTCGTTCCACTGGAGAACGCGCGCTTGGTGGACACCACCTTCGCGAGATCCATGCCCTTGAGGCCGGGAAACCTGGCGGCCGCCTTCACCGCCGCCGAAGCGTCGACCTGGTCGCCGGTCATGATGCAGCCGGGCTGAGCCCCCTTCTCCCGCAGGATGCGCGTGAGCTTGCGCGTGTCGATGCCGGCGATCGCGACGACCTTGCCGCGTTCGAGGAATTCCGGGAGCGATTCGGCGGCGCGCCAGTTGCTGGAGCGCGGCGGCAGGTCGCGGATGATGAGTCCGGCGGCGAAGACCTGCTGGGATTCGAGATCTTCCGGGGTGGTGCCGGTGTTGCCGATGTGGGGATAAGTGAGGGTGACGATCTGGCGGGCGTAGGAGGGGTCGCTGAGAATTTCCTGATAGCCCGTCAGGGCGGTATTGAAAACGACTTCGCCGGTGGTATTGCCTTTAGCGCCGATCGATTGGCCGCGGAAGATGGTGCCGTCGGCCAGCGCCAGCACAGCGTCTACATTCACGTATGGATTCCCCTGCGCGCATATACAAAGCGGGAGGAGTTCTCGTCGAACATCCTCCCGCCTTGCATGGACTAAACCCTTTCGGATTCGGGCGAAATTCTACGAGCGGGGGCCCGAAGTGTCCACGCGTTCGGCAGGCTTTTTTTGGAGGAAGAAACTGCAGAATTACTGCGGAAAATCCGGTAAGTCTATGTTTTGTAACCGGCGACATCCTGCATGCCATAAAGCCCCACCGGCTGCACCGCCAGCCAGGCCGCAGCCCGGAGGGCGCCGCGGGCGAAAATGGAGCGGTCCGTTGCCCTGTGAGTGAGCAGGATCTGCTCCCCGGGGGCGGCAAAAAGCACCGTGTGCTCCCCTACTATGTCGCCGCCACGGACGGTGGAGAAGCCGATGTCGCCCTCCACACGCTCGCCCCCAGCTGTGCGGTTCATGATGCTCACTTCGGTGAGCTCATGCCCGCGCGCGCGCGCCGCGGCGCGGCCGAGGGTGATCGCGGTGCCGGAAGGCGCATCTTTCTTGTTGCGGTGATGCGCTTCGATGATCTCGATGTCGAAGCTCGAAGGCAGGGCCCGCGCGCACGCGCGCACAAGCTCGACGAGCAGGCTGACGCCGATGCTGGTGTTCGATGCGACGAGCAGCGGAATATCGCGCGCTGCCTTCATGAACTCGCTGGTGAGCTCGTTCGGCAGGCCGGTGGTACCGATGAGCAACGGCCGGTAGACAGCACGGCAGGCCGCAAGCGTGGCTGCGGTGGCATCGGGTCGGGAGAAGTCGATGGCGACGTCGCTGACGGACAGCGCAGCGCGCAGATCGCTGGTGACGAGCGTGCCGAGCGTGGTCTGGTCCGCCAGCTGCCCCGCGTCGCGGCCGAGATACGGGCTGTTCTCCGAGGCCACCGCGGCGACGATACGCACGTCGCCCGTCTCGCGAGCGGCGCGCACCAGCGACAGCCCCATGCGGCCCGTCGCTCCAATGATCGCAACCTTTACCATGCGCTGCGCGCAGGACTTGATGGGCCGTAAGCCGCCGCGTACGCATGGCGGCGCCAGGCGCCGGATGAAATGCTCATTAGCCGTGCCCCGAGAAAAACCGCTTCACGCCCTCGAAGAATCCTTCCCCGCGGGGCGCATGGCGCTGCGTGTCTCGCTTCAAGGATTCCTCCAGTTGCTGGATGAGCTCGCGCTGCTCACTGGAAAGCTTGACGGGTGTCTCGATGACCACGCGGCAGAACAGGTCGCCGCGTGCTCCGCCCCTCACCGGCTTCACGCCCTTGTCCCGCAGCCGGAAGACACGGCCGGACTGCGTCTCGGCCGGTACCTTGATGGTAACCGCGCCATCGAGCGTAGGCACCTCGACAGTGCCGCCCAGCGCCGCAGTGGCGAAGCTCACCGGCACTTCGCAGCTCAGATGCTCGCCGTCCCGCTCGAAGATGGGATGCTCGCGCACCTGGATCTCGACGTAGAGATCGCCCGGCGGGCCGCCATTGCGGCCGGCTTCGCCCTCGCCCGAGAGCCGGATGCGATCGCCCTGGTCGACACCGGCCGGCACCTTCACGGACAGCTTCTTGCGGCGTCGCACGCGCCCCTGCCCCAGACAGGTGTCGCAAGGATTCTTGACGACGGTGCCGGCGCCGCGGCAGCGCGGGCACGCCTGCTGCAGCTGGAAGAAGCCCTGCGACATGCGCACCTGGCCCGAGCCGCCGCACGTGTCGCACACGGAAGGATTGCTGCCCGGCGCCGCGCCGTTGCCGCCGCAGGTGTCGCACTCGGCTAGCCTCGGGATCTCGATTTCGACGGTGTGACCGAACACGGCCTGATCGAGCTCGATCTCGAGCTCGTAGCGCAGGTCCGCGCCGCGGAACACCTGCTGGCCGCCGGCACCGCGGCGAGCGGCACCGAAGATGTCGCTGAACACGTTGCCGAAGATGTCGTTGAAGGACTCGCCGGGATCGAAGCCCCGGCCGCCGCCGGGCCTCGAGGCGGCCTCGACGCCGGCGTGGCCGAACTGGTCGTACGCGGCGCGCTTCTGCGCGTCGGTCAGGACCTCACAGGCCTCCTTGGCTTCCTTGAACTTGTCTTCGGCCTCGTGATCGTCGGGATTGCGATCCGGGTGGTACTTCATCGCCAGGCGGCGATAGGCCTTCTTGATCTCCCGCCTCGGTGGCGTTCTTCGGGACGTCGGGACCTTGTAGTAATCGCGCTCGATCAGGCCGCCCGCCCGCATCGGCGGCGAGGACCTGAGTTGGGACACCCACCCTCATGGAAAGGGCGGTCTCACGATCCGCGAGACCGCCCCTGCTCATCCGAGAGCGCGCAGCTTACGAGCGCAGGTCTTTGTCCTTGACCTCTTCGAACTCCGCATCGACGACATCGTCGCCGCCCGGCTTCGCGCCACCGCCGCCGGACGCACCCGCCTCGGGACCGGCTGCGCCCGCGGCACTGGCCTGAGCGGACTGGGCAAGGCTGGACGCCGCCTGGGCGAGCGCCTCGGCCTTCTTGTCGATGGCGCCCTTGTCATCACCCTTGAGCGCGGTGCGCAGGTCCGAGAGGGCGGACTCGATGCGCCCCCGCTCACCCCCGTCCACCTTGTCGCCGAGCTCCTTGAGGGAGCTTTCGACCGAGTGGATGAGGCCGTCGGCCTTGTTGCGCGACTCGACCAGCTCGCGGAAGCGCTTGTCCTCGGCGGCGTGCGCCTCGGCGTCGCGCACCATGCGCTTGATCTCCTCCTCCGACAGGCCGCTCGAGGCCTTGATGACGATCTTCTGCTCCTTGCCCGTGGCCTTGTCCTTCGCCGAGACGTTCAGGATGCCGTTCGCGTCGATGTCGAAGGACACCTCGATCTGCGGCATGCCGCGCGGCTGCGGCGCGATGTCCGTCAGGTCGAACTTGCCGAGGGACTTGTTGTCCGCGGCGCGCTCGCGCTCACCCTGCAGCACGTGGATGGTCACGGCCGTCTGCCCGTCGTCGGCCGTCGAGAAGGTCTGCGACGCCTTGGTCGGGATGGTGGTGTTCTTCTCGATGAGCTTGGTGGAGATGCCGCCGAGCGTCTCGATGCCGAGCGATAGCGGCGTGACGTCCAGCAGCAGCACGTCCTTCACCTCGCCCGCGAGCACGCCGGCCTGGATCGCAGCACCGACCGCGACGGCCTCGTCGGGGTTCACGTCCTTGCGCGGGTCCTTGCCGAAGAAGTCCTTCACGTACTTCTGCACGAGCGGCATGCGCGTCTGGCCGCCGACGAGGATGACCTCCGCGACGTCGCCCGCGCTGACGCCGGCGTCCTTGAGCGCGATGCGGCACGGCTCGATGGTCCTCTTCACGAGGTCCTCGACCAGCGATTCGAGCTTCGCCCGCGTGAGCCGGATGTTGAGATGCTTCGGGCCCGAGGCGTCTGCGGTGATGTACGGCAGGTTGATGTCGGTCTGCTGCGTGGAGGACAGCTCGATCTTGCCCTTCTCCGCGGCCTCCTTGAGGCGCTGCATGGCGAGCGGATCCTTGCGCACGTCGACGCCGGACTCCTTCTGGAACTCGTCCGCGAGGTAATTCACGATGCGCAGGTCGAAATCCTCGCCGCCGAGGAAGGTGTCGCCGTTGGTGGAGAGCTGCCTCGAACTGGCGCTCGCCGTCGACGCGATCTCGATGATCAGGGTCATCGAAGGTCGCCGCCGCCCAGGTCATGCGGCGATCTTGCGGTCCGCGCCCTGCTTGTCGAGGCCGTGGAGGCCGGCGCCGCCGCGGTGGGCTCGTTGATGATGCGCTTCACTTCCAGGCCCGCGATGCGTGGCGTCCTTGGTCGCCTGGCGCTGCGAGTCGTTGAAGTACAGGAACAGTGATGACCGCTTCCGTGACGGGCTCGCCGAGGTAGTCCTCGGCCGTCTTCTTCATTTTCATGAGCACGCGCGCGGAGATCTCCTGCGCGGCCATTTTCTTCCCCTGGGCCTCGACCCAGGCGTCGCCGTTGTCGGCCTTCACGATCTTGTAGGGGACCATCTTGATGTCCCGCTGCACCACCTCGTCCTCGAAGCGGCGGCCGATGAGGCGCTTCACCGCGAACAGGGTGTTCTGCGGGTTGGTGACCGCCTGGCGCTTGGCCGGCTGGCCCACGATGACTTCGTTGTCCCTGGTGAACGCGACGATGGACGGCGTGGTGCGATCGCCCTCGCTGTTCTCGATGACGCGAGGCTTGCCGCCCTCCATGATGGCCACGCAGGAATTGGTGGTCCCGAGGTCGATGCCGATTGCCTTAGCCATGGTCTGCTCCGCTCATGCCTGTTCGATCTGAATGAACCCCTTTTTGGGGCGTGTGGGCTGCCGATTCAAGACTTGGACACGATGACCCGCGCGGGCCGCAGCACCCGCCCGTTGAGCTCGTAGCCCTTCTGCAGCACCCGGAGCACCGAATTGGGCTCCACCGTGCCGGATTCCTGCGTCATGACCGCCTCGTGCCGGGTGGGATCGAAGGGCTCGCCTTCGGGATCGAGCTCCTGGATCTCGATCTTCTCGAACGCCTTGTCCAGCAGCTTGAGGGTGGCCTCCTGGCCGGCCGCGAGGCTCGCGACGTCCGCCTTGCCTGCGTTCTCCACAGCGAGCGCGAGGCTGTCCTTGACGGGCAACAGCTCCAGCACGAGCTTCTCGACCGCCGAGCGCGCGGCCGCATCGATGTCCCGTTGCATGCGCTTGCGCACGTTGTCGAATTCGGCGACGGCGCGCAGGTACTGATCCCAATGATTCTTCGCGCGCTCCTCGGCTTCGACGAGCGCCCGCTGCGTACGCTCGAGCTCGACGAGCTGCGCTGCGGTCTCGGGCAATACGGCGGTCGGTTCGTGCTCTCCAGCGGTCATGAGTTAATTCTCTCCTAAAACAATAACTTGCAGATAAAACCTAAAATGACTTCACATCCATGTGTCCGCAAGTCGCCGCGAGGATAAGGCTCAGCGCCGTGAATTCAAGGCGGAGCCGAGCAATTTCGCGGTGAGATCCACGATGGGGATGACGCGCTCGTAGGCCATGCGCGTCGGTCCGATGACGCCGAGCACGCCCGCCACGGACTCTCCCGTCCCGTAAGGTGCCGTGACCAGGCTGCAGTCGTCGAGCACCTGGTAGCCGGACTCGTGCCCGATGAAGATCTGCACGCCGTCCGCCCGCAGGCTGTGATCGAGCAGGTGCAGGAAGTCGCGCTTCTCGTTGAAGGCCTCGAACAGACGGCGCAGCCGCTCGACGCTCGAGAGCTCCGCGACGCCCATGAGGTTGGTCTCCCCGGCGATCACGTATTCGAGCTGTTCCTCCCTGCCGTCCGTGAACACGTGCTGCGCGACCGAGATGGCGTCGACCATCATCTGGTTCATATGCTCGTGCGCTTCCTTGAGCTGGCGCAGGATCTCCTGCCGCACCTGGGGCAACGTGCGCCCGCGGCACTGCTCGCTGAGATAGTTGGCCGCGCGCTTCAGCTCGTCCGGTGAGTAGTAGCGCTCGAGCTGGATGATGCGGTTCTGCACCTCACGGTTGTCGAGCACCAGCACCACGAGCACGCGGTTCTCGGAAAGGCCCACGAACTCGATCTGCGTTATGGAGGCCTGCTCGGTGCGCGGCAGCGTGACGACGCCGGCCAGCCGCGTGACGCTCGACAG
>JBGAIL010000231.1:0-6709 GCA_044225565.1 Steroidobacteraceae bacterium | reverse complement strand
CGGCCGCTACCGGCTGCTGGGCGAAACGCGCGACGACGCCGCCGGCGAAGCATTCGACAAGTCGGCGAAGCTGCTGGGCCTGCCTTATCCGGGCGGCCCCGAGCTCGCGCGCATCGCGGAGCAGGGCAGGCCTAGGGCGCTCGAGCTGCCGCGCCCCATGCTGGACCGCGCCGGACTCGAGTTCAGCTTCTCGGGGCTGAAGACGGCGGTGCTTCATGCCGTTCGGGAGCAGGAACTCACGGAAGCTCGCAAGGCGGACATCGCGCGCGCCGCGCAGGAGGCCATCGCCGAGACACTGGTCGCGAAGGCTGCGCGTGCGCTCGATCAAACGGGGCTGGATGTGCTCGTGGTGTCCGGCGGCGTCAGCGCGAACCGCCGGCTGCGTGCGTTGCTGGAGGAGTGTGCGCGGAAACGCGGCGCCAGGGTTTACTTCCCGCGCATCGAGTTCTGCACGGACAATGCCGCGATGATCGCGGTGGCTGGACTTGCGCGCTTGCAGGCGGGGCAGCATGACGATCTCGCCATTCATGCCCGCGCGCGCTGGGCGCTCGACTCGCTGCCATCGTGTGCGCAGCCTTGAGGCGCATAGGCGCGAGCCTCCGCACGAGAGCGGCGCTGCCGTCTCGCACTACAAGCGCAAGCGCCGGGACGCTCGGTTAAGCTTGCGCGCATGAACGCAACCACCAGCGGCGACCGCATCTTCCTGCGCGGCCTCGCCATCGAATGCATCATCGGCTTCATCGAATGGGAGCGGCGCGTCACGCAGACCGTCGTCATCGATCTCGAGCTGCCCGTGGATTGCGCGCGTGCCGCGCTCTCCGACGAGGTGGCGGACACGCTCGACTACAAGAAGGTCGCCAAGCGCATCATCGGGTTCGTCGGGGAGTCGCGGTTCAAGCTGGTGGAAACGCTGGCGCAGCGTACGGCGATGCTGGTGCTGGCCGAATTCGGGGTGCCGTGGGTGCGCCTCACCGTGAACAAGCCTGGCGCGATCCGCGGCTCACGCGACGTGGGCGTCTCCATCGAGCGGACACGCGCGGATCTCGAGACGTACCAGAAAAAAGACGTCGGGGCGGGTGAGGGCGCCGACCCGGGTGCGAATGCGGGCGGCGGATAGAGCCGTGGCGCGGGCCTACATCGCCGCCGGCAGCAACGTCGAGCCGACGCGACATCTCCACCTGGCGAAGGAGGAGCTGAGGCGCGAGTTCCCGGGCGTACGTTTCTCGCCGTGGTATCGCAATACCGCGGCGGGCTTCGAAGGCGACGATTTCATCAACGGCGTGGCGGAGATCGAGACGGCGCTGCCCGTCGGCGAGCTGCTGAAGCGCCTGCATCGCATCGAGGCACTGTGCGGGCGGCCACGCGAAGCTCCGCGCTGGGCACCGCGCACGATGGATCTGGACATCCTGCTCTACGACGACCTGGTGTGTGACGAGCCGCAACTCAAGCTGCCACGGCCGGATCTCCTGAAGCGCGCGTACATGCTCGGTCCGCTGGCGGATCTCGCGCCCCAGCTCGTGCATCCCACGGAGAGGCGGACCATCGGCGAGCTGTGGCAGAGCTTCGACCGGGCGGCGCATCCGCTTACGGCAATCGAGGCGCCGTGAGGCGGCTACCAGCCGACGCTGCGACCGCCGTCCACGGCGAGAATCTGGCCGGTGACATAGGGAGCGTCCGAGGCAAAGAACAAGGCCGCACGAGCCACGTCTTCCGCGCAGCCGGGCCTGCGAAGCAGCGTGCGCTCGATGATCTGCGCCTGTATTTCCTTGTCGGTGACGTCTTCGGGCCACATCACGGGGCCCGGCGCGATCGCGTTCACGCGCACGTCCGGAGCGAGCTCGCGAGCCAGCGCCTTGGTGAGCATGATGAGCCCTGCCTTCGCAACGCTGTACACCGGATAGCGGCGCAGCGGTCTCATGCCATGGATATCGACGATGTTGAGCACCTGCCCGCGGCTCGACCTCAGTGCGGAGGCGGCCGCCTGCGACAGGAACAGCGGCGCCTTGAGGTTGCTGCCGACCAGATCGTTCCAGTGCTGCTCCGTGATCTCGCCCACCGCCGTCGGATAGAAGCTCGACGCGTTGTTCACGAGGACGTCGAGGGCTCCGAAAGTGCGGGTCGCCGCCTCGACGAGCGAGGGAAGGCAGGAGACGTCCAGGAGGTCGCCCTGTACGGTGGTCACCGAGCCGGCTCGCGCCGCATCGAGCTCGCTCGCGAGCCGGGCTGCTTCTTCCGCAGAGCTGCGGAAATGCAGCACCACATTCGCGCCAGCGGCGTGAAAGCTCCGTGCGAGCGTGGCGCCGACCCGGCGTGCCGCACCGGTGATCAGCACGGTCTTGCCTCCGAGTGCGGCGCCCTCTGCGGACGTCGTGGCAGGTTCTGTCATGGCGGGCGATTATGAACTTCTCGCGCGAAGGCTCAACGCTTCCTGCGCCCGCACTCGAGCAGCACGAGCATTCGGCCCGCGCCGCGGCGTCGATCCGCAGCCGCATCGAGGAACAGGGCGGATGGATTCCCTTCGACGCCTTCATGGATCTCGCGCTCTATGCGCCGGGACTCGGCTACTACAGCGCGGGCGGCGTGAAGCTCGGCATCGCCGGCGATTTCACCACCGCGCCCGAGCTTTCCGACCTGTTCAGCCAGTGCGTCGCGAACCAGCTCGCGCAGGTGCTCGCGGTCACCGGGGGCTCGATCCTCGAGCTCGGCGCTGGCACGGGGCGCATGGCGGCGACGATATTGCAGGCACTCGCGGAGCAGGACGCACTTCCGGAACGCTACGAGATCCTGGAAGTGAGCGCGGACCTGCGTGACCGGCAAAGACAGCGCCTGCGGGCTCTGCCGCCGCAGTTGAGCGAACGCGTGAGCTGGCTCGAGCGGTTGCCCGAGCGGCCGATGTCCGGCGTCGTGCTCGCCAACGAAGTGCTCGACGCTTTGCCCTGCGAGCGCTTCGAGTTGCGCGATGGAGAAGCGTTCTCGCTCGGCGTCGCCCTGGGTGCGGACGGCTCGTTCATCGAGCACGCGAGACCTGCCGATGAGCCACTGGCGAGCGCGGTTCGCACCATTGGCGAGACACTGCCCGCGGCACTTCCTCCCTATCGCTCGGAGCTGTGCTCGCGAGTTGCGCCATGGATTGCGGGCACGGGAGCATGTCTCGAGCGCGGCGCGATGCTCTTGTTCGACTACGGGTTGCCGCGTACGTACTACTACCATCCGCAGCGCGAAGGCGGCACGCTGCGTTGCCATTTCAGACAGCGCGCGCACGACGATCCCCTCATCAACGTCGGCATCCAGGACATCACGGCGTGGGTCGATTTCACACGCGTGGCTGAAGCGGCGGATGCTGCGGGCCTTCGGGTGGGAGGTTTCACTACGCAGGCCGCCTTCCTGCTGGGTACGGGCATCGAGGCGCGGTTGTCGCGGGCCACGAATGTCGTTACGCGCGCCAGGCTCGCGAGCGAAGCGCGCCAGCTCATGATGCCGGGCGAGATGGGCGAGATCTTCAAGGCGATGGCGCTCACGCGCGGCCTGGAAGGGTCCCTGAGCGGATTCGCGACACAGGACCTGCGTCACCTCCTGTGACCCGCTAACATCCCGCGGCCGCACCTGCCGGCCTCATCGTCACCGGATCGTCCATGCCAGACCTCGTCAACGTCATCCTGCTCGGCATCATCGAAGGCATCACGGAGTTCCTGCCGATCTCGAGCACCGGGCACCTGCTCATCGCGGAGCAGTGGCTGGGCGCGCGCTCGGACCTGTTCAACATCGCGATCCAGGCCGGCGCCATCCTCGCCGTCGTGCTCATCTTCTGGCGCCGGCTCTACGAGCTCTGCACGCGCCTGCACGTGCCGGAGAACCGCGACTATTTCGCCAAGCTCGCCTTCGCCACGGGGATCACCCTCGTGGGCGGATTCATCGCCACCAGGCTCGGATTCGAGCTGCCGGAGACGGTGGTGCCCATCGCCACGGCGCTCATCGTCGGCGGCGTCGCGATCCTGGCCATCGAGCGCTTCATCGCGAACCGGCCGCTGGTCGCCGAGGTGACCTGGAGAGTGGCGTTCTGGGTGGGCACCTCGCAGATCCTGGCGGGCGTGTTCCCGGGTACTTCGCGCTCGGCGGCCACCATCTTCGCCGCGATGCTCGTCGGGCTCACCTCGAGGCCGGCAGCGACCGAGTTCGCCTTCCTGGTCGGCATCCCGACCATGTTCGCGGCCACGGGCTACGAATATCTGAAGACGCGCGGAGCCGGTGGCGAGGAGGACTGGAACGCGCTCGCCGTGGGCTTCGTGGTCTCCGGCATCGTCGCGTTCATCGTCGTGAGATGGCTGCTGCGCTACGTGCAGACGCACCGCTTCACGGTGTTCGCCTGGTACCGCATCGCACTCGGCGCCCTGCTGTTCGGGCTCGTGATGCTGGGCGAAGTGCGCTAGCCAGCTGATTTGAGCGCAGCGATGGCCGCCGTACGTCGCGCCCGGATGGCTTTGCCGATCGCGGCCCCGTCGAGACCTTCGCGATCCCCGGCGCTCAGTGCCACGGCAGCCGCGGCGTCGCGCGCCCTGCGCAGATAGTCCGCCTGCGGATAGGGCCGGTCCTCCAGGCCCGCGCGCCCGCGGGCATCGGCTTCACAGGCCAGCAGCAGGTCGTTGAAGCGCTCCGGCCGCCGGAACGCGTCCGTCTTCTCGAAAAGCTCCAGCACGGTCTGCGGACGCAGCTCGGCCGCGCGATGTACGTTGCCGTGATACCGCGAGGTGAGAATGGCGAGCTCGCGACATTCGTTCGGTACTTTGAGGCGCGCGCAGAGTGCTTCGATGAGCGGCACGCCCAGTTCCTCGTGGCCATGATGTGAGGGCCACTTGAGTGACGGAGTTCGTGCCTTGCCGAGGTCATGCACGAGGGCAGCGAATCGCACGGCCACCGAAGAGCTGAGTCGGGCTGCGCAACGCACCACCATCATCACGTGGATGCCGGTATCGATCTCGGGATGCCAGCGCGGAGGTTGCGGAACCCCGTACAGGGCATCGATCTCCGGGAAGATCACGGCGAGAGCGCCGCAGGCCCTCAGCACCTCGAAGTACACCTCCGGGCGCGTCGTGCCCAGCGCGCGCTCGGTCTCCTGCCAGACGCGTTCGGCAACGAGCGCGTTTGCCTCGCCGGAAGTCACCATCCGGCTCATCAGCTCCCGCGTCTCGTCCGCCACCACGAAGCCGAGATCCGCGAATCGTGCGGCAAAGCGCGCGACCCGCAGGATGCGCACCGGATCCTCGGTGAACGCTTCGGAGACATGGCGAAGCACACGCGCTTCGAGATCCCGTCGCCCGCCATAAGGGTCGATCAATGAGCCAGTGGAAACCTGATCAGCCGATATTGTTTCACTGGAGAAACATTCGGCAATCGCATTGATGGTGAGATCGCGTCGCTTCAGATCCTCTTCGAGCGTCACTTCCGGCGAGAACTGCGTGGTGAACCCGCGATAGCCCGGAGCCACTTTCCGCTCCAGCCGCGCGAGCGCGTACTCCTCGTGGGTCTGCGGGTGCAGGAAGACTGGAAAGTCCTTCCCGACGGGCACGTAGCCCTGGGCCTCGAGCTCTTCCGGGCTGGCGCCGACGACCACCCAGTCGCGTTCGCGCACCGGCAGCCCGAGCAGACGGTCCCGGACGGCTCCGCCGACTAAGTACACTTGCATGCGGACCATGTTAGATCATCACGGCCCGCGGCCGGGACTTGCCGGATTGAGGAGATTGGCGCTGGTCGCGCTGATGGCGGCCGTGCTTCCCGCGTGTGGCACTCTGTATCTCGCGCAGGCAGCGCGCGGTCAGTGGCAGGTGATGCGCGCGCGCCAGCCCATCGGGAAAGTCGTAGCGGACGAGAAGACTCCACCCGGTCTCCGTGAGCGGCTGGGCGAAGTGAGCGCGGCCCGGGACTTCGCCTCCCGCGAGCTCGGTCTTCCCGACAACAGCAGCTATCGCACGTATTCCGACGTCGGGCGGCCCTTCGTGGTGTGGAACGTGGTGGCGACGCCGGAGTTCTCGGTGGAGCCGCAGCACTGGTGCTTCCCCATCGTGGGCTGCGTCGCCTATCGCGGCTACTTCAGCGAGCAGAGGGCGCGGGCATTCGCCGCGAACCTGCATGAACGGGGCTCCGATGTCATGGTCGGCGGCGTGCCCGCCTATTCGACGCTCGGCCGCATCGCAGACCCCGTGCTCAACACGATGCTCAGCTATGGAGACACGCAGCTCGCCGCCATGATCTTTCACGAGCTGTCGCATCAGCTCATCTACGTTGCGGGCGACACTGCGTTCAACGAGGCGTTCGCGGTGGCGGTGGAGCAGGCAGGCCTGCAGCGTTGGCTGACCAGCCGTGGGCGCGAGAGCGAGCTTGCACGCTATGAGGCGCAGGAATCCGGTCAGCGGCAATTCGTGGCGCTCGCTTTGCGCCGCAGGCAGGATCTGGCGCGTCTCTATGCGAGCGGCCTTCCGCCGGAAGACATGCGCAGACGCAAGCAGGAGATCTTTGCCGCTCTCGCTCAGGAGATCGCCGATGCGGAAAAGAGCACCGGTGCGCGCTCCATCTATTCGCAATGGGCGAAGGAGGGGCTGAACAATGCGCACCTCGCATCGGTGGCGACGTATTTCGCTTGTGTGCCGGGATTCCAGCGGCTGCTGGCGGAGCACGGAGGCGATTTGCCAGCCTTCTACGCGAGCGTGCGCCGGCT
>JBGAIL010000230.1:0-6701 GCA_044225565.1 Steroidobacteraceae bacterium | reverse complement strand
CCTCGTGATGTTCTGCCTGCACCAGCTGCAGCAGGTGCAGGACCGGCTCATCCTCGATACGCGCAACTACGCGAACCGGAGATTGCTGCGGCACATGAGAGTGCTGGGGTAGCGGGACCGCGCCCGTCAGCGACACCCCGCGGCCATGTTGAGGCGGTCTAGCGCTTCAGCTTCACTTCAACTCTCCCACTCCGAGCCGACGTGCTCCGGCCTTCATGCGCCCTCCCCGAACGGAACCTGACGCCAGGGATGACTGTCCGGCGGCCCCGCCGTCACGAACACTCTCGGCGGCAACGACAGCTCGCTAGCCACCGCTGCCACGGTGCCGGGGTGTCTGCATATGGGCGGACTCTCCAGCGCATCCCGCACGTCCCGCATCGAGCCCAGTATCGGACGACGCGATTCCAGGAAAGCGAGACGCGCGCGCGATTCCGCGCTGGCCTCCGGCGTCAGCAGATCGGGCTGCACGAGAGGATGGTTGGTGTGCAGCACCACCGGCGAGCCGGCATCCACCTCCACCACCGCCTGCGCGGAGCACTCCAGGTCGCACACATCCTGGGGACCGCCGAGGACATAGTTCTGGCCCGAAGCATGCGGCACCTCCTCGATGAACCGGCGGGCCGCGGCGAAGTCCGCCTGGTCGAGCACTCCGCGGAGCAGGAACGCCACCGGCAGTCCCGCAACCGAGTGCGGCAGCCCGTTCGCGAGCTGGTTGCAGTTGATGGAGATTCCCCGATCGTTGCAGCCCGACATCGCCACCACCCCACCCACCGTGAGCGAGATCACCCGGATGCCGTTGGTGCCGTGGATGCGCAGTATCGCCAGCAGCTCCTGCTCACTCGCATCGAGATCATGCGTCTGCGCGGTGACCGGATGACCGCCCGTCCCGCGACGCAACCCGATCGCCGAGCAGCCGGTCGGCGCCGCTTTCATCCGCAAGCGTTGCCGGGCGAACCAGCTCCATTCGTCCAGGAAGTTGTAAGCCAGGATCGTGTCGTAATCGAAGCCGGAGCCTTTGGCGATCCCACGCACCTCCTCGAGCAGCTCCGGCGTCCAGCGCCGGATCGCGGCCGCGAAGGAGGTCGCCATATGGAACTCCTGGACCACGTCCGCGAGCGCGCGGCCGGTATCCTTCCGCACCTGCGCCTCCCAGCGCTCGAGCCCCCTCGCGATCTGCCAGCGCAATACCTTGCCGTGCGTCTGTCCCCGCTCTCGCGGCGAGCCTGCCAGGTCGACTATCGGCAGTCCCTCTTCGTCCATCACCCACATTCTGTGGCGCCCTCCGGGAGGCCGGCAATCGAGATCTGGTATCGATGCGATTGAGTAAAACTGAGCAACCGGCCGGAGCTCGCGCAGCCACGGCATCCCGGTCTACGCTGCATCGCCTGCACCGAGCACGGAATCCCGCAGCTGGCGGGTATATGCATTGCGCGGATTGCCGATCACTTCCGCAACGGTGCCCTCCTCCACGATGCGGCCTGCCCTCATGACGTATACGCGATGCGCGAGTTGGCGAACCACGGCGAGATCGTGCGTGATGAACAGATAACTCAAACCGAGTTGCCGCTGCAGAGTCCTCAGCAGCTCCAGGATCTGGCCCTGCACGGAGACATCGAGCGCGGAGACGGGCTCATCCAGCACGATGAGCTTCGGTTGCACCGCGAGGGCGCGCGCTATGGCGATACGCTGGCGCTCGCCACCGGACAGCAAGGCCGGCTTGCGCGTCGCATGGCGCTCCGGCAGGCCCACCTGCCGCAGCAGCCCGAGCACGACCTCATCGGGATCGCCTTCGCAGGAAGTGCAGTGCCGCACGATCTGCCGCAGCGTCTCCCCGACGCTCAGCATGGGATTCAAGGTCGAATACGGATCCTGAAACACCATTTGCACGGTGGTCCGGGCCGCGAGCCGGTCCTTCGCCGCGAGGCGCTCGAACGGCCCGCGCCTCGCGCCGCACACGGTGATGGCGCCGGCATCCGCGTTCTCGAGGCCCACGACGCAACGACCGAGCGTGGTTTTGCCGGAGCCCGACTCTCCCAGGACGGCGACCGTCTCACCCTCGCCTACCCGAAGCGAAACTGCGTCGAGCGCCACGACAGTATGCGTGCGCAGGAGCGTGTGCTGTGAAAAGGACTTGCTGATCTCCTGAACGCACAGAACGTCGGTGCGTGATGAGTCTTCCGCGGATTCCGCCTGGAAGGCCGGCGGCTGGCGCCTCAGGTCGGCGAGCGGCGCCCGGATCTCCTCGATGCGCAGACAGGAGGAGTAGTGCTTCTCGGCCACCGGCGCCAGCGACATGCGGGATTGCGAGCACCGGGCGTCGGAGAAGCTGCAGCGCGGAGTGAAAGGACAGCTCTCGCCGACATCGTTTGCCGATGGCACCGACCCCGGAAGGGTTTGAAGGTTCTGCAAGCGCCCCTGGATGCTGGGCTCGGCCTGCAGCAAGGCGAGCGTATAGGGGTGTTGCGGCGCTTTCGCGATCGATGGCGAAGGGCCCACTTCCAGCAGCGACCCGGCGTAGAGCACGCAGACGCGCTCACACACGGAGAAGGCGACGCCCAGATCGTGGGTGATCAGGATGATCGTCATGCCTCGCGATCGCTGGAGCGATCTCAAAAGACGGAGAATCTCGCGCTGCGTGACCGCATCCAGGGCGGTGGACACGTTCACACACGGAGAAGGCGACGCCCAGGTCGTGCGTGATCAGGATGATCGTCATCCCTCGCGTTCGCTGGAGCGATCTCAAAAGACGGAGGATCTCGCGCTGCGTGACCGCATCCAGGGCGGTGGTCGGCTCGTCTGCGATCAGCAGACGGGGATCGCGTGAAAGCGCGCAGGCAAGCGCCACCCGCTGCCGCATGCCCCCGGAAAGCTGGAAAGGATAGCGGTCCGCCACGGTCGGGTCCGAGATGCCCACCTCCGCCAGGCGGCGCTGGACTTCGACTCGCCGCGCCGCGCGCGAGAGGCCGCGCTGCTTCCTGCCACCTGCGCTCAGCGTTTCCAGGATCTGCGCACCGCAGCGCACGAGAGGGTCGAGTATCGTGAACGGGTCCTGGAGCACCAGCGCGATCTCGGTTCCACGAAGCTTGGCGCGCTCGCGCTCACTCGCGCCGACGAGCTCCCTGCCATCGAAGACGATGCTGCCCGTGACGGCGATGCCGGGCAGCGGCAGGCCGATCAGCGCCCGTGCCGTGAGCGATTTGCCGCTGCCCGACTCCCCGACGAAGGCCACGATCTCGCCCGCGTGCACCTCGAGACCGAAATCCGAAACGATGGCCCTGGGCCGTTTGCCGGACACGGCGTGGATCGCCAGATTCCGGATGCTCAACAGAGGCTCCACCGACGACGCTGGAGCACTCGTGGCGACCGGCGGAATGCTCATCGCTCGCGCTCTCCATCACTGAAGCGCTCGAATCCACTGTCTCCCAGTATCGCGGCCGCAGCGGCCGTCAGCGAGATGGCGAGCGCCGGCGCGATCGCGGCCACCGGATTGTCGAACAGCAGCTCCTTGGATTCGAAGAGCATCCGGCCCCAGTCCGGGACGCCGAGCGGCGCGCCGAGACCCAGGAAGGACAGGGTCGAGAGGCCGATGAGCCCGAACGCGAAGTTCAAGGACGTGTCGGCCACCAGCACGCGCAACGTGTTGGGCCAGATGTGGCGGACCATGATCAGCCCGTGGCCGAGCCCTGCGGACTGCGCCGCCTCCACGTAAGGCAGCGCGCGCTGCTCCATGGCGAGGCCGCGCATCATCCGCACTTCGTAGGGGATCGTGAACAGCGTGAGGATGGCGACGGAGAGTCCGAAGGAGACGCCGACGACGCTGACGATGACGATCGCGACGAGGAGGCTCGGCAAGGCGATCATCAGATCGGTCCAGCGCATCAGGAAAGTGTCGAGGAAGCCGCCGAAGTAGCCTGCCGGCACGCCGAGCAGGCTGCCGAAGACCGCCACGCCGAGCGCGATCAGGAACGCTCCCGCGAGCGGAGCACGCGCGCCGGCGATCAGCCGCGAGAGCACGTCGCGGCCGAGCTGGTCCGTGCCCAGCGGATGCTGGACGCTCGGAAGCTCCGCGACCCGATAAAGATCGAGCTCCCCGGGATCGTACGGCGTCACCACGGAGGCGGCGACGGCGAAGAGCAACGCGAGCGCTACGATGGCTGCGCTCGCGAAGAGCGCGATGCGCCGTTTGCGTCGCGGGCCCGGCAGATGCTGCGGAAGGACCGCGCTCACAGGCCCGCCTGCCCGAGGCGGATGCGGGGATTCAGGGCGACGTAGATGAGATCGACGAGCAGGTTCACCGAGACGATGAACGCCGCGAAGAGCAAGGTGATTCCCTGGATCATGGGGATGTCCCGCGCTGCGAGCGATTCCGCCAGCAGCAGCCCGAGCCCGGGCAGGCTGAAGACGATCTCGACGAGCAGCGCGCCCGTCACCAGGGAAGTGAATACGAATCCGCTCATGGTCACGACGGGAATCGCGGCGTTTCTCAGCACGTGGACGAAGACGACCCGAGCGAAGGACAGCCCCCTGGCGCGGGCAAAAGTGGTGTAGTCGCGCGCGAGCTCCGTAGTCACCGCCGCCCGGGTGACGCGCATGAGATAGCCGATCGCACCGATGGCGAGCGCCAGCGCGGGCAGCGTGAGATGCGCGAGGCGATCGAGGAAGCCTCTGCCTGCGCCGGCGACCGGGAACCAGCCCAGGGACACCGCGAACAGGTACAGCAGCAGCATGCTGGTCGCGAATGGCGGAGCGCACAGCGCGAGCAGGCTGGAAGCCGACAGCGCTCGGTCGAGCGAACCCGAATGGTGCAACGCAGCCACGATGCCGGCCGGGATGCCGATGAGCACGGTGAGGATGAACGCATACGTGGCGAGGAAGAACGAAACCCGCCAGCGCTCGGCGATGGCCTTCGACACCGGCTCGCGCGTGCGCGGCGACACGTTGAAATCGAACTGCACCGCGTTCGAGACCCAGTGGAAGTACTGTTGCGGCAGCGGCCTGTCGAGCCCGTATTGCTCGCGCACGGCGCTCAGGGCTTCGGGCGTCAATCTTCCGTACCCGAGTATGGCGTCCTCCGCGTTGCCGGGCGCCAGGTGCACCAGGCTGAACGTCAGCAGGGAAACCGTGACGACGACGGCCAGCGCGCCGGCGAGCCGGCGCCCGATGGCCGATGCGATGCGGCCGATTCGCTGCCGGGCCTGCGAGCCCGCCGCGCTGCGCGGAGCCTTCCCGCTGCTCATCGGGGCGGATGCAGGAAGCGCGGCCATGCGGAGCTCATGGAGGCCCACCACACGAAAGAGTCCACCCGCACCTTTCTCTCGTCGAAGGCCACCACCTGATCCGGCCAGAAGAGGAAAAAGAAGCCGGCGTCGGCGGCGACGCGGGTCAGCACGTCCTGGATGACCGAGGCCCGGGCGGCCGGGTCGGTGATCGCCATGCTCCTGCGCACCAGCGCATCGATCGTGGCATCCCGCAGATTCGAGAGATTCCAGCCGCCCTCCAGGGCCTGATCGCTCGTGAACGTGGCGCTCGGATTCCACATCGGGTCCGGGTACTCGGTGCCCCACCGGTTCAGCAGGATGCCCGCCCGCCGGGTCCGCCGGAACACCATGGCGCGATACTCGTTGCGGGACATCGATTGCAGGTTCATGCGCACGCCGATGCGCGCGAGGCCGGCCTGCCACGCCTGCATGATCTTCTCCGCCTCGGGCATGGCTTCAACCGGCACCGTGATCTCGAAGCCCCGCGGCACCGAGGAGCGGGCCAGCTCGGCCCGGGCGCGATCGAGATCGAACTCGTTCTGCGGAAGGGAAGCGTAGAACGCTTCCGTCTCGCGCTCCGGAAGCAGCCTGCGCCAGGTTTCCGGAGGCGCGAAGGTCTGGGCGAGGCGTCCGCGGCCGCGGAACACCGCTTCGATCAGCCCGCGCCTGTCCAGACCATGCGCGAGCGCGCGCCGTACGTGGATGTCGCCGAGCGGCGCGACCTCGCGATCGAACGCAACCCACCAGCAGAGGGCGGACGGATAATCGATGATCCCGACGTTCGCGAGCGCGCTCCAGCGATCCGCGGCCCTGGGCGGCACGTAGAGCGAGCCGTCGATCTCGCCGGCCTTCAGCGCCAGCAGGCTCGACTCGGTATCCGCAATGGCCTTCAGCACCAGCCGTTTGATCGGCGGCTTCGCTCCCCAGTAGTGCTCGTTGCGCACGAGCTCGATGCAATCGTCGGCGACGTAGCGGCGGATCCTGAACGGCCCGGTGCCCATCGTGAGGACCGACGACGTCCCGATGTCCTCCACGTGCGCTCTGGCGAACCCGGCCTTGACGACGTAGGACGGCGTGGTCGCCGCGACCGCGGCGAAGTGCGCATACCCTTCCTCCAGACGGAACGTGATCTCCCCTTCCCCACTCACGTCGATGGAAGCAAAGCGCTCGGGAAAGGCCGAGGCGAAATTGGACGCCCAGCGCCTCTCCCGATGACGCGTGAAGGCGTAGATGACGTCTTCGGGTGTGAGCGGGGTGCCATCCCAGAACTTGATTCCGCGCCTGAGCCGGAAAACGTAGGTCAGCGGATCCGGGTTGGACCACGACTCCGCGAGGCCCGGCTGCAGCATGCCGTTCTCGTCGATCTGCAGCAGCCCTTCGAGCGCGACCGAAAGGGCGAAGGCCTGATAGTCCGCGAGAGGGCCGCGCGTCATGTCGAGTGGC
>JBGAIL010000229.1:0-6738 GCA_044225565.1 Steroidobacteraceae bacterium | reverse complement strand
CGTGCGAGGAAGCCGGGCTGGCTTACGCCGTGAGAACGGTCCCTTTCGACGACCGGGGGCCCGACCATCTGGCGCGTCAACCGTTCGGCCAGGTCCCGTTCTTGAGCGATGGCGAGATCGAATTGTTCGAGAGCGGGGCAGCGCTGCTGCATCTCGCCCGAAAGAGCGAAAAACTCATGCCGCGCGATCCCGTCGGAGCCGCTCAAACGCTGCAATGGACCATCGCCGCGCTCAACTCGATCGAGATGGTCTCAGTGCCCTGGTGGTTCCTGGAAGTCACCGGCGCGCAGGACAACCACCTGACGGGTTGGCTGAAGAGCCGCCTCGATCACATGGAGACCGTCCTGAAGGAACGGGAATGGCTGGCCGCCGACCGCTTCACGGCCGCAGACCTGCTGATGGCCGACGTCCTGCGTGTCTCGAAAGTGCGCGCTTTCGGAGATCGACCTGCGACGGAGTCGTATGTGAAACGCATTACGGAACGCCCCGCGTTCAGGAAGGCTCATGCCGATCAGATGGCGCACTTCGCCGCAGCCGATGAGGCGCGCTCGTAATTCGTCGGAAAGCGGTTCAGCGCGCATGTGCACGTGTCGCTCAGGATCCAGAGCGCCTGCTATTCCGCGCCGCTTCACGCGCTGATCCCTGGCCCCACTGCGCGAGGCATCCATCACATCGATGCGCGCAGTCGCAGCTCCCACTGGCGAGGCGGCCCATATATTGCGGAGGTCGCGGCGATACCCAGCGCGGTGCCGTTCTCGGCGAAAGTGCGGTAGTCGCGGTCCGTGAGGTTCGTGGCGCCCAGCTCGGCGCTCCATCGGCTGTCGATCGATCGGAGCATCAGCCGCGCATTCAGGAGACCGTAGCCGGATTGCCCTTCATCCGGATAGTTGGGCAGGAAGAACTCGACCCGGCTCTTGAAGCCGTAGTCGGCATGAGCCAGCAGCTCGAAGCGGGCGCCGGTCCAGAGGGCCAGATCGCCGTTCACCGAGCCCGTCCATGTGGGCGAGTTCACCAGGCGGGTGTCCGGACGAATCGTGATCTGTGCATTCGGATCGACCCGCGCGATGTTCTGATGAGCATAGCCGGCCGAGACACCGAGCTCGAGGCGCCGGCCGAGCTTGGCGGCCAGATCGAACTCGGCGCCCCACAGGCGCACGTCGGCGATGTTGCCCACGGTGATGTTGATTCCGGAGAAGCTCTTCAGGGTCAGGCCCTGGAAGTCCTTGTAGTCGTAGACGTACGTCGCGCCGTTGAAACGCCAGCGCGCGCCGGCCGGGGCCACCTTGAGCCCGAGCTCGTAGGCCGTGATCTTCTCGGGATCATATGAAAGGGGCGGCAGGGGCGAGGTGTCGCGCCCGTTGAAGCCGCCACTGCGAAATCCTCGCGAGATCGACGCGTAGCCGAAGACTTCCGGCGTGAACCGATACTCCACGCCGATGCGCGGCGAGACATTGCTCCAGTGCTGCTCGACCTCGCCTGGATCGCGATTGAACGCACCGGTCAAAGAGCTATTCAGCGTCTTCTCTTCCCACGTGAGCCGTGCGCCGGCCGTGGCCGACAGCCTGTCCGTGAGGCGATAGGTCGCCTGCCCGTAACCCGCATAACTGGTCGTGAGCTGGGAAATGAAGCTCACGAAGCTGAATCCGCCCGGCATCCGGGTGAAACCGCCCGATCCGTCGGCAACGACGGGCTGAAAGAAAGGCACGTTCTGCCGGTCCGAAGCCCTTTCGCGGAAATAGAACAGGCCGCCGATCCATTCGAGCCGGCTCTCCAGGCCCGTGCCGGAAAGCTGGAGCTCCTGCGACCACTGGGTCTCGTTGAGATTGAGCTCCTGTTCCGCGGCCGGATACGGCGAAGGCAGAAAGCTGTATCCGGTCCGAGCCTCGAGGCGCCGGTACGCGCTGATGCTGCGCAGGGTCGCCCCGCCCAGTTTCCAGTCCAGCGTGAGCGCCAGGCCGCGATTGTCGTTGTCGTCGCGATTCCGCTCTCCGGCCCACGTGTCGTGCGGATCCTCCGTAATCCAGCGGCTGTCGATGGCAGGCAGCCCCTGGCTGGTGATGAGACTGTTGTAGAAAGCCAGCGGAGGGTTGGAGGGATCGATGTTGACCAGCGTCTCGAGCCCACCATTGCCGCGCTTGCGCGAAGCATCGAGAGTCAGGTCGGCGGTCAGCGCGTCCGACAGAGTGCCATGCAGCTGCAGCCGGCCGGCGAGCGTCTGGTGATCCGCCCCGTCGGTCTGGAAGGCGAGCCTGTCCCCGTACCCATCCTGATTTAGGCTCGCGAGGTTGAGCCGCGCGGCAAAGCGCTCTCCGAGAGGCACGTTCACGGAGCCCTTGATGTCCGCGCGATCGTAGCTTCCCGTGGTCGCTTCGACGCTGGCCGTGAAATGGTCGTCGACCGGCCTGCTCACGATCTGCACCGCTCCGGCAGTCGTATTGCGGCCGAACAGCGTGCCCTGGGGGCCGCGCAGGATCTCGATTCGCTGCACGTCCAGCAGGTCCAGGGCCGAGCCGATGGAGCGCGGATAGTAGACGCCGTCGATGTACATGCCGACGCTCTGGTCGGTGGTCAATATGAAGTCGGACTGGCCGACGCCGCGAATGGAGATCTGGGTCTGCGAAGTGCCGCCCCCCTGGCCGCCGATGATCGACAGATTGGCGACGTGGTTGCCGATGTCGCCGACGCTGTCGATGCCCAGCCTCTGCAGGCTCGTTTCGGTGAGTGCGGTGACGGCGACCGGCGTGGTGTAGAGGTTCTCTTCACGCTTGCGGGCCGTGACCACGATCTCCTCGAGCGAGTCTGCGCCATCGGGCGGCGTTTGCGCTGGCAGGGCAGGCGAGAGGAAGCAGGGCAGCGCGCCGAGCGCCACCAGGGCCGGATTTCGCAAGACTTTCATGAGAGACCCCCGTTACCCTTCAGTGCGCCCTCCACGACGACGTGTTGATGGCGGATGGCGATTTCCTGATCCGAGAGCACGACGTCCTTCATGACTCCGCTCTCCATGCCGGCCTGCGTCGTCTCGAGCGTCGAGAGATCCTCCGACACCCCCTCCCGCAGGAAGATGATCGACAGCTCCTGCCCTATGCGCTGTCCCCAGGTGCGGGCCGGGGGTGCGTAGGTCTTGAAGATGAAGAGCGTCTCGTTCACGGCGATCGGCCAGAATTCGTAGGTGAAGAAATAGTCGTTCCCGACGTCGATGAAGGTGCTGGGGAAGACGACGTTGATGTCGAAGGAGAAGTTGGGGATGTCGCAGGGATTGGTGCCCGGGAAGCGGCCGACCTTCGCCGGATCGATCGCGTTCTGCGACATGCCGCTGGTGAGCGTGCTGCTCAGCACGTGCACCGGGAACATCGTGAATTCCGGATCGATCGGCAAGCTCATGGCGCGATGCGCGCCGTGGAAGCGGAATGCGAGGAGCCGGCTCGCGAAGATCTTCGGTGCGCCGACGGCATGCACGGTCGGGACGTGATAAGCCTCCTGAAAGGCGTTGATTCCCACTTTCCAGTTCGTGCGCAGCCGGGCACTGTAGTGCCCCAGCGGCGCCATCGTGGAAAAAGGGTAGGGATCCAGGACGTCGCCGAGCTTGCCGAGATACTCCCGCAGGCCTTTGACCGGCCGGGCCGCGGCATTGATGAACACGAACCCGTTCCACATCTCCATGGTGTACGCGGACAAGCCATGGTCCGCCTTCTTCAGGCCGGGGAACCGGTCCATTTCCGGAACGCCGCGCAGGCGCCCATCGAGACCATAGCTCCAGCCATGGAAGCGGCAGAACAGGGCTTTCGTGCTCCCGTAGCCTTGCTGGCACACCACCTGATTGCCCCGGTGTCTGCACACGTTGTGGAAGGCGCGCACGCGACCATCGCTGCCGCGCACGATCACTACGGACGAGTGGAACAGGGGGACTTCCTTGATCAGAAAGTCCCCCGGCTCGGGAATCTCCGACTCGTGGCAGGCCAGCTGCCAGGCGTCGCTGAAGATGCGCTGCTTTTCCAGCTCGAAGTACTCGGGGGAGACATAGGGCTCCACCGGCACCGAAGCGGCGCCGAGCTCGGGATGCTCCGGCATGTAGAAGTGCTCGAGCAGGACTTTCAATTCCTCGGCGGCCATCAGCAGACCCTCCGCGTTGCCGTGGGAAGAAGGGAGGTGATTTGCCAGCGCTCTCGTGGAACCTGGTTCGCCTCCTCGGGTTGCTTGATCACTTCGACCGCCCACGCGGCTTCCATGTACATCTGCGCCAGAAGAAACAAGCGTTGCTCGCCCGGCGGAAGGGGCTTGGTGACCGGGAACCGTTCGAGATGTTCGGCGATGGCGGGAACCAGCGGTCCCACCAGCGCGTAAAACTCTTTCAGTTCCTTCATGGACGCCGTGGCCCTGCGCTCGCGGCGTTCCACCTCCGTCGAGGGTGCCCAGGAATCCGCCACGGAGTCGAGCGTACTGAAATCGAACGATCCGCCCGCAGCCTCTTCCGCTTCGTCTTTCATGCCTTGCTCCAGTGATTGCCCGCTGATGCCGTAGCGACATCGATGTGCCCCGGTGCGACGACCTCCATCTCGCACAGCCAGTCATTACCCACCTGGCGAAACGCGGCCAGGTAGTGAGCATGAGAGATCTGGCCGCCCTGCGGAGCGCGACGCACCGTATTGCAGAGCTGATAGACGACCTTCTCCGGCTCACCCCAGAGGCTCACCGGGTGCACTTTGACTTCGCCGATGTGACTCTTGATCCGATCGAAGAACCCGAGGATCTCTCGTCGCCCGTTGAGGACCTTGAGTTCGGCGGTGAGGTAACGCGCGTCCTCCGTGTAGAGCTCTTCGACCGCGCCGCGCATGTCGCCTTCACGGAACATGACCTCGCCCCGCGCGTACTTCTCATCGAGCAGCGCTTTGATGTCCGCCAGCTCAAACCGTCTCATGTCTGCCCCCCCTGGCAGAACTATAGGCGGTGGATTCAGGGAGGCGAGGGGAGGGGGTCGCAGCCAAGACGCGCGAGCAAAAAATATGGCCGCTCGCGCAACGGGGCGGCAGCTACCGCGTCGCGATGCTCAGCGATGCTGGCGGCGATAGCGTGCCGGCGGCAGACCGAACTCCTGCGCGAATACCCGGTTGAAAGCGCTCTCGGAGCGGTAACCCACGGCCGCGGCGATCTGGGCAATCGAGCGGTCGCTCTTCTGGAGATCGGATGCGGCAATGTGCAGCCGCAGGCGGCGCAGGTGCTGATGGGGTGGCTCCCCCGTCAGCCGCCGGAACCGGTCTGCGAACGCCGCGCGGCTCATTCCAACCTGCCTCGAGATCTCGTGCAGCGTCCAGTCACGGTCCGGATTGCGGTGCATGGCCGAAATCGCCTGGGCGACGTGCGGATCCGTCAGTCCGGCGAGCCAGGTGGAATGACCCGGCGGCAGGCGCGGCAGTGCATACCGGATGAGCTCGATGACTACGAGCTCGGTCAGGCGTCGCAGCGCTGCGTCCCTCCCGGGACGGTTCGCGCTGTGCTCGATCTCGATGAGCTGGATGAGGCGATCCAGCACATCGTGCGCGCCGCGTTCCGAAGCGGGAATGGAGACCAGCGCGGGATAGACGGAGACGAACCGGTTGGAATTCCGGGGAGCGGACATGACCAGCAGGCGCGTGACGGCGGCCTTCGGCCGTGAGGGTGCGCGCTTTTCCGTTTGAGACAGGGCGGCGGCGGCCGAGAACGAGCGCAGGGCGGGGCGCTCCGCAGTCGACGTACTGTCGCGCCACATCTGCGGCTGTCCACCCACGATGGTCACGACATCCCCGGTTCCCAGCGGCAACGGCGCCTTCCCGTCATCGGTGCTGAGGCAGCACTGCCCTTCACGAATGACGCAGCAGAACGACTCGTCAGTCGCAGGAATGGAGATGCACCAGGGCGCGCTCAGCTCGACGCTGTGAATCGTCGAGCGCGGGACGCTCGCATCGTCGAATACGCTGAGCCGAAGCGTCATTTCGGCAGGTTGCGGCGCAGGTAATCGAGTAGCACGACGGCCCGGTCGCCGGAGCCGATCCAGGCGTCCATCGCGGCCGACAGCTGCTCGAACTGGGCGCGCGTCAGCGTGCCGAAGAGCTCGTCGTTCACTTGCTGCTGCAAGGGCGCGAGGCGCTCCAGCGCCTGGAGTGCCTTGGGCGTAGGGGAGAGCACCGCGACGCGACGGTCGCGCTCATTGCGGCCTTTGCGCAGCATCTCGAGCTTCTCCAGCTGGTTCGTCACCGTGGTGATGAACGCGCCGCTCAGGTGGAGGTGCGAAGCGACCGTGCCGACACTCACCTCCTGACGCGGCTCGAGGTGAGCGACGGTGACCAGCACGGTGTACTGGATTCCCGTGAGGCCGATGGCGGCGCCGAATCCCTCGCGCACGGCCAGCACGCGCTCGCTGAATGCCAGCAGGCCGTGCACGAAGTGGCGGAACGCATCGTCCGTGTTCGCCGCCAGCAGCTCCTTGCGGGAGACGGTGAGCGGGGCGCGCTGGGATTTCTTAGGGGTGGCGCGTCGGGCTGTCATGCCCCGAAGCTTAACCCCGCCGCGGTTGCCGGGGCCACAGCGCCGCCGGCACTGGCTGCTTTGACTAGTTTCTTTAATTAGCTTTATTATGAAGCTAATTTCATCGACGAGCGCATCGATGCGTGCAGCAGGGGCGCAAGACTCACCGATCTCCGAAATGCGCCGCTTCCGGCAGGCGCTCGCCCGGTTCCCCACCGGCGTGGTCGTCGCGACGGCGTG
>JBGAIL010000228.1:0-6754 GCA_044225565.1 Steroidobacteraceae bacterium | reverse complement strand
TCCCGCGTGACCGAAATAGCTGTCCACCGCGCCGGGCGAAAGGATGAGGTAATCATACGTAAGCGGCGTCGGAGCCCCCTGCACGGTCACCTGCCTCGCCTCGAGGTCGATTCCCTGCACTTCGCCCAGCATCACCGATGCGTTGCGCTGCCCACGCAGAATGGTGCGGATGGGCTGCGCGATATCGGCAGGCGCGAGCGCCGCGGATGCCACCTGATACAGCAAGGGCTGAAACAGGTGGTAGTTGTTCCGGTCGACGACGACCAGGTCGATGGCCGCGCCCCGCAGCGCCCGTGCGGCGAACAGCCCCCCGAACCCGCAGCCGACGATGACGACACGAGGCCGGGAGGTGGCGGGCGGGAAGACGGCGGGCGAGTCAGGCACGCCGCATTATTGCCGAAAAGAACCGACGGGCGCGGTGACGCTCAGTTGCGCGGCTTGTACAGAGGCATCACTTTCGGCACGAGCTTCTGCAAATCCTGGATACGCGAGCTCGGCGAGGGGTGGGTGCTCAGGAACTCCGGCGGGCCACCCTGGTTGGCGGCCAGCATCTTCTTCCACACCGAGACGGCCGCGTTCGGGTCATAGCCGGCACGCGCCATGAGCTCCATGCCGATCTCGTCCGCCTCCGATTCCTGCTCGCGGCTGTGCGGCAGCTGGAAGGTGACGGAAGCCACGGTGTTGGCGAGGTCCATGGTGCCTTGCGTGGCGCCAGTCACCACCGCCACGCCGGCGAGAGCGAGCTGCTGCGCATATGCACGGGAGATTCGCTCCCGGCTGTGCTCGCGGAGCGCGTGCGCGATCTCGTGGCCGATCACAGCTGCCATTTCTGCGTCGCTCAGCTTCAACTGGTCGACCAGGCCCGAGTACACCATGATCTTCCCGCCGGGCATGGCGTAGGCGTTCAGATCCTTGGTCTCGAGCGTGTTGATCTCCCACTCCCACTTCGGCGCGTCCGGGCGGAAGGCCCCGGTGGCCGGGATCAGCCGCTGCGAGACGTTGCGCACGCGCGCGGTGAGCGCCTTGTCCGTGTTCAGCTTGCCGGCGCTGCGCGCCTTGGTCACCTCCTGCGAATAGGCCTCCTGGGCGCCCTTCTCCACCTCCGCCTCGGAGACGAGCATGTGCTGCTTGCGGTCCACGCCGACGGCGCCCGGCTTGGTGGTCTCGACGGTGGTGCAGCCCTCGGAGAGGACGAGTCCCACCGCGAGCACGGCGAGCAAAGGTTTCAGGGTCATGGCAGTGCCTCCAGCGTGAGCCGAGCAAGTTTTATACCGCAGGGCAGCGGCGGGGCGTAAGATGCAGCGCCATGCTGCGCGTGACCCTCGCCGCCCTGCATCTCCTGGCTCTGGGGTTGGGCATGGGCGCGGTGATCACGCGCGGGAATGCCCTGTTCGAGCCCATAAGCACGGGCTCCCTGCAGCGGGCGCTCCGCGCGGATGCCTTGTGGGGCATCGCCGCGGGGCTATGGCTGGTCACCGGGGCCTGGCGCCTGATCGGGCCCACCGAGAAGCCGCTGGAGTACTACCAGCACAATTACTTCTTTCTCGGAAAGATGGCCGGCTTCGTGCTGATCCTCGCGCTCGAGATCTGGCCGATGCTGGTGCTCATGCGCTGGCGGCGGGCCCTGCAGCGCAGCGCCGGCGTAAAGGACGTCGTGGTTCCGGCCACCGCCCGGCGCATCGCGATGATCAGCCATACCGAGGCGCTGCTGGTGCTGGTGATGGTGGTGGCGGCCGCCGCGATGGCCCGCGGGTACGGCGCCCTCCCCTGACGCCGCCCTGCCTCAATATAAAAACGTGGCGTTTCCAGCGATTCCGGGCAGGTAAAACGCCTGCTGCGGCACAGCACGAAGCCGGCCGCAGCAGACGCCTCACCACGATCACCTTCTCGACCCTGACAAGGAGCCGACCGTGGCTACCGATGACTCATCGGATAGACGAACGCGGCGAAATTTTCCGTTAGGGGATTGCACGCGAAACTGCCGTGGCGCGTAATACGCGCACCCCACGCCATGACGGAACACTCGGGCGCCCTGCATGGGTTAGGGGAATCGAAAATAATGCATGGCACGGGGTTGTGCGCGTGGCGAAAGTCGGAGACCGCTTGCTGCTGCACGCGCTCGGGTTCGAGAGCGTCCTGCGCGCCTGCCTGTGGCGCTACGCCCGCAACAACTCGGACGTCGACGAGCTGCTGCAGGAAACCTACGCGCGCCTGCTCGTCGCGGGATCTTCCTCCCAGGAATCGAACATACGCTCCGTGCGCGCGTTCTGCCTCACGGTCGCCCGCAACGTCGCGCTGGACTGGCTGCGCCGCAAGGAAGTCGTGCCACTCGAGCTCGTCTCGAACATGGCGTCGCTGGACGTCCTCGACGAAGGCGCGCAGATCGAGGAGATCGTGAACGCACACCAGGAGCTCGCCCTGCTTGCGCAGGCAGTGGCAGCGATGCCGCGGCGCTGCCGCCAGGTGTTCACACTGCGCAAGGTGTACGGCTTCAGCCAGAAAGAGATCGCCGCGCGATTGCACATCTCCGAGAACACCGTCGAGCAGCACCTCATGAAGGCGGCGCGGCGCTGTGCGGAAGTGCTGTTCAATACGCCGCTGTCGGGGCGGCAGCACAGCTGGATGACCAGGATGCGCCCGGGTGGAGCGCGCACCCGGGGGTCCCGCCAGGCATAACGGAAAAAACCACGCGGCCCGTCTTACACCTCAGGACGGATGCCCATGGAACCGGTTCAGGAAGCAGGCGAGCTGGAGCGCCAGGCGGTGGCCTGGCTGGTTCGCTGCGAGGCGTCGGACTGCAGCGCGGAAGAACGGGCACGGCTCCAGGCCTGGCTGGCCAGTCCGCGCCACCGTGCAGCCTACGTGCGCATGCGTGCCGCCTGGTCGCAGGCAGATCAGCTCAGGTGCCTGCAACCTCCGGACGGCGACGTGAATCCGGATCTGCTCGAGGGTGCGCTCGAGCCGGCCCGCAAGGGATCGCGAGCCCTCATGTTGGGCTACATCCTCGTGCTGCTGGCCTTCACGGTGGTCGTCAGCGGCGTCACGGCCTGGCTGGTGGCGGAGCGCTCGCTCTAGCCAGGCCGATCAATCTCGACGGCGGACGGTGAGCAGGGCCCTCGATGCCGCCGCACGCGGCTCCCCGATCAGCTTCTCCGCCATCAGGTAGGCCGCCGCGTTCCAGGACTGGCCTGGCATCCCGCGCGGTGCGAGCGTGCGGCCATGCAGCCACTCGGTGAACGACCAGCCATCAATCTCGCAGGCGCGTGCGAGCTTGAGGAGCTCAGCGCGCGCGGCCCGCCGCTTGCCGCTGCGCGCGAGCGCGGCGATCCAGAAGCCGCCCACCATCGGCCAGATGCCGCCGTTGTGGTACTGCCATTCGTAGTTCTGGCGATGCCTTCCCATGTAATGACGCCACATCGCGCTATTCCGACGGATGGGGCGCACCACCGCACGCACGGGATAAGGCTCATCCACGCGGGCGCGCCTTAGCGCACGAAGCGTGCGCTGCCGGGCCTTCGAGTCCGCGACGCCCGTGAGGAGCGCGAGCACGTTGCCGAAGACGTCGCCCTCTTCGCCAAAGAACGAGAAATTCACGAAGCTCAGGAAGAGGTCCCGGTTGCGCGCGCCGCGCAGGACGTAGTCGTTCAACAGGCGGGCGCGCCGGTACTCGGCGAGCTTCGCAGAGAACGGATGAAAGAGACCGTTGAAGCTGGCACGCGTCTCGGCCGCGTGCCCGATGCCGTAGGCCCGCTTCACCTGATACCAGAGCGCGTTCGTGTAGAGCACGAAGCCGGAACGCGGCATGATGTCCGCCCAGTCGCTGGCCTCGTTCTGCTGCAGCAGCCGGAAATGCTGGTGCTCCTGGGCCAGCAGCCAGTCGACGGCGCGACGGATGCGGGCCGCATAACGTCGACGCAGGCCTCGCGGCCGGCCCAGGCGGTCGAGGAAATCGAGGGCGATGAGCCACCAGAGCGTCGAGTCGATGCAGCCGAGATACCAGAAGTCCGCCTCGCGGCGGCTCACGTCGACGAACTTTGGGATCTGGCCGTTGCGGGCCTGGTGCCGTGCGAGCGTATGGAGGCCTGTGACCGCAGCCTCGACGAGCCGGGCGTCGCCTGAGCACGCCATGCCGAGCGCGCAGATGGCGGCGTCGCGCCCGAAGATGGCAGTGTAGCCGCGCTTGACGGAACGGGAGCCGGCGCTCGCGGCGAGGATGCCAGCGGGCGAGAGGTTGCGCTTCAGCAGCTCGACGGCGCGCTCGTGGCAGGCAGCGAGCAGCCGGTCCCCGGCTGCGCGGCCCGACGCGCGCGACCGTACGTTCAATCCCGGAGCGTCACTTTCACCTTGCGCCCGAGGGCGACCGCGGCGCGGCTCAGCGTGGCGAGCGTGACCGACGGGTCGTCGGCCTTCAACAGCCGATGCACCACGGCGCGGCTGGTGCGCATGCGGCGCGCCAGCTCGGATTGGGAGAGTCCTGCCTTCTTGAGCGCGCGGGCGAGATCGGCGGCGAGTTCGCGTTTGATGCCGAGCGCGATCGCCGCCTCCGCCGCAGTGCCCTGCGACGCCGGGGACGATCCTCGCTTTGCGCGACGAGCGGGCTTCTTTGCAGCCATGTTCAACGAGCCTCTGCCATTTCAGGGGATGGCACTGCTTTTTCGCGCGGGCGACTCTAACATACGAATCTGCGTGTTGCGCCTCCGGAATCGAGCAACCCAATGGACATCGTTCATCTCATCCAGTCCGCGGTGGCACCGGTGTTCCTGCTGTCGGGCGTTGGCGTCACTCTGGGCGTGCTCACCAACCGGCTCGCGCGCATCGTGGATCGCGCGCGCACTCTCGAGGAGCAGCTCGAAGGCGGGCAGGAGGTCGTCAGCGGCGCGCCGCAGGAGGCCGCGCCACAGATGGCGGTGCGCAGGAAATCCCTTGAAAAGAGCCTCCGCGTGCTCGCGCGACGCGCTCATTACATAAACGTCGCCATCACGCTCTCGACCCTCTCCGCGCTCCTGGTGGCGATGGTGGTGATCCTCCTGTTCGCCAACGCCTTCCTCCACATGAACCTGCAGGTGGCCATCGCGGTGATGTTCATCGCGTCCATGGTGATGCTCACGGGCGCCTTCGTGGCGTTCCTCATCGAGGTGCGGCTCGCCACCGCCTCCCTGCGCATCGGCTCACCGCTCGGTCCCTGAGCTTGTATCGGGTAGCGGACAGCTTCCCCGGGGCCGGACATGCATGAATGCATTTCATGGCTGGGATGGCGGCGCCCTGCTCGATGGCAAGACCCGACCCCATCCGAAGCCCCCGGCGAGCCGTAACCCCGCGAATCTGCTACCCTTCGCACCCTTTTTGGCCCTGGGCCTCCCCAATGCATCGCCCCATCCGCAACATCGCGATCATCGCGCACGTCGACCACGGCAAGACCACCCTGGTGGACGGCCTCCTGAAGCAGTCCGGCACCTTCGCGGCGCACGAGAAGGTGGCGGAGCGGATCATGGACTCGAACGACATCGAGCGGGAGCGTGGCATCACGATCCTGGCCAAGAACTGCGCCATCGAGTACGGCGACACCCGCATCAACATCGTGGACACCCCCGGGCACGCGGACTTCGGCGGCGAGGTCGAGCGCGTGCTCTCCATGGTGGACGGCGTGCTGCTGCTGGTGGACGCTGTCGAGGGCCCCATGCCGCAGACGCGCTTCGTCACCCGCAAGGCGCTGGCGCTGGGCCTGAAGGCCATCGTGGTGGTCAACAAGATCGACCGCCCCGGCGCCCGCCCCGGCTGGGTGGTGGACCAGACCTTCGAGCTCTTCGACAAGCTCGGCGCCACCGACGCGCAGCTCGACTTCCCGGTGGTATACGCCTCCGCCCTCCAGGGCTGGGCGAGTCTCGACCACACCGCCCCCCAGCCCGACATGACCCCGCTCTTCGAGGCCATCCTCGAGCATGTCGCCGCCCCGGTGGCAGACGCGGACGCGCCCCTGCAGCTGCAGATCTCCACGCTCGACTACAACTCCTACGTGGGCCGCATCGGCATCGGCCGCATCCGCCACGGCTCGGTCTCGGCGGGGCAGTCGGTTGCGCTGCGGTATGGCGATGAAGAACGCGGGACCGCCAAGATCGGCCAGGTCCTCTCCTTCAAAGGCCTGCAGCGCTCGCCCGTGGACGAGGCGCACGCCGGTGACATCGTGGCGGTCACGGGCATCGAGGACGTGAATATCGGCCTCACGGTGTGCGACCCCGAGTCGCCCGCGGGCCTGCCGCCCATCCGCGTCGACGAGCCGACGCTGCAGATGAACTTCCAGGTGAACACCTCACCGCTCGCAGGCCGCGAAGGCAAGTTCGTCACCAGCCGCCAGATCCGCGAGCGCCTGCACCGCGAGCTGCAGAGCAACGTGGCGCTGCGCGTCGAAGACACGGACGAGCCGGACGTCTTCCGCGTCTCCGGCCGTGGCGAGCTGCACCTCACCATTCTCATCGAGAACATGCGCCGCGAAGGCTATGAGCTCGCGGTGTCGCGGCCGCGCGTGCTCACCAAGGTGGTGGACGGCGAGACGCTGGAGCCGTACGAAGCGCTCACCGTGGACATCGAGGATTCGAACCAGGGCGGCGTCATGGAAGCGCTGGGCACGCGCCGTGCAGACCTCACGGACATGTCGAACGACGGCAAGGGCCGCGTGCGCCTCGAGTACCGCGTGCCGGCGCGCGGCCTCATCGGATTCCAGGGCGAATTCATGACGCTCACACGCGGCACGGACCTC
>JBGAIL010000227.1:0-6933 GCA_044225565.1 Steroidobacteraceae bacterium | reverse complement strand
GTCCGTCGCCGAAACCCGCACGCCCACTGGCTTGTCCGCCGGGAATGCGGCACGCGTCGCTTCGAATACCTCGAGCGGGAACCGCATGCGGTTCTCGAGGGGGCCTCCGTACTCATCGGTGCGCCGGTTGCTGAGCGGCGAGAGGAACTGATGCAGCAGATACCCGTGCGCCGAATGGACTTCGAGGCCATCGAGCTGCAACCGTGCGGCGCGGCGGGCCGTCGCTGCGAAAGCGTCGCGCACGCGGCGCATGCCTTCGGCATCGAGCGCCACGGGGGACATTTCGTCCTCCTGGTAAGGCACGGACGAGGGGCCCAACGTCTGCCAGCCGCCTTGCGCGAGTGGGATCTGCTTGCCGCCTTCCCACGGCACCTTGCAAGACGCCTTGCGTCCTGCGTGCGCGAGCTGCATCGTCAGTTTGATTCGCGAGTGCTCGCGAATGGCCTGCACGATCGGCACGAGCGCCGCTTCCGTTTCGTCGTTCCACAAACCGAGATCGCCGTAGGTGATGCGTCCTTCGGGCTCTACCGCCGTAGCCTCGATGCAGAGCATGCCGGCGCCGGAGAGCGCGAGATGCCCGAGGTGCATCATGTGCCATGCGGTTGCTGCACCGTCGCGCGCGGAGTACTGGCACATGGGGGAAATGACGATGCGATTGCTCAGCGAGACGCTTCTGAGCGCGAGCGGTGAGAACAGTGCGGACATGTGCGCTTTCGGCAGAGGTGGGAGGCGCCACTATAGCGCCTCGCCACGCCGGTCAGCTGAGCCAGAGGTGTTCCGCCATCCACGCGCACACGAGGCTGATGAGCATCGTGAGCGGCACGCCCACGCGCAGGAAATCCCCGAACGTGTACTGACCTGGGTTCAGGATCAGCAGGTTGCCGTGATGCCCGATGGGCGTGAGGAATGCGACTACCGCGCCGAGCGCCGTGCACACCACGAAAGGCTCTGGAGGCTGCCCCAGCGCCAGTGCGAGCGCCAATGACACGGGCGCGAGCAGCACGACCGTGGCGGCGTCGGAGAGAATCTGCGTCAGCAGGGCACCGGCCCAGAAAAGCGCCAGCAGCACGGCGAACGCGCTCCACCCATGGGTGAGATCCTGCAGATGATCCGCGAGCAGCGCGGCGGTACCGGTTTTTTCCATCGCTGCGCCGAGCGGGATGACGCCCGCGATCATCACGAAGATGCGCACGTCGATCTCGCGATACGCCTGCTCGATGCTGACGCATCGGGTCACCACGAGCGCCACGGCACCGGCGAGGAAGGCGAACTGCGTCGGCACGATGTCCGAGGCTGCGCCTACGACTACCGCGGCGACGATGCCGATGGCCAGCGCGGCGCGATGGCGCTTCCGCGGCCTGGCTGCGAACGGCACCATCATGAGGAAGCCGCGGTTCTCGGCGAGCTCCGCGAACCTGCGCGGCGCACCCCACAGCACCAGCAGGTCGCCTTCCTGCAGCCGCACCTGCGAGATCTCCTCCCGCAACCAGCCTTCACGACGCCACAGCCCGACTACCACCACGCCGAGCGTCTTCAGGAAATCGATGCGGCCGATGGAGCGGCCGACGAAGGGCGAGCGCGGGGCCACGACGACCTGCACCAGCTCCTTCTCTTCCTGACCCACCTTGGGCTCGTCCGCGGAATCGCCGTACTTGGCGATGGCGTGCAGATCCAGGCCCGGCTCTTCCTTGATGGATGCGATCTCGTCCGGCGAGGCGCGGACGAGGAACACGTCTCCTTCTTTCAGCGGCTCCTCCGCGCCCTTGCCGCGAAACGGCCTGTCGGCCCGCAGCCAGTCCACGATGGCCAGGCGCCTCCTGGTGTGGGCCTGGAAGTCCGCGAGCGGCCGGTCGATCCAGGGAGATCCGGCCTCGACGACGAGCTCGGTGTAATAGCGGTCGAGGCGCAGGTAGTCCGCTTCGTCGGTGCGCGCGCCACGCCGCGGCAGCAGCCAGCGGCCGAGCGACATGTACAGCACGCCGAGCGCGACCAGCGCGATGCCGATGGGCGTGATGGCGAAGACGTCGAGGCCAGACTGGCCCTGCTTCTCGAGGAGATTGTTCGCCAGCAGGAAGGCCGGCGCGCTGAACAGGGTGAGCGTCGTGCCGAGCGAGGCGGCGAGCGACATGGGCATGAGCAGGCGCGAGGCTGGAAGCTTCTGCTCGCGTGCGAGCCGCATGAGGATGGGCAGCATCATCGCGGTGATCATGAGGTGGTGAGAGAGGGCGGCGAGCGCCGCGACCGCGGGCATGATCACCACGATCGCGCGCCATTCGCTCGCGCCGGCCGCCCGGGCGATGAGGCTGCCGATGCGTTCCGTCAGGCCGGTGGCGCTCAGGGCGGCGGAGATGACGAACACGGCCGCGACGATGATCGCCGGCTCGCTGGAAAATCCGGAGAGCGCCTCGGACGGCGACAGGATGCCCGTGAACGCCAGCGCCAGCAGCGTCATCATCGCCGCCACGTCGATGCGCACCTTCTCGCTCACGAACAGCGTCAGCGTTCCGGCGAGGATCATGAGGAATACGATCTGTTCGGCAGGCATGCTGGGGCGCCCACCCCGCAAGACTCGTGCCGGGGCGGAGCGGTACCGGACATTACAGGAGGGCATCCATGACCGCACGTACGGACTCGATGGAGCAACTGAGCTTGCTGGCCCGGGACGATTCCCTGCCGCACAAGCGCCGGGTGTTCTTCTGCCTTCATCCCGACGAGTCCGCAGGCGCCCGTATCGAGCAACTCATTCCGCGCCTGCAGGCTGCGCACGGCTTGCAAGGCAGCCCCATCGCTCGCGAGCGCCTGCACGTCACGCTCTCGTATACCGCACGTCGCATCGCCGAGCAGCCTCTGGAGCTCATCGCGCCTGGCCCACTCGCGACGCTGCAGCGCCTTTCGGATCGTCTTCGGCAGTTCGTCCCTCGTTCCGTCGCATTCGCCTATGGCCGCAGGCGTGTGCCCTGTACACTGCGGCCCGCCGCGACTGGGCGCGGCGCTCGTGGAGAAGCTTCCCATGCGAATCCTGCCTGCATTCTCGCTGCTCGCCGTGTCCGCTTCGGCCTTTGCCGCCGGCGGCGTCGATCACGCCACCCTCAATCGCATCATCGACGAAGGCCTGAACCGCAGCGAGCTGCCGATGACGGCCTCCTATCTCACGGACCGCATCGGCGGCCGCATGACGAACTCGCCGCAGATGCGCGAGGCGGAGAGGTGGACCCAGGAGCAGTACCGCAAATGGGGCCTGAAGAACGTGCGCGCCGAAGGCTTCGACTTCGGCCGCGGCTGGTCCTTCGAGCGCGTGGAAGTGCGCATGACGAAGCCGCGCGTGCTCACGATGCGTGCCATCCCCATCGCCTGGACGCCCGGCACGCAGGGTACGTTGAGCGCGCCCGTGTTCGTCGCTCCGATGAAGCGCGAGCGCGATTTCGCGAAGTGGAAAGGCCAGCTGCGCGGCAAGATCGTGCTCGTCTCGCTGCCGGACGAGGGTTCCGAGCCCGACAAGGCGGCATTCCAGCGCTACACCGACGAAGACCTGCGCAAGCTCGATGAGTACGAGCAGCCGAGCCATTCCGAATCGGCGGTGAAGAAGTCGTTGCAGAACGCGCAGTTCGAAACGAAGCTCGACGCCTTCCTGGCCGGGGAGGGCGCGCTCGCGCGCGTGCACAAGTCCTATCGCGACGGTGGCCTGCTGCATGGCGAGGGCTACGGTTTCCGGGTGGGCAACACGCCGAAGGTGCCTGGCATCGATCTCGCCGCCGAGGATTACCGCAAGCTCGCGCGCCTCGCGAAAGTCGGTGAGCCGCCCACGCTCGAAGTCACCAGCGTCGTGAGCTATCACGACGAAGACCACAAGGCCTACAACATCATCGCGGAAATTCCCGGCCGCGATCCCAAGGCCGGGTATGTGATGGCCGGCGCGCACCTCGACAGCTGGGTCGCCGCGGATGGCGCGCAGGACAACGCCGCCGGCTCCGCATCCGTGATGGAAGCTGCGCGCATCCTGTCCGCGCTGGGCCTGAAGCCGAAGCGCGCCATCCGCTTTGCGCTGTGGTCGGGCGAAGAGCAGGGCATCTTCGGCTCCATGGCGTACGTCGAGAAGTATCTCGCCGAGCGCCCGCCGGTCACGGACCCCGAGCTGGCGAAGATCAATCCTTACAACACTTGGGGCCTGCGCTGGCCGATCAAGCCGAAGGCCACCAGCACGGATCTCGCCGCGTACTTCAACATCGACAACGGCTCGGGCAAGCTGCGCGGCATCTATACGGAAGGCAACCTCGCGGTGGTGCCGATCTTCCGCGAATGGCTCGCGCCGTTCGCGAGCATGGGAGCCGCTACGGTGGTCTCGCAGCACACGGGCGGCACCGACCACGTGCTCATGCAGGACGTCGGCGTGCCGGGATTCCAGTTCATCCAGGACCCGCTGGACTACGGCAGCCGTATCCACCACAGCAGCCTCGACAGCTACGATCACCTGAAGCTCGCCGACCTCAAGCAGGCTTCGGTGATCCTCGCATCGATGCTGTGGCTTTCCGCCGAGGCGGACAAGCCGCTGCCCCGCATGCCCGTCGAGCAGAAGCCGTCCGACACGAACCCCTTCGCGTACGACGACGATGAGGGCGAGGAAGGCGAGGACTAACCCGGCGCGCGCGCGGCGGTGAGCTCGCTCAACGCTGCGCGCAGTTCCTGGAGCCGGGGCGGCTTGCTGAGCAGCCGGTCCGCTCCGGGCAGGCCGCGACCATCGTCCTCCACGCGCTGCCCCCAGCCGGTGAGCAGCACGATGGGCGTTTTCGGCGACGCCGCACGGATCGCTTCGATCACCTGCCGGCCGTCCACATAGGGCATGCCGAAGTCCGTGACGACGAGATCGAAAGGCCGGCCCTGCGCCAGCGCTTTCCTGAACGCGTCGATGCCGGGCTGCCCGCCGTCGGCGGCAGTCACATCGTGCCCGTCGGCCTCCAGCGTGTTGCGCAGCGACTCGATGAGCAGCGGGTCGTCGTCGACGATCAGCAGCCTGAGGCCGTGCGTGCTTGTCTGCCGCGCACCGGACTGGCCCTCGCTGGAGGAAAGAGGAGAACTCACCTGGAAGAGGACCCTCATCGTCGTGCCCGCGCCGGGCTGGCTTTCGATCTCGAGCGCGGCGCCGTGGCGTTGCGCCATGCCGTACACCATGGCGAGCCCCAGGCCCGTGCCGCGCTCGCCCTTCGTCGTGAAGAAGGGCTCCAGGCAGCGGCGTCGCGTCTCCTCGTCCATGCCGACGCCGCTGTCCTTCACTTCGAGCGCCACCACCCCTGAGGACGTGCCGTCCGAGGCGGGCACGCTCCTGAGATAGGAGCACACCTCGATGGTGCCGCCTTCGGGCATGGCGTCCACCGCGTTGAAGATGAGGTTGGTGAGCGCGTCGCGGATCTCGTTCTCCGCGCCGAGGATCGCGGGAAGTCCGTCCGCGAGGTCCGTCCTGAGCTCGATCATCACGCCTTTGCGTTGTGGCATGTCGCTCCAGCGGGCACGCGTGAGATCGGCCACCTGGTCGACCAGCGGATTCACCTGGATCTCGTGCAGCAGCACTTCTTCGGCGTGCGGGCGGTAGAACTCCCGCATGCGCGCCACCGTGGCCGCCACGTCGTCTATGGCGCGCTGGATGGTGAGCAACTGGTCGCGGGCCCGGGTGCTCAGATTCGACTCGCGCTCGATGAGCGATTCGGTATACAGCGCGATGGGGGAGATCGCGTTGTTGATGTCGTGCGCGATGCCGCTCGCCATCTGCCCCAGCGCGCGCAGGCGTTCCTGCTGGATCACGGCCTGCTGGGCCTGACGCAGCGCTTCGTTGCTGCGCTCGAGCTCCACGGTGCGCATGCGCACACGGTCTTCGAGCTCCTGCGTGAGCTGCTGCAGCTCCTCGTTGGTCTGGCGCAGCGTGTCCTGCGTGCTCGTGAGCTCGCGGTTGCGCTGGATCGCCGCCTCGTAGGTGGACAGCAGCAGGTTGAGGATCTGCAGCCGGTCCGCGGTGATGAAGTGCCGCTGGCCGTTGAAGAAGATCTCCAGGCCCATGCCCGGCTGCTCGCTCTGGCGCATCCGGCTGTTCACCAGCACGAACTGCACGCGGCCGAGCAGGTAGTCCGTATCGTAGGGCTTGAGGATGAAGTTGTCGGCGCGACAGGCGAGCCCGCGGATCACGTCCTGCGGATCCGAGAGCGTGGTCACGAGGATGACCGGGATGTCGCTCAGGCGTGGATCGCTCTTGATGGCGTTGCAGAGCTCGTATCCGGTCATCTCGGGCATCACCACGTCGCTGATGATCAGCGCGGGCTTGCGGCGCCGGGCAGCCTCGAGCGCCAGGCGGCCGTTCGCGGCCGAGGTCACCTGGTAGTCCTCCTGCTCCAGGATGTGCTTCAGGCGCGCGGCCTGCGTGGGGCTGTCCTCCGCGATGAGGACCTCGATGCGGGAGTCCGGTTTCAGGGCGACGCCCATGGTTCCTGTCCTGCCGCCGTCGCGGCCTTGCGTTTGACGTGAATGACGAGTGCATCCGCAATGCGGTCCGCCGGCAGTATCTGCACGGTGGCATCGATGGCGATGGCCTCGCCGGGCATGCCGTGCACGATGGAGCTCTCGCGGTCCTGCGCGATGGTGAGAGCCCCTCTGTCCTTCATCAGCTTCAGTTCCTGCGCGCCGTCCTTGCCCATGCCGGTGAGCAGCACGCCGATCGCGCCCGCGCCGCAGCTGTGGGCCAGCGAGCGGAACAGGTACGACACCGAGGGCCGAAGGCCGTTCTCGGCCGGCTCGCGCGCGAGCAGGATGCGGCCCGACGCGGTTGCCGCGAGATGGAAATCGTCCGGCGCGATGTAGGCATGGCCGGGCTCGGCCACGATACCGTGCGAGGCGATGCGGATCTTCAGTCCCGTGGTCTGGTTCAGCCAGTCCACCATGCCCGGAAGGAAG
>JBGAIL010000226.1:0-7318 GCA_044225565.1 Steroidobacteraceae bacterium | reverse complement strand
GGATTCGCTCCGGGCGAGGTAGAAGAGCCTCGAGATCTTCTCGTGCCAGAAGAATCGGTGCGTTCCGACGAACGATGCGGTGAGGAAGATGGTGGCCGGCACCGAGAATCTCTTCAGCAGCGGGAAGGCGTGCTGATAGTTGTCCAGCCAGCCGTCGTCGAAGGTGACGACGCAGTACTGCCGGTGTTTCGACACCTGGCGCGCTCCGATGAGATCGAGCATCTCCTGCAGGGAGACGACCTGGTAATTGTCGGTGAGGAACTCCAGTTGCTTCGCGAACGAGGACTCGCGGACATACATGCCCGGCTGGATGTATGGAATGTACGGGTCGTCGTCCCGCAGCACCCTGTGATACATCAGGATGACGAACTGCCCGAGATTGGCCCGCTTGTGATGCCCCGTGGCGTAGTAGGCGAGCGATGCCCCCGACCGGATCAATCCTTTTGCCGCTGCTAAGGTGCTTTCGAGTGCCATGGCCTGTTCGGTTCGAAATCGGGCGCGCCCGTTCAAGTCGCGGGCGCATGATAAGCCTTTCCGGGGCGCGGTTCTGTCGCCGCCCTCACTTCGCGCGGCAGTCCGCGATCGTCTGCCTGCAGCTCCCGGTCCCGCTTTCGGGAAGCCCGGGTGGTTGACCTGATCGCGCGCCGTCCCTGTCGCCTCGAGGCGACTCGGCGTTTTCATCGCCTCAAAGTCGCCTAAAGGAGACGCATTCTGTGCATTTCGGCGCACGGTGCTGTTCTATTATTGTGATTGAATCGGTGCGGGATTTGACGCGTGGGCTGCTAACTTGCCAGCGTGCCAAAGGGCTTGGCTCCTGCAAATCCGGCACTCGGTCGTGAACTTGAGGTGGCAGAGGTTACTCAGGTCATACGAGTGGCAAAGCCAACTGCCTAGCGCGCGAACGTACTGGGTATTCTCGTTTGAGAGGTGATTGAAAATGAAGTTGTCGCAGTCAGCTCTGATGGTTGCCGTGCTCGGATATGCATCGGGTGCCTTTGCCGGGCAGATCTTCAGCAACAATCTGGAATCGGGCGATCTGAACCAGATCTTCTACGACGTCAACACCTACGATGGCGTCCAGGTCTCCCTGTCGACGGATGTCGCGCACTCCGGCTCGCGGTCGATCAAGATCACCTACCCGAACGACGAGGCGGGCGTCGAGCTGAAGCCGGCAGCCTTCGCCTCGACCAAGTCGCTGTACATCCGCAAGTACGAGTATTACGCCCCGGGCTGGGAGGGCAACTGGCCGGTCGGCCTGAAGACGTCCCGTTATTTCACTCGCCCGGATTTCAATACCGGGAGCGACGGGTCCGGCTACGCCTACATGTCCGAGAAGCTCATCTGGCAGACCTATCAAGGCTCGTCGAGCGACCCGTACGCCAAGGGCCTGTGCAACGCCATCTACAACCAGGACATCGAAGCCACGTATCCGGCGAGCACCCTGTTCGGCAACAACCTGCCTTACATCCGCACCGGCCACTGGTACAAGTACGAGACCTGGCTGGTCCTGGACTCGGCCACGAATGCCGGGGACGGCGTCATGCAGGTCTGGATCGACGACAAGCTGGTCCTCGACCGCAGGGACATCGCCTGGAGGTCCACGAGCCGCGGCGTGCCCAACGGCTCGGGCTGGCAGAGCATGTGGTTCGGCGGCAATTACTCCGGTGCGGTGTTCGGCGGGCCGAATCGCGCGGTGAGCCGCTACATCGACGACCTCTACCTGTCGACCACTCTCGACCGGTCCGGCGCTCCCGCCCCGACTACGTCGGTCCCCATGGCGCCTACGGACGTCCAGGCGCAGTAAACGCCGGCGCGGCAGGTACCCGAAGCCCGCACCTTCCGGGCTCGGGTACCAGCCGGATATCCCGGCCGCAAAGTGTGATCCCCTTCTCACGCGCTACTGCGATGTAGCCGCTGTTCCGGCAATTCCTGGCCGGATTACACTTCCTGCCCGGCGTCAAGAACAAGAGCGGTCCAGCGCAGTGTTGCAGGTGGTCTTCTGGGCATCCCTGGTGGGGGCCTTCTACAGCTATTTCGTCTACCCGGTGGTGCTCCTGCTGCTGCCCGGGCGCGGGCCTGCCGGGAGCGGAGTGCCGGCCGCATCGTCCTGGCCGCGATTGAGCCTGATCATCACGGTGCACAACGAAAGCAGCCGGATCGCCGAGAAATTGCGCAATTCCCTCGCGGTCAACTATCCGCCGGGGCTTCTGGAAGTCATCGTGGCCTCGGACTGCTCCAGCGATGCGACCGATGAGATCGTGCGCTCGTTTTCGGGCTCGGGCGTGAAGCTGGTGCGGTCCGACGAACACAGGGGCAAGGAGTACGCGCAGTGGCTCGCCATCCAGGCGGCACAGGGCGAGATCCTGGTGTTCTCGGATGCCGCCACGCAGATTCCTCCGGATTCCCTCCTGCGTATCGCGGAGCGTTTCGCGGATCCCACGCTGGGAGCGCTCTCGAGCGAAGACCGGTTCATATCCGACGACGGCAGCATCGTGGGCGAGGGCGCATACGTGAAGTACGAGATGTGGCTGCGATCGCTGGAATCGCGCCACGCGGGCCTGGTCGGCTTGAGCGGATCGTTCTTCGCGGCGCGCAAGAGTATCTGCGTGCCCTGGGACACCGCTTCGCCCAGCGACTTCAACACCGCGCTGAACTGCAGCCGTCACGGCTTCCGTTCGATCTCCTGCGGCGACGTCCTGGGGTATTACAAGGACATCAAGGATCCGAGGCGCGAGTACCAGCGAAAGGTGCGCACGGTCGTCAGGGGCGTCACCGCGATCGCGAGGCAGAGCGAAGTCCTGAATCCGTTCCGCTATGGCTTCTTTGCCTTTCAGGTCTGGAGTCACAAGATCATGCGCTGGGTCGTGCCGTGGTGTTTGCTGGTTGCGTTCCTCGCGAACGTCGGGCTGGCGGAAGACCACTGGTTCTATGCGGCGACGCTGTGCGCGCAGGTCGTGGTGTACGGGCTGACCGCGCTCGCTGCATGGCCATTTCCGGGGCTGCGCCGCGTGATGCCTTTGCGGCTGGTGTATTTCTTCCTGCAGGCCAATATCGCGGTGATGCATGCATCCCTGGCATACATGGCAGGCCGGCGGGTCGTCGTGTGGAGCCCCTCGCAGCGATGATTCCATGACGCTGCGTTCACTCCGTCCCGTGGGCAATCGCATCGCCTCTTCCGAAGGCATGGGCGGGTGCGAGCTAGAGGCGTTGGTCGACGGATACCGGGTTTCCCATCTGAGCTCGGGCACCGCGGCATTGGCGTTGGCGATGCGCATGGCGTGCAAGCGCAGCGGCGTAGAGAGCCCCGAGGTGGTCTTGCCGGCTTATGGGTGTCCGGACCTCGTGGCGGCGGCCGTACATGCCGGTGCCCGGCCCGTGCTCGCGGACTTGCGCCCCGACTCTCCCGGATACGATCCCGAAGCCGTTGCCGCGCTCTTGAATCCTCGCACCGCGGCGATCGTCGCCGTGACGTTTCTGGGGATCCGGTCCGACTTCGGCAGGCTCCGCACGATCATCGGCGACCGGAACGTCGTCCTGATCGAAGACAGCGCGCAGTGGTTTCCGCGCGAGCCCGCGCAGCGATTCCTCGGCGACTATGTGGTTCTCAGCTTCGGTCGAGGCAAGCCGGTCAATGTGCTGGGTGGTGGTGCCTTGCTCGTCTCGGGAAGCATGGAAAGCCCGCCGGCGCCGCAGTCGAGCGCGGGTGGTGCGGCGCTGAGGGATGCAGCCGAGGTGGCCATCTACAACTCGTTGATCCACCCCCGCATTTACGGCATCGCGGAGAGACTGCCATTCCTGGGCATCGGGCTCACGAGGTATCACCCGCTGGAAGAGATCGCTGGCATGCCGCCCGCACGCCGGCAGCGGTTGCCTGTCAATGTCGGGCGATACCTGGCGAGGAGGCTCGACGTGCAGGACAAGTGGCGTGAGGTCCTCGCTCGGCTCGATGGCCGCCACATCACCGATCTGCCCCTCACGCATGGCGTCCCCTGCGACTATGCGCTACTACGGTATCCGATCCTGATGGGTTCGAAAGCCCTCCGCGACGAGACCTATGCGCAACTGCGGCAGGCCGGTCTCGGCGCCTCGATCATGTATGCCCGGGCGCTGCCGGATATCGAAGGAGTCGGTCCGCTCGTCACCGTCCAGCGGGGGTTTCCATGCGCACGCGATTTCGCAGATCGATTGTTGACACTGCCCACGCACGAGGATGTCGATGACGCGACCATACGGCGCACCGCGAACCTCCTCGGACATTGATGGGTCATGCGAGGAATGACGACATGGCGTCTCCTTCTCCAGCTGCTGCGCCGCGTCTGCGGCTGATGCAGATCACCCATGACCTCGATCTGGGAGGGCTGCAGCAGGTCATCTACAACCTGTGCAGGACGCTGGATCAGCCGCTTCGACATCTCCATCCTGTGCTTGCGGGAGAAGGGGCTCTTTCAACGACGTCGAAGCGTTGGGAATCCCCGTCCATCTCCTGGAGCAGAAGGAGCGCGGTGCCGACTACTTCGCCTTCCTGAAAGTGGCGAGAGTGCTGCGCGAGCTGCGGATCGACGTCGTCCATACTCACAACACCCAGCCGTTCTTCGACGGCACGCTCGGCGCCATCCTGGCGGGCGTGCGCACCGTCATTCATACCGATCATGCGCGTGCGTTTCCGGACAAGCTGCGGTACATGATCGCGGAATGGGCGATGGCGCAGTATGCCTATCGCGTCGTAGGGTGCTCCGAGCACACCTCGCAGCAGCTGATGCGCTACGAGAAGATACCGGCACGCAAGATCGTGACCATCCCCAACGGCATCGACGGTTCGCGGTTTGACCTCGCGATCGACCGGCAGGCCAAACGCCGGGAGCTCGGGATACATGAGAAGGGAAGCGTCATCGGGCTGGCCGTACGTCTGAGCGATCAGAAGGGCATCACGTTCCTGCTCCAGGCGATGCCGCGCATCCTTGCCAGGCATCCCGACACCACCCTGCTCGTTGCGGGCGACGGCGATCTCAGGGTGGAGCTCGAGCGGGAGGCGCGGGAGCTCGGCATCGCGTCGCGAGTGGTGTTCTGCGGCCCGCGGAAGGACATTCCCGAGTTGCTCAAGCTGCTGGACCTCTATGTGCTGCCTTCCAAGTGGGAAGGCCTGCCCATGGTCATCTTGGAAGCGATGGCCGCGGGCTGTCCCATCGTCGCGACGGACGTGGGCGGAAATTCGACGGCCGTCGTCGATGGCGTCACGGGAACGCTGGTGCCGCCGCTGGACTCCGGCGCGCTCGCTGAAGCCATCGTCCGGCTGCTCGACACTCCCGATTTGCTGCAGGCTTATGCGGTGAACGGCAAAGAACGCTTTCGCGACCGCTTCAGCGCGGAGATCATGGCTCGTCAATACGAGCGGCTGTACCTGCGTCGTCCTTCGGAGTGAGCCCGGCGTTTCGGGCCGGGACCGTCGGTCGCTGCTCAGGCGAGCAGCAGGATCACGGTATTGTCGTAGTCCCGCATGACGACGCGGGCCGGATTGCCCATGCACAGCGTGCTCTCGGGGATGTCCCTCGTCACAGTGGCCGCCGCACTCACGGTGCTGCCGGTGCCGATGGCGTAAGGCCCGATGATCTGGGCATGCGCGCCCACCCATACCCTGTCGCCCAGCACCGGCCCGGTCGCGGCTTCGCCGGCGGGGATGCGGGTGGATTGCGAGATGGTGCAATGCTTGCCCAGCCTGCAGCGTTCCACGAGCATGCCGCCGAAATGCCCGATGTACAGTCCAGGGCCGATGTCCGCATTCAAATGCAGGCGGATGTCGTAGGAAAAACGGACGAAGCGGCTCCACAGAAGGTAGAGCAGCCACCCGAACGGTAGCAGGGGCCACCAGTGGAATTTCCGGCGGGCGCGAAGCAGGAAGCGCCCGAGGCGATATCCCATCAGCGCCTGCAAGCCGTAGTCGTGCAGGACGGCGCTCACGGCTCTACGGAAGGTCAGTTCCCGCTTGATTCCGACGTATCGGTGGATGTCCTCGATGAAGGCGCCCCTCATCGCGGTATTTCCGGTGCGGGGGCAGGAAGCTCGGTGACGATCGCCAACGAGCGCCGCAAGACCTCGTTGTTGAAACCCTGACGAATGACGCGCGCGGGGTTGCCTCGGGCGACGGCTCCCGGCGGTATGCTGAACGTGAGATAGCTGCCGGGAAGCACGGTGGCGCCATCTCCGACCTGGAGCCCGCCGGCGATCACGCAGTCCGGGCCGATCCAGACGTTGCTGCCGATCACTGGGCGATCCTGCTTGCCATTGGCGACCGCCATGCCCAGCGTGACGCGGCGGTGGAGGATGGTGCCCGCGCCTATCCCTCGGGCGCCGATCATGAAGTACCCCTCGTCCGAGAAGAAGACGGGCCCCTTGATCTCGCAGTCCCCCATCGACTCGGATCTGCACGTCACGGCGCAAAGATAGCGGCCGAAGCTTTCCAGGATGCGCGCTACCCACCACACGGGATTCGTGAGGCTGCGGTTGAAGCTGCTGTAATGGCCCACGCGGTGAGCGGCCAGGAACCACCAACCCTTGCTGATCAGGGCGGTGGACAGCGTGCCGGCAGCGTTCACCGGTTTCCCGGGATGTTTCAGCTGCCGATAGAATCGCGCGTCCGCACGGAGCTGGCGGAACAGGGAATCGGCCATTTCACTGCCCGGCGGGGCTGGGCCGTGCGATGCTCGCCAGGTGATGCGCCAGCGCGCCGCCCACCAGGCGCTTCCCCTGGTCGTTCAGATGTCCGCCGTCGTAGGTGAGCGCCGGGTCCAGCGCTTCGATGCGCTGCCCATCGTGCTCGATGGCCACCTTGCCGAAGCCTGACTCGACAGCGGCGATGTCGAACAGCACGTTGCGGTTCGCGTAATGTGCCCGCAGCGTCTCGTTGAATACCTTGCGCTGCGCGTTGCTCTCGTATCCCGCCGGTTTCTTGCCCATCAGCTTCTTGATCAGCGCCTTGGGGCCCGTCTGCACGGTGGTGAGCGGTGCGGTCAACGGTACGAAAGTGGTCTGCGGGAAGCGCGCGGCCAGACCGTCCACCTCGGCGATGTAGTCCTGGGCCAGCTGCTTCGGGTTCGTGTCGGGCCGGAAATCGATGTAGCACAGCTTCATCAACGCCACGTCGGCCGTCCCCGCGATGTCGCTGGACATCGCCGCCTCGAAGTCCTTGAGCTTGGTCTGCGGCTCCTCGTTGCGCCCGATCTTGAAGTGATGGAGGCCCGGAGCGGCAAAAGGCCCGCGCGTCTCGGCGACCGACAGCGGCGCGTTGTTCTCCCGCGCCAGCGCTTCGATGCCGGAGACCACT
>JBGAIL010000225.1:0-7387 GCA_044225565.1 Steroidobacteraceae bacterium | reverse complement strand
CTCAACCTGGTCTACAACATCCGGTAGCGGGGCCGGGCGCGACGTCGGCTACGAAGGTCCGGCTGGCACTGCCGAGATGCCCTCTTGCTCGACGGCGAGCGTCTCCCGCTCGATCTCCTCCCGGAGCTGCTCTTCCGTCGGCAGGTATGGCCGGTACCGCGACGCGAAGAGCTGGCGGTCGTCGTTCAGCACCGAGTACTTCACCACGGTGTGGTCCCTCTCGGAGCAGAGGATGAGCCCCACCGTGGGATTGTAGTTGTAGAAGACGAGGTCGATGTAGAAGTCCTTCGTCTCCGTGCTGATGCGGTACTGCCGCGCCACGAAGGCGAAGCCTTTGCCGAGCTCCAGCATGAAGGCCTGCAGCTTGCCGAGGATGGCCTGCTCGAGCTGCGATTCCCGCATTTCCGCTGCCAACGGCGCCTTGTCCCGGCTCAGGATCGTGCGCTCGTAATACAGGGAATGGATCTGGCGGGAGAGCACGCGAACCGCCCAATTCTGGTCAGCGGATTCTTTCATGTACCAGGCGCGTGCGCGCGCATTTTCGACACCCAGAAGCAATCGATAGTGCGACCAGGACAATTGGTCACACAGTGTGTGACCAATATTATTTGAGTAGCGGCCGAAGATACTGGCCGGTGCATGAAGCGGGCGTTGCGGCCACTTGTTCAGGCGTGCCACTGACGAGGATCTGCCCGCCGCCCTCGCCGCCCTCGGGGCCGAGGTCGACGATCCAGTCGGCCGTCTTGATGACGTCGAGGTTGTGCTCGATCACCACGATCGTGTTGCCCTCGTCGCGCAGGCGGTGCAGCACGTCGAGCAGTTGGGCGACGTCGTGGAAGTGCAGGCCCGTGGTGGGCTCGTCCAGGATGTAGAGCGTGCGGCCGGTGGCGCGCTTGGCGAGCTCGCGGGCGAGCTTCACGCGCTGCGCCTCACCGCCTGAGAGCGTCGTCGCGTTCTGCCCGAGGTGGATGTAAGAGAGCCCGACATCCACCAGCGTCTGCAGGCGGCTCGCGATCGGCGGCACGGCCTGGAACAGGCGCAGCGCGTCTTCGACCGTCATCTCGAGCACTTCGTGGATGTTGCGCCCGCGATAGCGGATCTCGAGCGTCTCGCGGTTGTAGCGTTGGCCCTTGCAGACGTCGCAGGGCACGTAGACGTCCGGCAGGAAGTGCATCTCCACCTTGATGAGGCCATCACCCTGGCAGGCCTCGCAGCGCCCGCCCTTCACGTTGAAGCTGAAGCGGCCCGCGTCGTAACCCCGCGCGCGCGCTTCGGGCACGGCCGCGAACAGATCGCGCAGCGGCGCGAAGAGCCCGGTGTAGGTTGCGGGATTGGAGCGTGGCGTGCGGCCGATGGGGCTCTGGTCGATGTCGATGATGCGGTCGATGTTCTCGAGCCCTTCGATGCGTTCGATCGGTGCGCCTTCCATGGGCGTGCCGTTGAGATGCGAGGCCGCGTGCTGGAACAGGGTGTCGATGATGAGCGTGGATTTGCCTGAGCCCGACACGCCCGTCACGCAAGTGAACAGGCCCAGCGGAACCTCCGCAGTCAGATTGCGAAGATTGTTCCCGGTGGCGCCGACTATCCGGATGTCGCGTCCCGCGGTGCGCGGCGTGCGCAGGCCGGGTAGCGCGATTTTCCTGCGCCCGCTCAGATACTGGCCGGTGATCGAAGCCGGGTTCGATTCGACTTCGGACGGCGTCCCCCGCGCCACGACCTGTCCTCCGTGCGCGCCGGCGCCCGGGCCCAGGTCCACCACGTAGTCCGCCGCGCGGATCGCGTCCTCATCGTGCTCGACGACGATCACCGTGTTACCCGTGTCCCGCAGGGCTTTCAGTGTGCCGAGCAGGCGCGCGTTGTCGCGCTGGTGCAGCCCGATCGACGGCTCGTCCAGGATGTACATCACTCCCGTGAGCCCGGAGCCCACCTGGCTCGCGAGCCGGATGCGTTGTGCCTCACCACCCGAAAGCGTTTCCGCGCTGCGATCGAGCGTGAGGTAGTCGAGGCCGACGTCCGCGAGGAAGCTCAGGCGCTGACCCACGTCCCGTACGATTTTCGAGACGACCTCGCCGCGCCAGCCGGCCACGTCCAGCGAGCGGAAGTGCTCGAGCGCGCGGCCGACGGTGAGGCGGGACACTTCGGGCAGGCTCTTGTCCGCGACGAACACGAAGCGTGCCGTGCGGTTCAGCCGCGAGCCGCCGCACTCCGGGCACGGTTGCACGCCGAGATACTTCGCGAGTTCTTCGCGCACCGTCTGCGATTCGGTCTCGCGGTAGCGGCGCTCGAGGTTCGGAAGGATGCCTTCGAACGGATGCTTGCGGCGGCTCATGCGCCCCCGCGCTTCCTCGTAGCGGAACTCGACCGCTTCGTCTCCGGTGCCGTACAGCAGTACTTTCTGCACTTTCGCCGGCAGCTCGTTCCACGGCGTCTCCACGTCGAACCTGAAGTGGCGGGCGAGGGACTGGATCAGCTGGAAATAGTGGGCGTTGCGGCGGTCCCAGCCGCGCACCGCGCCGCCGGCGAGCGCCAGGTGCGGGTTCACGATGACGCGCTGGGGATCGAAGAATTGCTTCACGCCCAGGCCGTCGCAGGTGGGGCATGCGCCGGCGGGGTTGTTGAAAGAGAACATCTTCGGCTCGAGCGGCGGCACGCTGTAGCCGCACGCCGGGCAGGCGTGGCGGCTCGAGAACATGACTTCTCTGGAGGCCGATGCACCCGGAGCAGTGCCGCGTGAACTCGTATCCGCCGCCGCCCTGCGCGAACCCACGCCCGCCGCTGCGCTGCGCGAGCCAGTGCCAGCGCCCGACGATTCGAGCGGGGCGATGATGGCCGTGCCGCCGGAGACGCGCAGTGCGGTTTCGAAGGATTCAGCCAGCCGCTGCGCCATGTCCGGCTTCACGCGGAAGCGGTCCACGACGGCTTCGATGGTGTGCTTGCGCTTCGCGTCGAGCTTCGGTGTCTCGTCGAGCTCGACCATGTGCCCGTCGATGCGCGCGCGCACGAAGCCCTGCCCCGCAAGCTCCACCAGCGCGGCGGCGTGCTCGCCCTTGCGGTCGTGGATGATTGGCGCGAGCAGCGCGACTGCGGCGCCTTCCGGCATGCGCAGGACCTGGTCCACCATCTGGCTCACGGTTTGTGTGGTGAGATCGGTGCCGTGGTCCGGGCAGCGCGGGATACCCGCGCGTGCATAGAGCAGTCTCAGGTAATCATGGATCTCGGTGACCGTACCGACCGTCGAGCGCGGGTTGTGCGACGTCGCCTTCTGCTCGATGGAGATCGCGGGCGAGAGGCCTTCGATCGCATCCACGTCGGGCTTGTCCATCATCGAGAGGAACTGCCGCGCGTAGGCGGACAGCGATTCGACGTAGCGGCGCTGGCCTTCGGCATACAGCGTGTCGAAGGCGAGCGAGGACTTGCCGGAGCCGGACAGGCCGGTGAGCACGATCAGCCGGTCCCGCGGCAGGTCGACATCGACGTTCTTGAGGTTGTGCGTGCGCGCCCCGCGGACGCGGATGAGCTGCATTCAGTCCTCGCCCCGCGCCTTCTCCTCGGCTTCGAGCTCCCGTGCCCGCTTCGTGGCACGGTCGAGCACGTCCTGCGAGGGCATGCCGGTCTTCGTGCTGTCGCGGAGGCCCAGGATGGTGCCGCCGATCGCGGCCAGCACCACGACGATGACGATGATTGCGGTGAGCATGGCGGGGAGCGGCGGCGCCGCTTCAGCCGTTCTCTTCCGGCGGCGGTACGACGTCCCGTGGCGAGGTCACGCGCAGGCCTTCGATGCGCCGGCGATCGCCGCGCACCACGCGGAACTCGAAGCCGTCGATGCTCACCGCCTCGCCGCGACGCGGCAGGCGGCCGGCCTGCTTCATCACGAGTCCGGCGATGGTGTCGAATTCCTCCGAGACGAGCTCGGTGCCGAAGTACTCGTTGAACTCGTCGAGCCGGGTGACGCCGCGCACCGCGAACTGCCGCTCGCTCTCGCGACGGATGTTCTGGTCGTCCTCGACGTCGAACTCGTCGTCGATCTCGCCGATGATCTGCTCGATCACGTCCTCGATGGTGACCAGGCCCGAGACGCCGCCGTACTCGTCGACGACGAGCGCCATGTGGTTGCGGTTGCGGCGGAATTCCTTGAGCAGCACGTTCAGCCGCTTGGACTCCGGCACGAACACCGCGGGGCGCATGAACTCGCGGATGTCGAAGCGCTGGCCCGCCTCCTCCACGCACAGGCGCAGCAGGTCCTTCGCGAGCAGGATGCCGACGATGTCGTCGCGGTCCTCATCCATCACCGGGAAGCGCGAGTGGCCGGACTCGATGACCGCCGGCAGGATGCGCTCGGGCGGCTCGTCGCGGCGGATGAACACCATCTGCACGCGCGGCACCATGATGTCGCGCACCTGCAGGTCCGCGACTTCCAGCACGCCTTCGAGCATGGTGAGCGCGTCGCCATCCACCAGGCCGCGCTCCGCGGCTTCGCGCAGCAGCTGCATGAGCTCCTCGCGATCCTGCGGCTCGCCGCTCAGGCTCTGCGTGATGCGCTTCAGCCAGCGTCCGGTCGCATTCAGGTCCTTCGACATCGAGGCCGCTCCTCAAACGACTCGATAGGGATTGCCGAAGCCGAGCCGCTTCAGCACCGCGATCTCGCGCCGCTCCATGCGGCGCGCTTCGTGTTCATGCTCGTGATCGTAGCCGGCCAGGTGCAGGGCGCCGTGCACCACGAGGTGCGCCCAGTGCGCACGCAGCGTCTTGCCCTGCGCCAGCGCCTCGGCCCGCAGCACCTGCGGGCAGATCACCAGATCTCCCAGGGGCTGCGGTTTGATCTCGGGCATCGGCGCCGACGGGAAGGACAGGACGTTGGTGGGCTTGTCGCGCCGCCGGTAGCGGGCATTGAGTTGCCGGCTTTCGCGCGGGCCGACCACGCGCACGCTGATCTCCCGGCCCACGCCGCGCCGGCCGAGCGCCGCGCCCGCCCATTCGCGCAGGCTCGCGAGCGACGGCGCCCATCCGCGCGATTCGCGCGCCAGGTCGATGTGCAAAGCGGTGCGCGCCTGCGCCTTCATTTCGATTCGCCCCGCGCTTCGTACGCCTGCACGATGCGCTGCACGAGCGGATGCCGGACCACGTCCTTCGCATCGAAATGCGTGAAGGCCACGCCCTCGACGCCCTGCAGGATGTCGATGACGTGCCGCAGCCCGGACTGCCGCCCTGCCGGCAGGTCCGTCTGCGTGACGTCGCCGGTCACCACCGCCTTCGAGCCGAATCCGATGCGGGTCAGGAACATCTTCATCTGCTCGGTCGTGGTGTTCTGCGCCTCATCGAGGATGATGAACGATTCGTTGAGCGAGCGGCCGCGCATGAACGCGAGCGGCGCGACCTCGATGACGTTGCGCTCGATGAAGCGGGCCACCCGGTCGAAGCCCATCATCTCGTAGAGCGCGTCGTACATCGGCCGCAGGTACGGATCCACCTTCTGCGTGAGGTCGCCCGGCAGGAAGCCCAGCCGCTCGCCTGCTTCGACCGCCGGCCTCACGAGCACGATGCGGCGGATGCGTTCGGTCTGCAGCGCTTCCACCGCGCAAGCCACGGCGAGATACGTCTTGCCCGTGCCGGCGGGGCCGATGCCGAACGTAAGGTCTTTACGGCGGATCTGCGCCAGGTATTCGCGCTGGTGCGCGCCGCGCGCCTTGATGGTTCCGCGCAGAACGCGTACGGAAAGCTCGTCACCTGCAGCGGGCTTCGGTGCGCCTGCCGCAGCCTCTTCGCGCTCACGCAGCGCAAGATGCACGTCCTCCGTGGTGATCTGTTCCGAGACTGCGAGATTGAACAGCTCGCGCAGCGTGTCTTCGGCTGCCTCTGCGCGCGCGCCGATCACGCGGAAGTTGTCCCCGCGGCGCCGGATCTCGACGCCGAGCCGCGACTCGACCAGGCGGAGGTTCTCATCCAGCGGCCCGCAGAGATTGGCCAGCCGCGCGTTGTCTGCAGGTTCGAGGTCGAACTCGCGAGCGACCGTGGCGGTCATGTGAGGCACGCGGCTCCTTCGTGAAGGCGCCCGCGCAGGCTGTTGCGCATGGCATCGACGATCACCACATCCGTGAAACGGCCGATGAGCGCATGCGGCCCCGCGAAGTTCACCCAGCGGTTGTTCTCGGTGCGCCCTGCAAGCTCGCGCGGGTCCTTCTTCGCCGGCCGCTCTACCAGCACGCGCTGCATGCTGCCGACCATGCCGAGGCTGATCTCGCGGCCCTGCGCGTCGAGCTGCGCCTGCAGGCGCATGAGGCGTTCCTGTTTGACTTCGTGCGGCACTTCGTCCGGCAGGGAAGCGGCGGGCGTGCCGGGCCGGCGGCTGTAGATGAAACTGTAGGACTGGTCGCAGCGCACGTCCTTCACGAGCTTCAGGGTGGCTTCGAAATCGCGCTCGGTCTCGCCGGGAAGCCGACGATGAAATCGGAGGACACGCTGATGTCCGGCCGTGCGGCGCGCAGCTTGCGCACCTTCTCCTTGAACTCGAGCGCCGTGTAGCCGCGCTTCATGAGCGAGAGCACGCGGTCCGAGCCGCTCTGCACCGGAAGGTGCAGGTGGTTCGCGAGCTGCGGCACGTTCGCGTAGGCCTCGATGAGGCTGTCCGTGAACTCGAGCGGGTGCGAGGTGGTGAAGCGGATGCGCTCGATGCCGTCGACGGTGGCGACGTGATGGATGAGCGTGGCGAGGTCGACGATGGCTCCGTCCGACATCGCTCCCGCATAAGCATTGACGTTCTGGCCCAGCAGCGTCACTTCGCGCACGCCCTGCGCGGCCAGCTGCCGCACTTCCCGCAGCACGGAATCGAACGGGCGGCTCACTTCGTCGCCGCGCGTGTAGGGCACTATGCAGAAGGTGCAGTACTTGCTGCACCCTTCCATGATGGATACGAACGCCGTGGCGCCTTCTGCGCGCGGCTCGGGCAGGCGATCGAATTTCTCGATCTCGGGGAAGCTGATGTCGACCACTGAGCGGCCGGTGCGACGCAGCTCGCCGATCATCTCGGGCAGGCGGTGCAGCGTCTGGGGGCCGAATACCAGGTCCACGAACGGGGCACGGCGCGTGATGGCGTCGCCTTCCTGGCTTGCCACGCAGCCGCCGACGCCGATGATCACTTCGGGCCGCGCCTCCTTGAGCTCGCGCCATTCGCCGAGGAGGGAGAAGACTTTCTCCTGCGCCTTCTCGCGCACGGAGCAGGTGTTCATGAGGAGCACGTCGGCTTCGGCGGGGTGCTCGGTGGCGACGAGGCCGTCCGCTGCGTGGAGCGCGTCCGCCATGCGGGCGGAGTCGTACTCGTTCATCTGGCAGCCGAAGGTTTTGATGAAGTAGCGGCCGGGCATAGCGGGATGCGGATCGGGGGTCGGAAATT
>JBGAIL010000224.1:0-7209 GCA_044225565.1 Steroidobacteraceae bacterium | reverse complement strand
TGTCCTTCAACGACCGTCCCGAGAGCGTGAGTACCGTATAGAACTCGCGCACGCCCCCGGTGTGCCACAGAAGATGACGAATCTTCACGGGCGCCGCGTAGTGCGCGAGCTCCGGCACATATCGGCTCACCGAATCGTCCAGCGAGATCCGGCCCTGCTGCTCGAGCAACAGGATGGCGAAGGCGGTGAACTGTTTGGAGACGGACGCAATGTTGAACACCGTGTCCGGCCCGAGCGGTGCGGTGCCATTGACGTCCGCGACGCCGTGCGCCTCGGACTCGATCACCTTGCCATCGCGCACGGCGGCTGCCGTGCAGCCGGGCTCCAGTGCCATCGCCGGCGACGAAACACCGCAGGAGCCGAAGAGCGCGCCTGCGATGGCGACCAGCCACCTCATGGTCAGAACGCCATTCGAGCCGTGAACAGGAAGTTCCGGCGGGCACCGAAGAAATTGTCGCCGTAGATGTTGCCGATCGTGGCGAAATAGTCGTCGTCGAACAGGTTGTTGACCTGGGCAGACAGTTTCAGATGGTCGCTCACCTGGTAGCCCAGGCGCAGGTCGACCACGGTGTAAGCGCCCTGGGTCACTCTGCCATCGATGCCGTCGGCGTCCAGGATGCCTCCCGTCGTCTCGCTGAACCAGACGACTCCGCCTCCGATGCTGAATCGATGCAGCATTCCGCCGCCCGGCTGATACTGAGTGTCGACCTTGATCTGGTGCTTGGGACTCACACGCGTGAACGGCTGACCGTTGAACAGGAGATCCTCCTCGTACTTGTTGGTGTTGTAGGCGTAGCCGCCGTTCAGCTGCCACCCGGGCTTGAGCTCTCCATTCGCCTCGAGCTCCACTCCTTCGCTCACCACCCGGCCGCTCGCCACGAAAATCTGGGCCTCCTGCGGAGGAACGAGCTGGGCGCGGTTGACCTCCTCGATCTGGTAGAGCGCGAGCGACACGAGCCACGCATCGCTCCAGGGACTGCCTTTGACGCCCGCCTCGATCTGCTTGCCGATGGCGGGTTCGATGAGCTCGCCATCGGCGGTGCGCGCCGCCTGCGGCGCGAACGTCTCGGCATAGCTGGCATAGGCCGTCCATTGCGGCAGGAAATCCCACACCACGCCACCGTACGGCACGAACTGGCCCGAAAGCTCGGTGCGCCCGATCGAAGGAGGGCTGCCGAGAAAGGTGAATACGTTCTCGAGATCGTAGTTGCTCACCCGGCCGCCCAGAACGAGCATCAGGCCGTTGCTCACCCGGAATCTGGCCTGACCGTAGACGCCGTGCTGCTTGATGTCGTCCTCGATCGACACGTCGGGCGTGAGGGGCGTTTCGGGAAAATCGTAGTCCGGGTCGTACAGATCGAGCGAGTCGACCCCGTAAAGGAACCGTGACCGCTGATCGTTGGAGCCTCGCGCAAAGTCCACTCCGAAGAGGATCTCGTGGTTCCGGCCGAACAGGGAGACGCTACCGACCGCGTGGACGTCGATCTCGGTGCTGTCCTGCTTGCTGGCGCCGGCGAAATCCGCGAGCGGGACGACTCCGTCGGTCGGCGTGACTGGCACGAAACCCGGATAAGCATAGTGGCCGTCGCGGTCGAACTTGCTGTGCCGGACGTTGGCGCGGAGATGCCATCGCTCGCCCAGCCCCTGCTGCAGTTCCAGGAAAGCCGAGCTGCTCGCTCCGCGCACGCGATTCCACGCTGCACCCGCGAAGGTCGAGTATCTGAAGTCCGCGAATCCGCCGCCGACGAGCCCTGGAAGGCCGAAGTTTTCCGCCACCTTCAGCCGGTCGTAGTCCGCTCCGATCGTGAGGGTCGTGCGCTCGGCGAGCTCGAAGTCGCTGACGACGTATCCCGTCAGCCTGTTCTCGAACCCGAAGTCATAGAATTGATCCTGGTCCTGATAGGCGACCCCGCCGCGAAAGCCGATCGCGTCCGAGACCGGCACGGACACGTCGAGCTCTCCCCGGTAGTGTTTCCAGGAGCCGAGATTCAGCTCGGTGGATACGCGCCGCTCCTCGAGCGGGCGCTTGCGCACGAGGTTGATCGCTCCGGCGGGCGAGCCCGCGCCGCTGAACAACCCGGCCGGCCCGCGCAACACCTCTACGCGGTCATACCGGAAGATATCCTGCGTGGTCGTTCCCAGTATGGCGCTCATCTCCGGAACGCCATCGATCAGATATTTGTCGATGACGAATCCACGCGAGATGAATTGCCCGGAAGAGGCGTTGCTGACACCGGTGATGCCGAGCGTGTGCCGCCCGACATCCTGCAGGGTCACGAGATTCTGCCGCTGGATCCGCTCCTGATCCACGATGGTTGCGGTATTCGGGAACTGACGCAACGCGATGTTCGATTTCGTTTCAGGCGCGCCATATCCCTTGCCGACCACCACGATTTCGTCGAGCGCCGGGTCGGCAGCGGACGGGTCGGCGTCCGAAGGCGCCTGCGACTGGCCAGAGGCGGAAGCAGCTTGTGCCAGTCGCACGGAATCCTGCGCCGGTACCCGCGCGCTCGGCTTGGGCTCCGCGATCAACATCGCCCCCGCTGCGTTGGTCGACAGCCGCAGAGCCGTCCCTTCGAGCAACTTTCCGATCGCCTCCTCGGTGGTCAGCGTGCCCTTGATCCCTGGTGTCTTCAGCCCTGCCACCTGCTCGGGCCGGTACACGAGATCCGCGCCGGTCTGCTTGACCAGCAGCTGAATGGCGGCCGCGAGATCCCCCGGTGGAATCTCGATGGCATGAGGCGCCGCAATGGAAGCAGACGGGCTCGAGGCCGAAGGAGCCTGCCCGGCATGAGCAGCCCATGATGAAAGACTGCAGATCGCCACGATGAGCGCAGATCGCATTGACGCGTACATGATGCTCCCCAACGTCGTCATGGCCGCGGCGCGGCCATGCTGGTGTCGCCACCTGTCGTCAGGTAGTCGCCTGGCAGCCGCAAATCACGTATCGGGAAGTCATTTCGCGGAGCTGATGACGATCTTGCCGTCGTGGACGATGCCGCGCACGGGATAGCCACGCTCGATGATGTCGACGAAGGATTCGGCGCTCGTGGTGCGGAAGCTCCCGGCGATGCGCAAATCCGCAGCTGCGGCATCATCGATGACGATCTTGCGTTCGTTGTAGCGATTGAACTCCGCCGCAGCCTGGGCAAGCGAGACGTCCCTGAAAACCAGGGTCCCGCTGCGCCAGCTCAGGCTCTCGACCGCTTCGCGCGCCGCCTGGCGCCGGGTCAGCTCCTTGCCCGACGTCCATGCCAGGCTGCCGGCCGTCAGAGGCTCCTTGCTCAAGAGCTTCGAGCCCTGCGAGCCGACCGCTTCCACGCGTACGGCGCCCTCGGTCACGACGATCTGTATGTCATCAGCCTGAGCGGGACGGGCGGGGTCGACCACCGCTTTGCGGACCGAGAACTTGGTCCCGATCGCAACCACACGCTTGTCGCCCGCCACGACGACGAAGGGCCGTGCGGGTTCCTGAGCGACCTCGAAGAACGCTTCTCCGCGCTCGAGCTCGATCCGACGCTCCCGGGACGTCATCGCAACCTTGATGGCGCTCGCCGTATTGAGCGTGACTTTCGAGCCGTCCGGGATGGGGACCGAGACGACCTCACCCACGCCGGTCCGAAAGCGATGCGCGGATTGCCACAGGTAGGCGGCGACACCCGCGATCGCCACGACCGCCAGGCTCGCAGCCCACGCACGAATCCTGAAAGCGTTCCGTCGAGGAGCAACGGGTTCCGGACGCGACGCGCGGTCGGCGGAAATGTTCCAGTACCCCGCTGGCGGCGGCTCTTCGGACCGGATGCCCGCCCCCAGCGCCTTCAGGCGCTGCGCCTTCTCCCAGGCATCTTCCAGCCGCCAATAAGCGACCCGATGCGCCATGGACTCGCTCATCCAGGTCTCGAAGGCTGCTGCATCCTGCGGCGACCATTCGCCCGAATCGCGTTGCACCAGCCAGCGGCCTGCGGCGTCATCGATCTGTTGTGAGCGTTCCGGGCTCATGGCTCTACTCTTTGTCACACTGATCAGCAAGCCGCTCTTCGCCGCCTGCGCCGTTTCCTGCATCCGTCGCGACCGTTGCGGACTGACGCAGGTATTCCGCCAGCAGCTGCATCCCCTTGAAGACCTGGGTCTCCACGGTCCTGACGGTGATGCCCAATCGTGCCGCGACTTCCTTCTGCGGGATGTCCAGAACCCGCCGCATCCAGACCACCTTGCGACACTTGCCGGGCAGGCGGTCGAACGCCAGCGCCAGGCGTGCCAGCTCCTGATGGCCATCCAGGCAGCGCTCCGGAGTCCTCTCCTCCACCAGGTCGTTCGACGAGTCGGCATCCCTTGCGGCCTGGATGGAGACGACCCGTTCCCGGCGCCGCCGGTCGGCCATGATGTGCCGGGCGATGGAGAAGAGGAACGCCTTGGGCGCATGCGGGCGCGAGCGCTGCGCCGCTTCGCAGACCCGCGTGTAAGCCTCCTGCCGCAAATCCTTCAACTCACTCCCGTTTGGCCACGAACGGGCGAGAAACCGCATGAGCATCTCCTCATGCACCAGGATCTCCCGCTTGAACCATTGCTCGAGTCGGTCCGACACGACGGGAGATTACCGCCAGGCAAAGCCCGGTGCCATCGGGGCGGGAGCCTTTGCACGCCGGGATACGTGATATTCCCCGCTCATTCGACTCAGTATGTTCGGGCGAACGGCCGCCTCCAATGACGGCCGCCATCGCCACGCATCCAGCCGCGACCGGAACTCGGGCACGAGGGGCACCAGTAGATGAGGACTCTGAAGCTGCTTTCCATCCTGACCGCGCTCGCCGCCACTGCTCCGCTGCACGCCGACGCGATCGACGACTACGTCAACCAGGAGATCGGTCGCGAGCGAACGCCGGGCGCCGCGCTTGCGATCATCCATCACGGCAAGCTCGTGCGAGCGCAGGGCTACGGCTATGCGAATATCGAGCACCGCGTGCCCGTGCATCCCGATACGATCTTCCAGTCGGGATCGATCGGCAAGCAGTTCACCTCCACGGCGATCATGCTGATGGTCGAGGACGGCAAGCTGAGGCTCGATGAGTCGATCCGCACCTATCTGCCGGAATCGCCGAAGAGCTGGCAGCCCATCAAGCTGCGTCACATCCTCACGCACACCTCGGGCATCGCGGGCGATCCGGGCTTCGATCGGCGACGCGACTACACGGATGAGGAGCTGCTCGGGATCCTCTACGCGCTGAAGCTCGAATTCCCTCCCGGCGAGCGCTGGAGCTACAGCAACTCGGGCTACACGCTGCTGGGACTTCTCGTGAAGCGGGTGAGCGGCGAGTTCTACGGAGACGTACTCGCCAGGCGCGTGTTCGGCCCTCTGCATATGCAGACGGCACGCGTCATCAGCGACGGCGACATCGTGATGAACCGCGCCGCCGGCTACGAGCTTACGGACCGTGGCCTGCGCAACCAGGAGTGGGTCTCACCCACCAGCAACTCCACGGCCGACGGCTCGCTCTATCTGACGGTGCTCGACTACGCGAAGTGGGACGCCGGGCTGCTTGCCGGCAGGATCCTCAAGCCCGAATCGTGGGCCCAGGTCTACGCGCCGGTCCGGCTCGCGAGCGGCAAGACCTACCCGTACGGCTTCGCGTGGTCGCTCGAGGATTTCGCGGGGCAGGAGATCCACCAGCACAGCGGCTCCTGGCAGGGATTCCAGACGTTCTTCATCCGCTATCTCGGTGACGAGATCTCCATCGTGGTGCTGACGAACAGCGACCGCGGCGACCCGGCGCGCATCGCCCGCGCCGTCGCCGGCCTCTACGACTCGAAGCTCACCCTGCCGCCCGGCGCGCCCATCGAGGATCGCGATCCTGCGGTGACCGAGCGGGTGAAGCGCCAGGTGCAATCGCTCGCCGGCGGCAAGCTGGATACGCGCGATTTCGTCAAGGGATCGGCAGAAGACTACGAACGGACGGCCGAATACTTCAGCCCGCGCGTGAAGGAGGTCGGCGCGCTGCAGGAGCTGCGGCTCTTCGGCATCGGCGTCGACGAGCATGGCGACGAGCGGTTGTATCGTTATCGGGGCCGGTTCGAGAAAGGCGTGCTCGAGATCAACGTCTCGCTCGACGCTTCGGGCAAGCTCTCCGGGCTGTCGCTGCGCCCCGAGACCGCCTGGGACGCGCCACTGCAACCGTGAAGGAGGCGGCGCAGACAATGCTCAGCTGGCGTCGCCTGGATACTCGCTGAACATCCGGGCGGCGTACCCGGGCCACACCTCCGGCGCCCCCGCCATGTCAACCCCCGCCCGTCTGCCGCGTTGTGCACGGCATGACCGCGTTTGCTACGCTCGCGCCGGTTCATTGCATGCCACCAGACACCTCCGGCGAAGCGAATTTGTCGCGTTCGAATCCCCACACGGCACGCCTCGGGAGCTTTCTGGCGAGCGTCGAGCTCAAGGCCTTCAAGCTGGCACAGGTGGCGTTGCGCCAGGAGGACGACGCACTCGATGCCGTGCAGGAGGCCATGATGCAGCTCGCGAGCCGCTATGGCGACCGTCGGGAGGACGAATGGCGGCCGCTCTTCTACCGGATTCTGCAGAACAAGGTTCGCGACTTGCAGCGCCGGCGCAGGGTTCGCAACCGGGTGATGGCCTGGCTGCCCTTCCGTCGCGATGACGAGGATGAGGACGCCGAGGCGGACCCGATAGCCCGGACGGCGAGCACGAACCCGGTGCCTGACGAGCAATTGCAGCTCGAGGAATCCGTGCAGGCGCTCGAGCGGGCGCTTCGGGACTTGCCACTGCGCCAGCAGCAGGCTTTCATGCTGCGCAACCTCGAAGGGCTGGACGTGGAGCAGACCGCCATCGCCATGAGCTGCTCGCAGGGCAGCGTCAAGACACACTATTTTCGTGCGCTGCACGCGCTGCGCGAGAAGCTGAGGAATTTTCATGAGCACTCATGATGATCCGCACACCGGATTCGAACGGCGAGCACGCGCCTTGCTCGAGGAAAGCACCTCGAGGCTCGACGGGCGCATCCGCTCGCGCCTCACCCGCGCGCGGCATGCGGCCCTCGAACGTGCTGTGGAGCCAACCTTTCTTTCCAGGCGGGAACGCTCGCTTCTACCTGCTGGGGTCGCGGCTGCCGCAGTGGTAGCGGTCCTCGCCGTCTTCGTTTGGCGAACCCACCACGCGCGGCCTGCACCGGGCCCTGAGGACATGGAGATTCTTGC